>CAJUBG010000061.1 GCA_910584575.1 uncultured Dorea sp.
AGATTTCTTTGAATTCTATTGATAAGGTAAAGTCTTTCGTAAATGATATCACAAAATTTGACCATGATTTCGATCTCGTATCCGGAAGATACGTGATTGACGCTAAGTCTATTATGGGGATTTTCAGCTTAGACCTTTCCAAGCCGATTGACTTGAATATTCACGCTGATACGGCTGAGATTGATACGATTCTGGATGCGCTTAAGGCTTACATCTGCGAGTAACCGTATTCAGGGTATCTGTTTTAGGTATTGGGGAACACAGAGGGCAGGCTTATGTATTTGAAAAAGCCTTGCCCTTTTTCTTATCTGTCTCACAATCCGCAATACTGAAGCAAATCCTTATATTTTTCCTTATGATCCCACAAAAGCCATCTCTTGAACGCGGCAAATTCCGCGCTCTGTCCCACTTCTCGGCGGATTAAGCATCTCATATCCTCCTTATCGTAATCTTCTGCATCTTCATAATCCCGAACCAGATTCTTAAAATTTGACAGATTACGGCGCAAACGGCGGCGGATATTGGTTGCTTCTACCTTTTTCTGTGGCGTGCCTCCATAATATACTTCATGCAATAATTCAACCGTATTGTTAATCTCGTCCCCGTCCTCTAACGCAATAAACCGGAGCTCCTCCTCCACACCAAAATACCCTTCTTTCCGAAAGGCTATCTTCCGGTCAACCTCTACCTGGGTACAATCTAATATGGGGTCATATTTGGCGCTTTTTATATTATTACAATGGGCACAGGCCCGGAATAAGTTATCCCAGTCATACTTTAAATCTACTTTTCCCTGATGCGGTTTCAAATGCTCTATCTGTAATGAAATTCCTTCTTTATTTTCGCAGATATAACATTTGCCGTGAAACATCTCGTCAAGGGCGGCATTGACCTCAGGCGTATTATAGTCTCCATTAGAAGACTTTGCCTTCTTAAGCGCTTCAACTGCCCTCCTCGCCTTCTCTGTATCTTCGCGGTTATACTTAATCATGGCGTTTCCTTCTACTCTCTATTTCTTCAAAAGCCTCTTTTGCCTCCCATGCCAGGTCGCCTGGCACCTGCTTCATTTCCACGAAAATCTTTGCTCTCTCCGCCCGTTCGTCATCCGTAGGATTTTTCAGTTCAACTAACTCCTTGTATCTTCTAACTCTCTGTATGAGGCGTTCTGAATAAGACTCCACGCCGAAATATCCTTCGGCAATCCCTTCGGCTGAATATGCGGACATATCCTCCATGCGGATGTGATTCTCCAAATCATAGATGACGCAATTATCAATGGAATTTAAAACATAGGGCGAATGTGTCGCTATAATAAACTGTATATTGGGAAAGAATTCCGTTAAAAAAGGCAGGATTGTCTTCTGCAGGCTGATGTGCAGATGGGTTTCAAGCTCATCGATTAGGACAATTCCTTCGGTATCATACGTGCTTAGGCTGCCCTTCTGTAACCAATTCTGTTCCATTCTCAGGATAAGATCCGCCACAATCTGTATTGCTGCCGAATATCCATCGGACAACTGGTCAAAGCCAAAGGATTTTTGCTCTGACTCAATAATTTGAAAATTATATGTCTTATAATCATATTTTAACTGGATATCCTGATTGTCCAATAATATCCTGAGAGCATTTACAAAACGTTCAAACCACTCTTCCAGCAAATGTAAAGTTGCAAAGTCACCTTCATTTCTCGCATACGCCTGCTGCGTTTTTAGATGAACCAGATACTTTAACAAAATAGCCCCAGGATTTGAATCTATGGAATATTTAGTATCCAATACTACATTCTCAACACCATCTTGCTTTTCAATACCCGTCATTCTGCTAGCGCCGTAAGATGCCGTCAAAAATTTTCCACATGAATATAATCTTTCTAAACCATCTGTCTCATTAAAATATATAGTAATACCTTGTTTATATACTTCAAGCGTCTGAAAAAAAGATTGATATTTATTTTCAGCCTCAAACCTCTCATCCTGTGTTCTAGCATTCTCTATTTCTTCCAACGCATCTTTTACAATTCTTGGATAGATTACTTCTACATTTTCAAGGTTGCCGTCATTAATTGCTCTCAAATAACTTTTTATTGCATTTAATACTGTCGTTTTCCCTGAGCCGTTTTTCCCCGTCAACAGCAGGTTTGTCCGTTTTTCACGATTCAGCTCAATCTCAATATCCGACAAATGCCTTAACTTTTCAATCCGAATCTTTGTAATATAATGTTCCATGAAGGCTCTCCTATTTCACCTCAATCATCTCCGCCGTCTCAAGGGCCGTCTTCATCAATTCATCAATCTTCTCGCTCAGATTTTCCTCCGACCTGCGAATCACCTCCACATTGGGCTTTGTCACCGGATGCTTCGCCACAAAGATCGTACAGCAGTCCTCAAAGGGCTGGATCGACGTCTCATAAGTCCCGATTTTCTCCGCAATATCCACAATCTCCTGCTTGTCAAACCCAATCACGGGCCTGTACACCGGCATGGTGCACACATCATTGGTAGCGGCAAGGCTCTGCATGGTCTGGCTCGCCACCTGCCCGATGCTCTCACCCGTAATCAACCCAAGGCATCCATCCTTCTTCGCGAAATACTCCGCAATCCGCATCATATACCGTCTCATAATAATCGTCAGCTCATCATGAGGGCACTGGTCATAGATATACAACTGAATATCCGTAAAATTCACCACATGCAGCTTAACAGGCCCTGCATATCGGGACACAATCCTGGCCAAATCCACCACCTTCTGCTTCGCCCGTTCACTGGTATAGGGCGGCGCATGGAAATAAGTGGCCTCAATGCCCACGCCCCGCTTAGAAATCATATAGCCCGCCACAGGGCTGTCAATCCCGCCCGACAACAAAAGCATCGCCTTTCCGTTGGTTCCCACCGGCATTCCGCCTGCCCCTTTTATAATTCGGGAATAGACGTAAATCTCGTTTCTGACCTCAACATTCAGCATCACGTCCGGATGGTGTACGTCCACCTTTGTCTCCGGAAACGCGTCAAGAATGGCCTCTCCCAGAGCGCAGTTCATCTCCATAGAGGTCAGGGGGTAAGATTTCCTGGCCCGCCTGGCCTCCACCTTGAAGGTCAACCGCTTATTGGGATATGCCTCGTCCATGTAAGCGACTACCTCCTTCTTCAACTGCTCAAACCCTGCATCCTCCATGCGGACAACGGGGCAGATTCCCACAATACCGAACACCCTTTTTAAGTGCTCAATCGTATCCTCATAGTCATAGTCACCCTCACAGTCCACATAGATTCTTGCCTGGGACTTATGGATTTCAAACTGCCCGTCTACGTCCTTCAGTGCGAACCGCACCTGTCTGACGAGCGCATCCTCAAACAGATAACGGTTCTTTCCTTTGATTCCTATCTCTCCGTATTTAATTAAAAAAGTATGATATCTCATCTTCTATCTTCTCTCTCTTATTCATAGATTTTTTTAACGCCTGGTATATTTCCGAAGGTTCGGAACTATATTATAAAGGGCGTCTAACGTATAGTCAATCTCCTCTGGCGTTGTAAATTCCGACATACTGAACCGTAAGGTGGCATCTAAGAATTCCTGGCTTGCCCCTATTCCTTTCAGAACGCCGCTGACCTGGGGATGATTCGACGAGCATGCCGAGCCGGAGGATACATAGATGCCTTTTTCCTCCAAGGCATGCAGAAGCACCTCGCTTCGGATTCCTGCAAACCCGACACTGATAATATGGGGCGCGCTGGTTTCATCATAAAGCCCGTGGATGGCCGTATCCTCAATCTGGCTGACACCCTTGATAAACCGCTGTTTCAGCCTCCTCATCCGCGCAATCTTTACGTCCAAATCCTGATAAATCATCTTAGCTGCCAGAGAAATCCCCGCAATTCCCGGAACATTTTCCGTACCGGAACGGATATTCTTCTGCTGCTCTCCCCCGAATACAATGGGCTTAATCTTCACATTCTCACCGATATATAAGATTCCCGTCCCCTTGGGCCCGTGAATCTTATGGCCGCTTAAAGAACACAGGTCTACCTTAAGCTTCTTCGGGTAAATCCGGTACTTACCGAAGCCCTGTACCGCATCCACATGGAACAGGATGTTCCGGTTATAAGCCTTTACAATGCCGGCTGCCTCCTGAATTGGCTGGACAGAGCCCACCTCATTATTTACATACATGATCGACACAAGGATCGTTTCCTCGCACAATGCCTCCTTAAGCGCATCCAGCTTCACCCTTCCGTAACGGTCCACCGGAAGGTAGGTGACACGAAAGCCCTCCTCCTCCAGATGGCGCATAGTATTGATGATTGCCGGATGCTCGATGGCGGTGGTAATCAGATGCTTCCCTGCGCGCTGGTTCGCCATGGCCACGCCCCGAAGTGCCAGGTTGTCGCTCTCCGTTCCGCCGGAGGTGAATACGATTTCCTTTGGCTGTACCTTCAAAAGCCTGGCAAACGTCTCTTTTGCTTCTTTTATATACTGCTCTGCCGCAACGCCTTTGGCATGCATGGAGGATGGGTTCCCGTAGTCTTCACACATAACCTTTTTTACCAGTTCACCGACGCAGTCATACGCGCGGGTTGTCGCGGAGTTGTCTAAATATATTTCTCCCATTCTTTCACTTCCTGATTTTTTATTTTCTTATTAACAGAATATGTACTTTCCATGTGTTAGGTCACAATCAATCTATAGAATATCCTTTGCCCATACAGGCACCTTAGAAGCATGCTCTGTACAAATTCCATTCTCAAAACCTGCGATTTTAACAAAAACGCTTGTATTATCATACAATTCAACCAGATCACATAGAGCCAAAGCCTTTTCCAGTTGTTGCAAAGATTCCAGATACCTTCTATCGATTTCTTGTTCCGGTATCCCATGGCCCCCATTCATAACTCTTAAACGCACCCGTTCTTTAGCTATCTCTGCCGAATCAAGACCGACATAGTACATCTCTATCGTATATCCTGCACTTTTAGCCAACTCCATATTACGAAGAATACTTTTCCCACATAAAGTAGTTTCCTGATTAAACGAAATCCCTTCTTCAATAAACTTCTTTAACCTTTTGACAGCAATTTTCCCAGCCTTCATAACATCTTGAGAAACTTTCCAACTCCCAAATTCTCTTACGATTTCATCCATATTTATTCTCGGCATACGAAAAAGTGAGGGATTCGTCTGGTACAGAGTAGATTTTCCAGCGCCATTTACACCTGCAAATATAATATATTTTTTCAAAAACCTAAAACCTCTTTTCGTCGATTGCCCTTTTTTGCTTTTGCTGTAGTATAAAATCAGTAACTACTCTGAAAAAATCTGCTTCCTCCTCTGTGCGTGCACTGGATATAATCTCGTGGGAATCATTAAAATTTATATTTCCGCACTGATTGTATAACTCATGCAATATTTCAACCTTGGACATAATATTATCTCCCTTATCAAATCTATTCTTCCAAATGAAACATCAAAACAGACAGCATGGCAAGCCCCGCCGTCTCTGTCCTCAAAATCCTCCGCCCCAGAGTGACCGCCTTTGCCCCATATTCAAGAGCCAACTCCACCTCCTCCCTCTCAAAGCCTCCCTCCGGCCCGATAAAAATACCCACGGACTGCCCCGGCATAACAGAAGCTATGATTTTCTTTGTCTCCTTCATATCCTTGGCAAGCTCATAGGGAATCAGCAGCACATCCAGCCCCTTCGCCCAGGAAAGAGCCTCCTTAAAAGACAACACCTTACCCACCTGGGGAATATAACCCCTGCCTGCCTGCTTCGCCGCGCTTCTGGCAATTTCCTGCCATCTCTCCACCTTTTTCGCAGCCTTCTTTTCATCCAGCTTCACCACCGAACGCCTGGTACTTACCGGTATCACCTGACACACACCTAATTCCACGGCCTTTTGCACGATCAACTCCATCTTGTCCTGCTTGGGAAGCCCCTGAAACAGATAGATGCCGGAGGATAATTCCGTATCCGACTGCATTTCTTTAAGAATCCGAAGAAGGGCTTTTCCCCCTTCATATTCCTCTACCGCACACAGATACTTCAGATTATTGCCGTCGCTTACCATCAACTCCTCGCCGCAGCCCATCCGAAGCACATTCTTCATATGGTTCACGTCAGAACCCTCGATTATAATCCTGTCCCCCTCCACCTGGGAAGGCGTCACAAAAAAATGCTGCATCAATTCTTCCTCGCTGTCACAGATACCCATTCGCCCTGATGGTTCACCTCCAGAACCTCAAGACCGGCCTCCTTCACGGCCTTAACCACAACCGTTTCCTTATCGTCTATAATTCCGCTGGTAATATAGACGCCGCCCTTCTTCATCTGGCGGACAATCACAGGAGTCAGGGAAATCAGCACGTCCGCAAGGATATTTGCCGCTACGATATCATACTTCTCATATCCCACCGCCTCCTGCACTGCGGCATCATCAATGATATTACCAATCATGACCTCATACTGCTCTTTTGAAATGCCGTTAGCCTCCATATTCTCATGGGTGGCGTCAATGGCGCAAGGATCCAAATCCGTTCCCACCGAGTACCCTGCGCCAAACTTTAACGCAAGCATCCCAAGAATCCCGCTTCCGCACCCCACATCCAGAATACGGGCGCCCTTTGTCACATATTTTTTCAACTGGCGGATACATAACTGGGTCGTCTCATGGGCGCCTGTACCGAAGGCTGTTCCTGGGTCAATGTGGATAATCAGCCTGTCCTCATCCTTCTCCTTTACCTTCTCCCAGGAGGGAATGACAAGGATATCGTCAATGTAAAACTGATGGAAATACTGCTTCCAGTTATTCACCCAGTCCACATCCTCTGTCTGGGATTCTTCGATGGTACACTCGCCCACATTCAGATAAGAGCTCATTTCCTCAAGCTCATTCTTCACGTTCATCAGGATGCTTCCCTTATCATCATCTTCTCCCAGATAAAATGTCAGATACGCCTTACCGTCATCCTCCGGCAAGTCCGGCAGGATGTCCACAAACATCTGCTCTTTATCCTCCTTCGTCAGAGGCACCCTGTCCTCAATCTGCACCCCCTGGATTCCCAAATCCATCAGCATACTGCTGACAATATCCTCCGCCTCTGTCGTCGTCGTCAGCCGAAACTGATTCCATTTCATAACCTCTCTCCTCTCATTATCCTAAAATTCCCAGATGCTCAAACAGAATCTTAAGCCCCATCAAAATCAAAATAATTCCGCCCAGAAGCTCTGCCTTCGCCTGATACTTTGTCCCAAATATATTGCCTATTTTAACACCTGCCACGGATAAAGTAAACGTTATAACGCCAATAAAACAGACTGCCGGAACAATATTTACCTTAAGGAAGGCAAACGTCACTCCAACCGCAAGGGCGTCGATACTGGTGGCTACCGCCAGACCAAGCATGGTTCTCACATCTAAAGCCTCGTCCGCCTCCTGGCAGCACTCCCCTTTTGCAAATGCCTCCCTCACCATATTTGCGCCTATAAAACCAAGAAGGACAAATGCAATCCAGTGGTCAATGGACGTAATCACATCCCGAAACTGTACGCCCAGGAAATACCCTATAAGGGGCATCCCTGCCTGGAATACCCCAAAATATGCCCCCACCAGGGAAGCCTTCCTCCACGTACATTTCTTCATTGACAGTCCCTTACAGACGGACACGGCAAACGCATCCATCGAAAGCCCGACTGCAATCAAAAACAGCTCTATGATTCCCATGAAAGCTTAACCCCTTTCTTTTGTAAAATCTAATCTAATCCCATTTCTGCCGCGCCCATCCGGCAATCCGCCAAAAATCCAACACTAACTCCCCGCCGAAAATATTGACTGGAATCTGGGCGTCAATAGGATAAATGCTAACCTCGCCCTCCCCTTCCAGAAAATACACCAGCACCTTTTGGGTATAAGGGTCCACAATCCAGTATTCCCGCACCTTTGCCTGCTCATATTTCGCCAGCTTAACGATATAGTCCCGCCGCTTGGTTCCAGGAGAAACCACCTCAAGCACAAAATCCGGTGCGCCCATAATATTACGCCTGACAATTTTTTTGGGATCGCAGACAATTACCACGTCCGGCTGAAGCATGGTCTTTTCGTCGCTGTCTAACTGAACGTCCACAGGAGAGATAAAAGGCGTACAATTTCCGTCACGGTCTATGATATGGTTTGCAATCTGCCGGTGAACCTCCGCGGCCATCAACTGATGAAAGGTGGTGGGCGCCGCCATATCATAAAAATATCCGTCAATCAGCTCGACCCTTACGTCATCCGGAAGGTCCCGGTAATCCTCAATGGTATATGAGCCTGGCTTACGCTTCACCTCATAGGCAGCCGACGCCTCCTTGACCACCATTTTATCCCGAAAAGCATTTTCCAGTTCATTCCACACCCTGTAATCTACTTTCCCCCCATTGCCTTCAAATATCTTCTGTACGGTTTCCTCAGGGATACCGGACAACTGTGCAATCTGAAAATATGTATATCCCCACTCCTGTTTCCTGCGTTTCATTTCCTGAATCGTCATAGCTCTTACCTCCTGGCGCCTGCCCTTCATACTCCAAGTCTATGTGTTACATTTCAAATGCCGCTTTTTTTGCATTCTCTAAAAGCTTCTTCGCTTCATCCTCTGTAAGTCCATATTCCTGTGAAAGCAATGCAAACTCTTTCCCGACCCAGGTATCTGATACGGTCATGTTATCGCTGTTCACCGTTACTTTTATCCCGCGGTTTAAATACTCCCGAAGGGGATACTCCGAAAGACCTGTGACCGCCTTTGTCTGTAAATTGCTGGTAGGGCACATCTCCAGTACGCAGCCTCTTTTGGCAAGCTCATCCATCAGCTTATGGTCCGTAACCGCGCGTACCCCGTGGCCAATCCTTAAGGCGCCCATATGAAGGGCCGTCCAGATGCTCTCAGGCCCGTCCGCTTCTCCTGCATGAATGGTAAAAGGCAAGGAAAGGCTTCTGGCAAGACGAAATTCCTCCTCATAATCCCTGGTGGGATACAAGGCTTCCGCGCCTGCTAAGTCAACCGCCGCTACACCTTTCCCAAGGAAGCGGGCCGCTGTCTTAACCGTCTCCATGTTGGCATCATGGACGCCTGTGCCCCGCATACAGCAAAGGATTGCCTTAAGGCAAAGGTTACCCTCCTTAGCTGCCCTGCTAAGCCCTGAAATCACGGCCTCAACTGCCTCTGCTTGAGTCATTCCTTTCTGCCTGTGAAGCTGAGGCGCAAAACGGATTTCCCCATAGCAAAGACCTTTTTGTGAAAGCTTCATTCCAAGCTCATAAGCCGCCAGACTAAGGTTTTCTACACTCTGTAAAACTGCCAGGGGCAGGTCAAAGCATTTCAGATATTCATTCAGGCTCTCACAATCCCTTTTTGCAGTAAGAAAGGGACGAAGCCCCTGCGGGGTGTCTGCCGGAAGCTCTATACCGTCTCTTTGCGCCAGCTTAAGAATCGTTTCCGGTGACAAAGAACCGTCCAGATGGAGATGTAAGTCTATCTTCCCGTACTCCTCCATTCTCATATCAGCTTCTCCCACTCCTTCTCACGAAAGCCTGTCACCACCGCCGTATCCGTCACAAGAATCGGACGCTTCACCAGCATACCGTCCGTGGCAAGCAATTCATACTGCTCGTCCTCGGTCATATCCGGAAGCTTGTCCTTTAACTGCATTTCCCGATAAATCATACCACTGGTATTGAAAAACTTCTTCAAAGGCATCCCGCTTTTCTGATGCCAGTTTTTCAATTCCTCCTTCGTGGGCTTCTTCTCCTTAATGTCCCGTTCTTCAAATGCCATCCCCTTTTCCTCTAACCATTTCTTCGCCTTCTGGCATGTGCTGCATTTCGGATAATGAACCAATAACATATTTTCTTCCTCCTTCATTCCATCTCATTTCATTCCTGTATTCAAATCCTGTTCAATCTCATCCAATTCATTTAAGATTTCCTCCTGCTGCGCCCCGAACAACAGCTTTTTATTATAGCGGTAGTATCGCTCACAGTCATTGTCCTTCAAAAACTGCACGCTGTAATAGTTTGTATTCAATTCAGTCACAAAGGCCACCATCTCCTGGCTGTCCCCGAATGCCTCCTCCATAAAATCAAAGGCATGCTCAAGCGCGCCCAATGTCTCTGCAATTCTCTCCTCATAAAGCCCAGTCTCCTGGCCGAACATCTCCTTGGCACGGGCAAATGCACTCTCACCCGATAAATACTCCTTTTTCTGAACCTTAAGATATTCCTCCAGGGCGCTTAAGGCTTTCCGCCAAATAATGTCCTGTGCCCTGTTAAGCTGCTCGGCTTTGCGCAGTCCCTCGTATTTCTCCCACATTTCCTTAAGCGTCTGTTCTAAATCCATAGACTCCTTATAGAGAAGCAGGTATTCATAGAGCAAGGTTACGAAGCTGTCCTCCCAAAACCGTTCCTTAAACATCTCCCCAAGCTTCCCTATCAGCATACTCACCACGCTTAAACGCTCGTCAAAGGAGGCATACCTTAGCTTCTCTATGGTCTCCCTCCCATACTTGCCCTCCACGATTCGTTTAAGCCCGTAGTCCTGCTTGTACTTCTCATATAATTCCAGATAATTGGCAAAATCCTTCGCAATCTTAAAGTGTTGGATGTACTGATACACCACCTCTCGGTCCACCCGTTTCCCCAGAGCTTCACAGGCTTTCAAAAATTCCGATAAATCCTCCCACCCGCGGGCAGTCGCGAACACCTTCCCGTCCACGGTAGTCTCAATCCGGTAGAAATAATCCCGCCGAAGCTCAAGGTACGCTATAATAGCAGGATGTATCTCCGCCTGATAGGCGTATTCCTTCCATACCTCAAAATTCTCCTCCACGTCGATTTTCCGGATTCTGTCCAGGGTCACAATATCGAAATCCCTCACAGACTTGTTATACTCCGGCGGATTGCCTGCCGCCACAATAATCCACCCTTTAGGCACCGCCTGATTTCCAAAGGTCTTACATTGGAGGAACTGCAAGATAGTGGGCGCCAGTGTCTCGGAGACACAGTTAATCTCGTCGATAAACAGGATCCCCTCTTTGATTCCGGTTGACTCAATCTTCTCATAGACGGACGCAATAATCTCGCTCATGGTGTATTCTGTGGCCGAATACTTGCTGCCGCCATAGATTTTCTCGCGGATAAAGGGCAGGCCAATGGCGCTCTGCCTGGTGTGATGGGTAATGGTATAGGCCACCAGCCCAATCTTACATTCCCTGGCAATCTGAGCCATAATCTGAGTCTTTCCAATGCCCGGAGGCCCCATCAGAAGAATAGGCCGCTGCCGGATGGAGGGAATCATATAGCTGCCGTCCTCATTTTTCAACAAATACGCTTCGATGGAATCCTTGATCTCCTGTTTCGCACGCTTGATATTCATACTGAATCTCCTTTTTGTATATTTATACCTTAATGGACGGAGTCCACCCGCCCCGATAGGGGCATGTATTGCGGTGTGCCCTTGGGTATATTTCATTGGACAAAATCCGCCAGCTCATCCTCTGAAAGAATCAGCTTCATTGCCCACGGCGGCACGTCCACGTCCTCATAGTCCTCCCGAAGAAACACAAACGCCGTCTCAAAGGGAGGCATCTTTGCAGGATACACCCCTTTCCCGTCGGTAAAATAGATGAGTCCCTTCAACTGCCCGAAGGCATGGCGATGCATCAACTCCTCCACGTATGCAAACGCCGGCCTAAAATCCGTTCCGCCCTCGCCCTTAAGCTCTAAGTCCTCCATATATTCCTTAAGCTCGTCTGCGCCTGCAATCACCTGGTCTGTCTGCACCTGGTCGTCACATTGGATGATATGAATATTCACCTTCCGGAAAAAACTGTTGCTTTCACTTAACACACTGTAAGTCTCCTCCAAAAACTTCCGCACCAGGTCGCCCGAACAAGACATAGAGGTATCGATGACCACCGCAAATTCCTCCACCTTTCGGGTCTCCTTCCACTCCAACGGCTCGACCAACGGCAGATTGCCATAAAGAGACAATCCGTAGGTATAGAACACATAATCAAAAGAATCCTCGTCCACCGACGCCTCCTCCCGCAGCACCGAGAACTTCCTTAAAAACTGCCGGTAATCAAACCGTTCCCGATTCTCCACCCGAAGCTTTCCAATCAAATCTCCTGTCCCCGACGACATTTCCTCAGGAAACGTCTCCATCTCCGTCTCCATCCGTTCACTCACGTCCTGCCATCGGTTTTCAATCTCCTGCTGCTTCTTCTGTTCATCCTCCCTGGGCCAATAACTGTGGTCATCCACCCTGAATTCTGCCTCCAGCCGCAAAAGCTCATCCTCAGACAACTCCCACATGTCCAGCACGCCATACACCTTCTCTGACGCCAAAACCTTAAGCTCGCCAAAAAGCCTTCGATAAGTTTCCCGCCTAAGCAGGGAACGGCTCTTAAGGATACAGCGGTACTGCATATCGTCAATCATGGATTCCGCGGCAATATCGCAGGCAAGGGAGTAGAGACGTTCCTTTCGCCCCTTTCTCCTGGTAATGTGATGGAAAATTCCATGGAGAACCAGATGCAGATAGAGCCGGTTCACCATCACCCTGTTTTCTCGGTAGAGCCCGCCTAAGTATCGGGGATGATAGTACAGAAAAAGCCCGTCCGTCCCAAGCCCTTGCGCCCCCGCATCCATCACAAAGGCAAGGCTTGAAAGAGCTACATCCAGAAAACGCATTTTCAGATACAGCTCATTGCGTGACACCGTAAGAATCCTTCTGCCCACTGTTTCCAGTTTTTCTCCTGCCGCCATGCCCTTCTCCATGCTTCACCTTTCCCTACAACTCAAACTTCTTTCGCCCTCTTTTAAACTTCTTATGCTTCTCATCCATCAAAATGCTTAAAATCTCCGTCTCCTTCCTCTCTGCCGCCGCGCTGATTCCATAGTTAAGGGCCGCCTCTGTCCAGTATCCTCCCGCGCCAAGGAAACGAAGCCCTTCCACATCCTCCTGCCCAATGAGATAATCCGCTGCCGCTTCCAAATGCTCTCTCACATAAGTCTCGTAGCCTTTCCTCGCATTTGACGTCAGCCGAAAAGGATAACGCAGGCGGTTAAGAGCCAGCTCTGCCACAATCCTAGGCTTCTCCTGCACTACTGTATGGAAGAAAAGCTCGTCGTATTTCTTATAGTCTAACTTTCTGTCATAAAAGCATTGCCGATAGTAGCCGCCGGCTCCGTGGTGTTGGGTAAACAAAATTCTTGCCGGCGTATTCTCCACCGCCTCCTCGTAATGCTCTGGAAATAAAAGGGACGCCGTTCCTTCTTTAGGATAAAAAAGCTTCACCCGAATGGCAAAACGCATCTCGTCCAGAATAGATTTCAGACAGCTTTGCTCTCCTCTTTGAAAATAAAGCTCAACCTCTGACAGATTACAGCCGGTAAACGCCCCGCCGCCAATCTCCAGGAGGCTGTCCGTCAACACCAGCTTCTTTAGATTCCTGCAGCGGTAAAACGCATACCTGCCAATCTCTGTCACCTGGGACGGCAATCGTATCTCCGTCACCATACTGCCGCCAGTCCTGTCCCTCTCACTCTCGGCAAATGCATAGTCCCCAATCCCATTCACCCTGATTCCTTCAATCTCATCCGGAAGGACTACCTGAGCGTCCACTCCGTAACATCCGGTAATCAGGATACCTTTTTCTGTTTTCTGATAATGAATCTCCTGACATAACTGTCCCTGGTCTTTTTCTATCATTGCCATTCTTTATCAGTAATATCCTCTCCACATATTTAAATACATCTGAATATTCGTCCGCACGTAAAGCCACAATATTTCCAAAAGCCTCTGCTTCTTTGGATTCTTAGCGGCGGCCATCACATAGGGCACTCCCTTGGACCTGGTGTAATGGTCTGCCTTTCTCAGATGCCATCCGCTGGTCACCACAACACAGTCCTGGAAATTGCAGTTCTGCATCATCCGGCAGGAATACAGCATGTTGTGATAGGTGCTCACCGCCTGCTTCTCCTCTAAAATGTACTCGGCAGGCACCCCAAGCTCTATGGCATACCGCTTCATTGCCTCTGCCTCCACAAAATCACTGTGGACCGCCGCGCCTGACATAATCAGATATTTTACCTTCTTCTCCTTCCAAAGCTCTACGCCCTTCTCAACCCTTGCCTTCAGCGTGTCGGACGGCTCGCCGTCCTCCCTCACCCGACAGCCGCAGACGATGGCACAGTCATAGCTGTCCTGGTCCCACCGCTTTTTGGGCGAACGGAAGATTACGCAGAATAAAAATATATGGGCAGCCAGGAAGCCGGCCGCCATCCATTTGATTTTCTCCTTTGTTTCCTTCATTATCTTACCTCCGCAAATTCCTTTTCACTAACCATATAGTTTGGATCTGGTTTGAATAAGACCGAGAACCTATTTGTGGATTCTCGGCCTGCAATTTTGTTTATGCTGTCCGTTCTGCTTTTAATTTTTTAACTTCATCAAGAGGAAGCCCGACATATTCCGCGATTTTTTCAAGTGTCAACATCCCGTCTGCCAACATTCTTTTTGCAACCTCTTTCAACGATTCATTTCTCATATCTTCCATTACTTTACACATCTCTTGCACTCCTTTCGGATTTTCTTTCAGATACCTTGTTCGTTCTGCCATCAACTCAAAATTCATATCGGATGCTTGAGTACAGTTAAAATCGTGCATAAATTTTCCTAAGTCAGATTCCCCTCGATACTCACCATTCACGTAAAGAATATGTTCCCCATCTTCAAAAGATTTGCCTATTGCAAGATTAATCCTCTCAATCGGATAAACCGGCTCACCCTTGCCATAAAAATCCTTCTCAATAATAAAGATCGTATAAGTGTCCGGTAATTCTTTAAATTCCTGCCCTAAATGAAGATTTTCAATATCCATCACACTGGAATGGTATCTTGCCCTATGAGGATCTGCTCCCTTATCCTGCCTTTGAACTTCTAAATCATATCTTTTTCCCTCTGAATCTACTCCATATGCATCCAAACAGATAGAACGTGCTCCGACTAGTCTTTTCATGTCCTTTTGTGTCTCACAATCAGTGATAACCAAGTCCTGTTTATCTGTAATAATACGTAATACAAGTTCAGCCAGTGGAATATTGTCTTTGAAAAGGCAACGCATAAAATCATCATCTATTGGCCGTAAACCTCGTAAACGCTGTAAATCTTCCTGATGCTGCTGTTCCTTTACTGTCAACTCTCCCACCTGCTTTCCCTTTCAAGTTTGTGTCTTTATACTACCATACAATCAGAATATTTTCAATCATGTCAAAATTCTATTGGCTATCCTTTTATCCAAAAGTAAAATATTCTTATAGGAAAAGCCTTGAGAACAGAAGAACAGGCTATAAATAATATACAGACATACATTGCAAGGAAATGCATATACATACTATAACAAACTCAAATGGAGTATCTATGTCATCCTTTCACAAATACCTCAAACCATTCGCAATCGCCCTGCTTTTTGTCTTATCCTATTTTGCCGGACGCCTGATTGCCATACAATTTTCTCCCGATACATATATCCCCTCAGGCTCTCAAACCATTTCCTCCCAAATCACGCCGGCCGCAGAAAACTGGGGTCTTAGTTTTCAGGAGGAGGGCAAGACTCCGGTTGGCAACGCAACCGTCGATGAACTGAAGCAATATGATACCTTCTATGCAGAGAATACGGACGAGAAAAAAATCTATCTGACCTTCGACTGCGGCTACGAAAACGGAAATACCGAGCCCATCCTGGACGCCTTGAAAAAACACAAAGCAAAAGCAACTTTTTTCGTTGTAGGAAACTTTATCTCCACAAGTCCCGAACTGGTCAAGCGGATGCACGAGGACGGGCATATCGTAGGCAACCACACCTACCACCATCCCGATATGTCACAGATTTCCACGAAGGAAGCCTTTGAAAAAGAGCTAAAGGATGTGGAAAGCCTCTACAAAGAGATTACCGGAGAGGACATGGTCAAATATTACCGGCCCCCTCAGGGAAAATACAGCACCGACAATCTCCAAATGGCTAAGGATATGGGATACCACACCTTCTTCTGGAGTCTTGCCTATGTTGACTGGTATCAGGATGACCAGCCCTCCCACGACGAGGCTTTTGACAAGCTGCTTGGACGTATCCACCCTGGCGCCATCGTCCTTTTACACAGCACCTCCAGCACCAATGCTGAGATTTTGGATGAATTGTTAGGGAAATGGGAGGATATGGGGTATACGTTCCATTCCCTGGATGAGCTGACTCAAAAAAAGAAATAAATAAAATTTAAGATATTTTCATTAAACGGCTGTATATCCTGATATAAAAAACCGATTTCGCGGGGCAAAACAGGATTTGACAAGGGAATTTCCATCAGACAGCCTGATTTTAACTCATGCTCTACGAATTGCCTTACAACACAGGATATCCCTATCCCCATTTTTGCAAATTCAATCAGCATATCCATCTCATTTACCTCAAGGATATGCAGGGGCATGATATTATTTTTCGCATAGTAAGCATTAATATGCTTTCGCGAAACATTATCTTTATCAAGAAGCATAATGTTCGCATATTGAAAAATCTCATCATTTTTACAGTCCCATTTTTCTCTGTAAGCAGGAGTGCAGACAAAAATATACTCAATCATTCCCAAGGGATGATAGACGGATTTCCCAAGGTTTTGTGGTTTTACTACCAACGCCAAATCAACGCTGCACTCCTCAAGCATCACTCGCGCTTCTGCCGAGGACGTACATGTAATCGCCAGTTCTGTGTCCGGATACTGTTTTATATATTCCTTTAGATAGGGCATAAGGAAATGTTTACATAATACATTGCTGGTGGCAATTCTCAGATATCCCGTATAAAAGGGAAACTTAAGACTTTTCTCCGTATCCGTAAGCATATGAAGGGCTTTCTTCACGCTGTCGTATAATATTCTTCCCTTTTCTGTCAGCTCTACTCCCTTTGACTTTCTGATAAAAAGCGTGGTGTTAAGATTTTCTTCCAGCTTTTTGACGGTGATACTGACTGCGGGCTGAGAAATATAGAGGGACGCCGCTGCCTTAGATATGCTTTTATGTTCTGCAACCGAAAGAAAAATTTTGTATCTTGTAAGATTTTCAAATGTATCCATAGTTCATCTCCATAAATATAATTTATATATTTTATAAAAATCATATATTTGAATTATATCATGGCGGCAGGTATAATTCTATCAAACAATCAATATAGCAGGAGGTTTTACATGGGTACATTTGAATTCGACGGAGAAAAATACAAATCCGCTTCTAAACACCAAAAAGAATGGGGAAACGACCTGATTTCAGAAGTCTCATTCAAAGGAAATGAAGCCGTATTGGATCTTGGGTGCGGGGACGGCGTCCTGACAGAACAATTAGCTTTGTCCGTGCCCCAGGGAAACGCGTTAGGGATAGACGCTTCGATTCATATGATTGAGACGGCAGAAAAGCTTCGCAGAAGCAATCTTAAATTCATGTATATGGACATAAATAATCTGAATTTTGAGAATGAATTTGACCTTATTTTTTCCAATGCAGCCTTACATTGGGTGAAGGACCATAAACGGCTTTTAAAAAATGCCTGCAAAGCATTAAAAGCCCGTGGGAAAATATTGTGGGACTTTGGCGGCTTCGGTAATTGTGCCACCTTTAACGGCATAGTTCAAAAAAAGATATCAGGGGCTAAATATAAGGAATATTTTAAAGATTACGAATGGCCCTGGTTTATGCCGACCAAAGAACAGTATACAGAATTCATTTCTGCCGTTGGGTTTTCTTCTTATACAATCAGAGAGCTAAACAGAGACAGATATTTTTCTAATGCTTCAGATATCATTGGGTGGGTTGACCAGCCCTGTCTGGTGCCATTTATTAGATATATTCCATGCGGATTAAAAGAAGCCTTCCGCCAGGAGGTTATCGAAGAAATGCTGAAAAAGACGCGGCAGCCAGACGGTAGTTATTTTGAAATTTTTCGCAGAATCAGGGTATATGCTCAAAAATAGGAGGTACTAAAACCATGAAAGAAATTGATTTATCTAATTGGAATCGAGCATTACATTATCAAATTTTCAGAAATTATATAAATCCACAGTATTGCGTTACCTTTGAACTGGATATTACCCGTTTTTTGGAGGTAATCAAACAGCAGGGCTATTCCTTCACCTTTTCATTTGTATTTGCAGTTTCCAAATGTGCAAATCATATCAAAGAATTCCGTTATCGTTTTGTTGACGGAAAACCAGTACTGTTTGATAAAATTAATACGTCCTTTACCTATCTGAACAAAGATACAGAGTTGTTCAAGGTTGTGAACGTTGAAATGACAGATACTCTGGAAGAATATGTGAAGCGTGCGTCTGAAAAAGAACAGGCACAGAAAGAATACTTTACAGCGCCGTTAGGAAATGATGTGTTCCAGTTTTCAGCTTTTCCGTGGGTAAAATATACACATATCTCTCATACAGCTTCCGGAAATCGTGATAATGCGACACCATTATTTGACTGGGGAAAATATGAGGAAAAAGACGGAAAAATCATGCTTCCATTTTCGGTACAGGTTCATCATTCTTTTGTGGACGGGGTGCATATCGGTAAGTTAGCAGAGGATTTACAGCACTATCTGGATACAGTTTAAAATTTAGTATACGGATACGTTCATTTGGTCAGAAATTGGTCTGCAAACCGTCTGATTCATAAGGCCAATTTCCGACCTGATAAATACCTGAAGCTTTTATTTCCTCTCCGGCATCCGAAAATCTGCAAGCGCCCTGTTCAGATAATCATTGAACGGTTTCATAATCTGAAATACCCTGACAGCGTGGTGTAAAAATGCCTCCCCATCTCCAAATTCTGCGTCTGCAACCGGATACTCCAAATACCAGCTCTTAAACTTCAAGAATTCTGCCTGGGGATGTTCCCTGTCATACCCTGCGGGAACTCTTTTAAGCGCCGCCCCCTGCACAATAAAATGCTCTCGGAAATCAGGATTATTAAGAATCTCCTCCCACTCCCTGCCATTGGCGGCAATATAATCCCGCACCATTATAGTGGCCTCCTTAAACATATCCGCAAACAGCCCGCCGCCCAAAAATGACTGCCCTCCCGGCTTAATCATCAGGTAATACCCCACTGGAACCGGCAGCTTTCCTTTGGAGGAAATATGGGCGCGGAACGCCGGATTATAAGGCGATTTATCATTGCTGAACCGTGTATCCCTCACTAACTTAAAAGTCAGGTCCTTCGGCTGATTATGGAGAATACTGCTGTCAAACTCTCCAATCTTCAATATAAGCTCATGCAGCAGCAGCTCAAATTCTGCATTGGCTTCCTTATATTCCGCCTTATGTGCATGATACCACTCACGTTCGTTATGATTACTCAAATTTGTAAGATACTTCAAAATCAACTGTGTATTCATCTTTCCTCCTCCCTAAGCATTTGTCACCACGGAATATGACGTACCGTCCAGGAAATCTTCAATAAATTTTTTCAGACTCTCCGGCGGCTGGTAAGTCTTACAGAAAGAAAATGTCTGTGACAAACCGTCAATTTCCTCCATAGCCTCTTTTACCTCCATTGCAGTCTGCTCTAAGACAGGCGCCGATGTGAAGCTTAACTGCTTCGGCATAAGCCTGTGGCTTTGGATTGCATAGTTTACCCGATCCTTACATCTGCATTTACCCTGCCCGTATTCACCGCAGTATTCGGAGAGGAAATCCGCCATCTTCCGCCGTACTCTCACTAAACGCTGTCTGTATGCCTCCGGAGTAATCCCCAGAATATCGCCGGCAATCCGGCTGTCGATTTTGAACATCGTACCTAAAATGAAAATACACCGGCTCTCGGCGTCGAGACATTGCAGCATGACATTCGTGCATGACAGCTTCAACTCCTCTGCCAGAATGGATTTCTCCACATCCTGAGTCAAATCCGGAATGTTATGGATGTCCGCATTTTTAATGTCGTCTCCATAAAATTCAAAGCTTAACGGGAACTTCCCAAACATATGCTTCTTGTAATCTTTGAGATGGTTTGCTGCAATACTGAAAACCCAGGTGGAGAAGGCGCTTTCCCCTTTGTAGGATGACAGGTGGGTCATGACCTTTAAAAGAATATCCTGGGACGCATCCTCAGCATCAGGAAATGTCCCCAACATTCGCAGAGAAAGGTTAAAGACCAAATCCTGCACACTTGACAGTACCGTCTCAAGAGATTTCTTATCCCCTGCCACAGCCTTTTCAACCAATGCCAATAATTCTTCATTTGTTGATTTACTCATAATCTCCTCTTTTCCGGATCACCTATATTTTTATACCCAGAAGGCTCCCGTGATTCATGCCCCTGACAGGGCGGGTGGACTGCGTCCATTAAGGTATACTAAATTATACGGAATAATACGCCGGAAAACCTGATGTGATCCTAACCAGAGTGTTTCCATCTATCTGTATGTCCGTCTACCCACAAGGGCATATCTGTATATTAAGATTGTCCTGTGAGTATATATGATTAGACATGAAATTTCTACCTGTGTGACAGAAAAATTTTATTTTTTTCCACAGAACCACAAAAAGACCACCTTATAAAAGCTGGTTTCAAGAAACATATGTTCTCTATACTTTTTTATGCAGCCCCTATAATTTTCATCTGGTTTCTCGGATGCCGCATTTTCAGAATCTCCGCCTGTTTTTTCGCCGCAATATGAATATAAATCTGAGTGGTTTTAATAGAGCTATGGCCAAGAATCTGCTGTACACAGCTCACATCTACTCCCTCCTCGATTAAATATGTGGCAAATGAATGCCGAAACATGTGGGGAGTAATATTTCTGGTAATTCCTGCCAATTTCGTATACTTCTTCAGCATCATCCGGATGGATTGCTCGGTAAAACGTTTCCCTTGGCGGTTCACAAAAAAATATCCGCTTTCTTTTATTGCTTTCTTATTGGACTGGTAATATTTTTTCAATAACCTTAAGATGGATTCCTCACTGATTTGCACGCATCTTTCCTTGTCTCCCTTTCCCATAATGCGTATAACGCCTGACTCGATGTCGATACAGTCGGCTTTTATATTGGAAATTTCGTATACTCTTGCACCTGTGGCGAAAAATACCTCAACGATTGCTATGTCGCGCAACAGGTAGCGTGCTTGCGGCTGATCTGTCCTGCTTAGTCGGGAAGTTGCATACATGGAATTCAGTAATTTTTCAATCTCGCTTCGCGGGATGATTCGCGGGAGTACAAATGTTTCCTTGAATTTTACCCTTATTTTTCTGAAAGGATTTTCTGTAATTATTTCTTCTCCTTCGAGAAATGCGTAGAACGCTTTTATAGATGCGATTTTTCTTTTTACTGTTTTTTGTTTGTATTTTTTGTGTAAATCTGTGATGTATATTTCGATTTCATCCTTTTGAGGGTTGTCTGACTGGATGAAATCGAAATATTGCCTGAGATCAATTCTGTAGGCTTTTAGCGTCTTTGCGTCTAATTCTTTGCGGAATTCACAGTATTCCAGGTATTGCTTTACTTTCGACCTTACATTCATATGGGTTAGCCTCCTGTGGTTTTTGTATAGTGTAACACAAGAAGCTAATTAGTGCGGATAATTCTTAGTTATCCATCAATTTTTAGTTGAATATTACCTAATAAATTTAGG
>CAJUBG010000062.1 GCA_910584575.1 uncultured Dorea sp.
TACTGCTGCTCTGTTTGATGAACTTGTCATTGTTTTCTCCTCCTTTTTGTAACTTCTAACTTTTCGTTTTTGTTTCTTTGTAACATTTATTTTTTGTTACGCAGATAGTATATGGAGGATTTAAATTATTACACTAGAAGTTCCTTCATAATCTGGAAGATTCTTCATCCAGTCATTTTCTGAATTTAAAAGCTCATCCGCAGCCTCGTTTGCCATCTGTAAAAGCTTCGCATCCTGATACACATCCCCAAGCCTGAAATCCATAAGCCCACTCTGGCGGATGCCGAATAAGTCGCCTGGACCGCGAAGCCTCAGATCCTCGCTGGCAATCTTAAAGCCGTCGTTGGTTTTGTTTAAAATGCCAAGCCGTTCCTTGGTATCTTTTGATTTTGAACTGCTCATGAAAATACAATAGGACTGGTGCTTCCCTCTGCCGACCCTTCCCCGAAGCTGATGAAGCTGCGCCAGACCAAAACGCTCGGAATTCTCCACCATCATGACCGTGGCGTTGGGCACGTCGATTCCCACCTCAATGACTGTGGTGGAGACAAGCACCTGAATCTCATTTCTCCCGAAACGGTCCATAATGTCGTCCTTCTCCGTCTGCCGCATCTTCCCATGAAGATAGGCAACGGCAATCTCACTTCCAAGCTCATCCTGGAGCATGGACGCGTAATCAATGACATTCTCCGCCTCCATGGTCTCGCTCTCCTCCACCATGGGACAGATTACATAGCATTGTCTTCCCTCGGCTGCCTGCTTCTTTATAAATGAATAGGCTGTCTTTCTGTATCCGGTGTCCACAACACAGTTCTTGATAGGCAGGCGGTTCGCCGGAAGCTCGTCAATCACAGAGATATCCAGATCGCCGTATAAGATGATGGCAAGCGTCCTTGGTATGGGCGTCGCGCTCATGACCAACACATGGGGCACGCTCCCCTTTTTTGCAAATGCCTCTCTCTGCTTTACTCCGAACCTGTGCTGCTCATCCGTCACCACAAGGGCAAGGCAGTCATAGCTCACCCCGCCCTGGATTAAGGCATGGGTGCCGATAATAATCCTGGCATACCCGCACTCGATCCGGTCGTAGGCCCTGCGCTTCTCCTTGGCGGTCATGGAACCTGTCAGAAGTTCAACCTTAACCTTGATTCCATATGTATCAAACAGTCTGGTGATGGATTCGTAATGCTGCCTTGCCAGTACCTCTGTCGGCGCCATCATAGCCCCCTGGTAACCGTTTTGCGCAGTATTCAATAAAGCCAGGACAGCCACAATGGTCTTTCCTGAGCCTACATCCCCCTGCACCAGCCTGGACATGGCCGTTTCCCCCGCCATATCCTCTGCAATCTCCTTCCACACCTTCTGCTGGGCGCCTGTCAACTGAAAGGGCAGCCCTTTTACAAACGCCTCCACCTCCGGCTTAATCTCCATCACATATTCGTTGACAAGCTTCTCGTTTGTATCCTTCAGCCTGCGGATGGATAGGATAAAAGCCAAAAATTCCTCGAACACCAGGCGCTCTCTGGCGTGATAGAACACCTCCTTATCCTCAGGGAAATGGATTCCCCGCACAGCGTAGTTATATTCTGCCAGGCCGTACCGCATCCGAAGCTCTTTCGGAAGAAGGTCTGCGGCAAGATTCATTCCGTCCAATGCCTGACGCACCGCCTTCGCCACGGCATTGTTGGTAAGTCCAGCCGTCAGGCCGTAGAGAGGCTGCAGGGTATTGAGCCTGTCCCCATATTTTTCACAGGGGTAGAAGATCTCCGGATGTTCCATTACAAGACCGTCCCGCCTTCGGACGATTCTTCCCCGAAGGGTGACTGCGCCGCCTCTGGCAAAGGTACTGCGAAGAAAAGGCATCCGAAACCAGATTACCTTAAGGGTTCCTGTCAGGTCCTTGACATACAGGGCGGTCACCTTAAGCTTTGCACCTCCGGATACCTGCACCCTTCCGTAAATCGCCCCGCTGACCGTCTGCGTCCTGCCCTCCTCTGCCTCGCTGATTGGCACAGGGTCCTCGTAGACGTCATAGCCTCTGGGATAGTATCGGATTAAGTCGCCTACGGTACTGACGCCTATCTTTTCAAATAATTTCTGGGTCTTGTCCCCAATTCCCTTCAAGTCTCTGATGCTCGTATTATCTATCATGATTACCTCAACTCGTTTCTTTCATACATATCTTAAAATAGAAGAAACGCCAGACTTTATACGGAAATCCGCAAAAATCTGGCTCTGTCATTCCTCTACTCTACTCCAAGCACATAATAGTAAATCGGCTGCCCTCCGTAATGGGCGTCCACATCCACATCCGGATAAATCCCTTCAATCTCCGCAATAAATCTCTGGGCATCCTCCTCCTTCACTTCCTCGCCGTAATACAGGCTGATAAGCTCAGAATCCTCATCCACTAACTGGGAAAGCAAATCCTTCGTGGTCTCCTCCACGCTTCTTCCAACCGCTAGGATTCCTGCATCCCCGATTCCCATGATATCGCTCTCGTGAATCTCTTTATCATCAATGTGGGTATCCCTGACCGCGTAAGTCACCTGGCCGGATTTCACATTCCCGATTCCCTCCAGCATGGCCTCCTCATTCTCCTTCACACCTGCATCCGGCATAAAGTTAATGACCGCCGTAATCCCCTGAGGCACCGTCTTTGTTGGAAGCACCACAATCTCCTTGTCCTCCACCAAATCCTTTGCCTGGTTGGCGGCAAGCACAATATTCTTATTATTCGGGAGAATAAACACACAGTCCGCGTTCACCTGGTCAATGGCATTTAGCATATCCTCTGTACTTGGATTCATGGTCTGTCCGCCCTCAATGATGTAGTCCACGCCAAGCTCTCTAAAAATCTCGTTCAGACCTTCCCCGATGGAAACCGCAATAAATCCAATGGGCTTTCTCGGCTCATCGGCATTCTTCCCATCTACTTCGGACTTCTTAGCTGCCTCCTCCTTCGCCGCCTCGCTTGCAGCCAGCTTCTCGGCATCCTTAATCAGCTTCTCCTGATGTTCTTCACGCATATTGTCAATCTTCATCCGCGACAACTGGCCATAGGTCAAAGCCCTCTGAATCGCAAGCCCCGGATCATTGGTATGAACATGCACCTTAACCACGTCGTCGTCCGCCACACAGACGATAGAATCCCCGATAGAAGTAAGAAATCCCTTGAAATCTCTCTCCTGCTCATCCGTAAATTCCTTCTCGGTCAGGATAATGAACTCCGTACAGTAGCCAAACTTAATGTCCGCCGTCTCCTGCGCGCTGATCTTCGTAACCTGTACGCCGGCCTTAGGTGTAATGGCGCTGTAATCCACCTCTTTCCCAAGAAATGCGTCATAAGCGCCCTTGATGACCTCTAAAAGCCCCTGTCCGCCGGAATCCACAACCCCTGCCTCCTTCAATACAGGAAGCATATCAGGCGTCTTTTTCAATACCTCCCCGGCATGTTCAATCACAGCCGGAAGAAATACCTCTAAATCGTCCGTCTCCTCCGCCATCTGAGCCGCTTTCTCTGCAATACCGCTTGCAACCGTAAGAATCGTACCCTCCTTAGGCTTCATAACAGCCTTATACGCCGTATCCCTGGCTCTTGCACAGGCCGCTGCAAGTCCCTGCACATCAATCTGCTTCTCCTCTCGGATAGACTTGGTAAATCCTCTCAATAGCTGAGAAAGGATAACTCCTGAATTCCCCCTCGCACCCCGTAACGAGCCGGATGAAACCGCCTTCGCCAAATCCTTGATCTCCGGCTTATTAAGAGCCGTCACCTCCTTGGCCGCCGCCATAATCGTCAGGGACATATTCGTCCCCGTGTCGCCGTCCGGAACAGGAAATACATTCAGTTCATTGATATACTCTTTCTTCGCTTCAATATTCTGCGCACCTGCCAAAAACATCTTTGCAAGCATATCTACATTTATAGTTTTCGTAGCCACTTTCTTATGTCCTCCTTAACTAATCGATGACTCTGACGCCTTCAATATAGATATTAATCTTATCTACCGGCATTCCTGAAAATCCCTCTACTTTATACTTCACATTGCTGATCAGATTATCCGTAACGGCTGAAATGCTAACGCCATATGCAACAACTATATGGAAGTCAATACTGATATGATTCTCATCCGATATCGCCACTTTGATTCCTTTGGTCAGGCTCTCACGCCTGAGTAAATGTACCAGCCCGTCTTTCACATTCACCGCAGCCATACCCACAATCCCGAAACATTCGACTGCAACCGTTCCGGCATACTTTGCAATCACATCCGGATCGATTGTAACAATACCAAGATCCGTACTCATACATCCCTTCATACCTGAATACCTCCTATCATCCTCTGGTTTTTCCTATCCTGTTATTATACCCTGTTTTACCATATATTACAATAAAAACTCAGATTCCGCATCGAAATCTGAGTTTTAAATGTTACTTTTCACACCCACACTATGCACGCTCGACTTTTCCTGACTTCAAGCAAGAAGTACAAACATACATCTTCTTTGTAGCACCGTTCTCGGTCTTTACGCGAACTGATTTAACATTGGACTTCCACATCTTCGGTGTCTTTCTATGAGAGTGGCTTACATTATTTCCAAAGTGAGCACCCTTTTCACAAATAGCACATTTAGCCATGACTGCACCTCCTAACATCCATATATAGTCTGTCCCACAGACTCACAACACTAGTATCTTACCAGATAGTGGGTGGAAATGCAAGTGTTTTTTCCATTATTCTTCTTTATTTGCCACAAGCACCACAAAAATATTCCTATCCTCCCGCCGTTCATACCGAAGCTCTCCCGCGTGCTTCTCCACAAGCTTTGCCGCAATCGCAAGTCCAAGGCCGGTTCCGCCGTTGGTCTGCCTGGCAAGGTCCCCCCTTACAAAGGGATCAAAAAGCACAGGACGCAATTCCTCCCCTATTGGTTCCCCGTCATCCTCCACAGAAATCTTTGTCTTACCGTCCTCCCGTCTTATTTCGACCCCAATGCACTTCCCCGACTGGTTATACTTCACCGCGTTTCCAAGAAGATTCTCCATAACACGCGAAAATTCCTTCCTGTCAAGCCCTGCATAGACCGGTGTTTCCGGTATCCGTATCAGGAAATCCAGTCCCCGTCCCGTGATTTCCTCATAATACTCCGCACAGACCTGCCGCATTAGCTCGCAGATATCCGTCCTTTCAAGCTTAAGCGCATAATCTTTGTCCTCCATTTTCAACAGTTGGAACAGCTCGTTGACCAACGTATTCACCCGGCCTGCCTTCTGGTCGATCATCCGGTAATAGCGAGAAAGCTCATCCGGCTTCACCACCCCGTCCTCCAAAGCCGCCGCGCTGCTCTTGATGGTGGATACCGGAGTCTTGATATCATGGGAAATCTCCAGAAGCATCCGGTTCTTCCGTTCCTCGTCCTGCTGCTTCCTTCGCTTTTCCTCCTCCAACTGGCCAATCATCATATTAAAGGTGTCCCTAATCTCCGCAAATTCCCGCTGAGCTTCAAACTCAAGCCGTACCTGGCTGTCGCCTGCCCTCACCTTCTCCATACCGTCCGTAATCTTCTTAAGAGGTTTTCGTATCTTACGCGACAGATAGGCGCTCATCAGCAGGCAGCTAAGCAGAAACATAAGCCCGAACGAAAGAAATGCCGCCACAGCCACCCGAACAGACTGGCTGTCCTTTCCCACATTATAGGTGTAACTCATCTGCAACGCATCCCTTCCTATCTTCATAAGGTAATAGGCAGTCCCGTTTTCCGTCTCCACGGCTTTCAGGTATCCTCTGTATTCACTGGCAGAGGTGGCGGTCTTAACCAGATTATCCGCCATCAGATACTCCGTTAATTCCTCCATGGAATATGCTGACACTTGATCTTTCTTCTCCCCGTACACCTTGGTCACACGGTAAGAATCGTCAAGCTGCTCAATCCAGCCGCCAAGCCGTTCAAATGAACCGAAATCCCCTACATTTTCCTCGCTATCCACCAGCTCATAAGGTGCCAGAGATTCTATCTGCCCGCCGGCGATAAAAATCAGCACCCCGAATACGCACAGATACAGCAGGAAAACGGAAACCACGGCGAATACAATATAGCTTACCACAAGCTGACGAAATACGCTTCCTTTTTTCTGATTTGATTTTTTCCCCATTTTTGTCCTCAAATCTCCTTCTCCGCTTTATAGCCAAGCCCCTTAATCGTCCGGATAAACGGTTCGCCTCCCTCCCCCTCCTCCAGTTTCTTTCTCAGGTTGCTGATATGAACCATGACCGTATTGTCATCGCCTGCATAGGGCTCGTCCCAGACACGCTCAAAAATCTGCTGTTTTGTAAAAATAGTTCCAGGATACTCCATGAACATCTGAAGTATCCGAAATTCCGTGGACGTCACCTCGATACTCCGTCCGCTACGCTCTACCGTCCCTTCCGCTATATTCATCTTCACTCCCCGAAGCGAAAACTCGTGTTTCCCATCCTCCGGCTCTCTCCAATAGTCATAATTGCGCCGAAGCTGCGCCTTAATCCTGGCTACCACCTCCAAGGGATTGTAGGGCTTGGTAATGTAGTCGTCCGCCCCAAGCTCAAGACCCAGTATTTTATCATAGTCCTGATCCTTCGCCGTCAGCATAATTGCCGGTATGCGGCTCGTTTCCCGAATCTTGCGCAGCACGGCGAAACCGTCAAGCCCCGGCATCATGATGTCAAGCAGCACTAAATGAAACGCTCTCTGCCGAAATAAACGCATTGCCTCTATCCCGTCTTGCGCCTTTTTCATTTTTATGCCTTCTCTGTCCAGATATAACTCCAAAATATCCAAAAGCTCTGCCTCGTCGTCCGCTGCCAATATCTGATATTCTGCCTTCCCTGCTCTCATCTTTCTAGCCTTCCTCCAGTCTAAAGTCAAATCTTTACTTCTAAATATTCCTCCAGCAATTCATCCAACCCTTTTGAAAAATCAAAGTGTTCCTTCCAGTCCGGACACAACACGTCCAGAAGCAGACATTTCGCAAGGCCGGTACGGTAATATTTTCCCCGTCCTCCCTCATATGTCCCCAGGCTGTCCAGATAACGTTCTTCATACGCCTGCTCTCCTGATTCCATGCGATAGACGAAAGCTTCCACATAATACGCCGTCCCTTCCGTCAATTCGCAGCGAATCTCCGCCTCCCTTGCGGATTTTTGCATCTCCTTCATGCGCTGCCTGCGGCGCTCACTATATTCTAATACGATTTCCCTAAGCCCGTCAATGGAGGAAATGTCCTGATTCTTAAGCATATCTGCCGCTTTTTCCAATAGCTGCATCTCCCCCTTGAGCTTCCTTTGAATATCCGGCTTTTCATCCACCTCTGTTACAATCCATTCCTCCTCTGACTTTTCACCCTCTCCCTGCATATCCTCCGGCGTAACCTTCTCCCCCAGAACCGCAAACTTAGTCAACTGATATGCATGGAACGCCTCATGCCAAATCGTCCCCTTTTGCTCTGAGGCGCCGTACCCGCTTCCCGCTGCCATTCCCTCTACCCCGCCTGCCAGAGACATAAGGCTCTCAAACTGCTCAAGGGTCGGCACAATCACTTCAAAATGGTCGTCCACCGGATAAGCGGTTCCAACAAATGTCTCCATCACAGGAGGACGCTTCCACGTCTTTCCTTCATAAAATACATAGTCTGACGTCCCGTCGTACATGGCAACAGGGTAATCCGACAGGCAGAACCCCTCAAAGCCCAATGTATCCACCTCCTCCTGCATGGAAACCGCCTCCTCATATATCTTCTGATTCTCCTTAGAAATCCCCTGATTTCCGGTCCACAGCCATGCAGCCAATAAGCCTGCGCCAAATACTCCTGTCATTATCATTCCTTTTACCTGTTTCTGCATTTTTCTTCCTACGCCTCCTTCCTCCGGATAATAATTATCAGTACAGCCCCCACATACAGGAATAGGAAGCCGCCAATAATACTGTGCACATCTACCTGTTTCCCCAACAGAAATTCCCCTGCCTGGGCTTCTGCCGCATACAAATCAGGTGTCAGTGCAAGGATTCCTTTCAGAATTCCCCTGGACACACCGGATACGATTCCTGAAAGAGTTCTAAGAACAGGCTGCATTGTCCCCGCCAGCATCACAGCAGCCGAAACCGCCCCTGCGGCAAGCTTCGGCAGCAGCAGGCTCATTGCACTGGTAAACAGGCTGACGCCCGCTGTTCCGGCTGCAAAGATTAAAAAGCCCGCAATACTCCTTAACAACACTTCTGTCTCTCCCTTGATTTCCGCAAATACCATTACTCCCACATACAGCACAAGCAATGCCGCCACGGAACTGATAACATTTGCCAATGCGAGCTGTCCATGGTAATTCCACTGGCTAATCCCCCGCATCCACACTAGATGACTGGTCTTTCGCTCATATTCATTGGGAATTGTTCCCAGACTCATCGCAACTGCCATTCCCCCTCCGATTACAGACGCCACATTCAGGACGAACGGCAGCAGCAGCCGGATATCCGTCACAGGAATTCCGTCAATGGACAACGTAACCGTCCCACTCATGCACAAAAGCACCAGAAGAAGTCCAAGCGCCATTACAACATAGATATCTTTTCTGCGAAGCCTCTCTTTAAGACTGTTCTTCATAATTCCCAACATTACTCCATACCTCCAATCTGTTCCACAAAGATTTCCTCCAGGCTCTTATCACTCTCTCCATTTTCCCACTCATAGACCAGGCGCCCCTTCTTTATAATGATTCCCCTGTCGCAGACACGCTCGATATCATTCAGGATATGGGAGTTGATGAGAATTGTTTTTCCCTCTTTTTTTAGCGCCTGAATAGTATGCATCATTTCCAGACGCCCCATGGCGTCAAGCCCTGCCGTGGGTTCATCCAGTATCAAGAGATTGGGATTTCCCAGAAGCGCCTGCGCCAATGCCAGACGCTGCAGCATTCCCTTGGAATAGTACTTTACTTTTGTACTGCTGTCCTCAAGACCCGCACGTTTTATAAGCTCAGGAATCTCCCTCCTTAGTTCTTCCTTGGGTATTCCCTGAAGCCCTCCGTAGAATGAAAGAACCTCATATCCGGTAAGGAACGGATGAAAGTAGGGTGTTTCCGGCGAATAGCCCACCTGCACCTCCTTCGCCCTCGTAACGGTTCCTCCGTCCTTTGGAACCAGACCAAGAAGCATCTTGATGGTTGTGGTTTTTCCTGCCCCGTTGCTGCCTAACAAGGCGAATACCTCCCCTTGCTTTACCGAGAAGCTCAGATCGTCTACCACACATTTTTTCTGGTATATTTTTTTCAAATGGCTGCACTTTAGCATGTTTTTCCTCCTTTTTGTATCTTCCTTTCTCTTAGCTTACAGTGTAAACTCCCATGCTTAAGGCATAATAAAAAGAACCTTAAGGCAGCCTTAAGGTGTAAATAATTATATGATCAGAATGGTTCTGTCTTGTAATGTGGGATTTTTATTGTATAATGTGAGATAACAAATATAAAGAAAAATTTTCCAAAAAAGCCTGAGCTTTAAAGCTCAGGCTAATCTAATCCTTATCCACGCAATTTGAAACGCCCTACAAGAGTCTTCATTACCTGTGCCTGGCTGGACAACTCCTCACTGGCGGCGGCAGACTCCTCGGCTGTTGCAGAGTTAGTCTGTACTACGCTGGAAATCTGATCAATACCCAATGTTACCTGTGCGATTGAATCAGCCTGCTGGTCGGCAGCGGAAGCAATCTTATCCACAGAGGCAACCACGCCTTTTGTACTTTCGACGACAGCAAACAGAGATTCGGCAGTTGCATTGGCAATCTCGGTGCCCTTCTCCACAGCCTGCACAGTACCTTCAATCAAAGCAGCCGTACTCTTAGATGCTTCTGAAGACTTACTTGCCAGATTACGCACCTCATCAGCAACGACGGCAAACCCTTTGCCTGCTTCACCGGCGCGCGCCGCCTCAACCGCTGCATTGAGCGCTAAAATATTGGTCTGGAATGCAATATCCTCAATGGTCTTAATAATTCTGCTAATCTGACCGGATTTATCGCTAATCTCGGTCATGGCAGCAATCATCTCCTGCATCTGCTCGTTGCTTGTAGCTACCTGGCCGCCGGTTTCATCCGTCTGACGGCGGACCTCGTTAGCATTAGCCGCAGTATCCTTAACCTGGGTGGAAATCTCATTAATCGTGGCGGCCAATTCTTCAATAGAGCTAGCCTGCTCGGTTGCACCCTGAGAAAGCGCCTGTGCGCCGGAGGATACCTGGTCGCTTCCTGACGACACCTGATCAGCAGCCTGATTAATCTGTCCTAATGTATCATTGAGGGAAAGGGAAATCTCCTCAAGAGCCTGCTTAACCTTGGCAAATTCACCTTCATAATTAAGAGTAAGCTCAAACACCAAATTACCAGCGGCAATCTGTCTCAACACACCGGAAATCTCATTAATATAATTTACATAATTACGCAGACGTCCTACCGTCTTATTGAAATTAGTCGCCAACGTACCCAATTCATCTCTGGAGGTATATGTAATGGTCTGATCCAGATCACCCTCCGCAATCTTTCTGGCCACATTGTCAAGCTCTTTGACTGGTCTGTTGATACCCCTGATAATATAGATCGCAAACGCAAAGGAAAGCGCCCCAATCACAATCAGCGCAATAATAACGATTCTTCCTGCTTCTGAGTACAGCCTGTTGCCATCCAAATTCGCCTGGTCTGCACCCTCCTTGTTATATTCCACAACCTCAAGCAACGTATTTGACACATTGTCATACAATGTAATCGTTCCCAATACAACTTCCATAGCCTCAGCGGACTTATTCTCGCGGCTCAACTGAATCAGTCTTTCGTGATTTTGCAGATACTCATTCCATGCGCTCTGGGCATCCTGTATGAGCTGACGGTCTGTTTCATCCACGACCAACGAGGATAAATATGTGTTAAAATACTCGTCAATCTGGTTATTGGCATTCTCCATCTTTGTTTCCGCACTCTGCATAGTTTCTTCGTCCTGTGCAACAATATGCTTGTATTCTTCTCTCCGGAAATCCGACGTAAGAGTGTTAAGTTCTTCCGACGCTATAACAGACGGCAGCCAGTTCTCTGAAATATCAGTAGTTCCTTTGTTAATGCTGCTCATAAATGAAAGAGATACAACCCCCAGGGCAACCATGCCAACCAGCATAAAGCAGGCAAGCATAAATAGTTTAGACTTAATCTTAATGTTCTTCATTACTTTCTCTCCTTTAGTTACTTATGCTTTTTTTGCATTTTCAGCGCAAAACAAGCATTTTTGTCTGTATTTATTTCACGCACAAATTAGACTATTAATAATTATACAAACTTTGGAAAGAAATGTCTACAAAAAATAGAAAGATTCTTTATCAGATTTCTCATACCTTAAAACACCCTCCCCCAATAAACTCTCTCAACAGCGAATTGGTCGGTACATTCTCACTCCCAATCCCCACAAAATAATCCAGAAACTTAAGCAGCCTCTTTGCCTCCAGATATTCCGGACAACTCCTGTCAATCCCGAAAAGCAGCGGCTCAACATAAATCTTCAGCACAGCCAGCTCATAAATCAGTGCCGAATTGAACATAACATCCGCTTCCTCCTGAAACGGGAAGATATTCTTCTCCTCCCCCCTTCTGACCGACTGCCACATCCGTATGGTACGCTGCGCGGACGACCCTCTGGTGCGGGCATCCCTCACAATCCTGCGAAGAAGCCTTCCGTCCGTAGTGGGAATCCTGTCGTGCTCGTCAACATTCAACTGGGTCAGGGCGCTGATATAGATCTTAAATTTATTCTCATCAGGAAGATTCAACGTCATCTTCGGATTCAGACAATGTATCCCCTCAATCACAAGCACATCATTCTCTCCCAGCTTCATAGCCCGCGTCCCGTATTCCTTATGTCCGGTCACGAAATTAAACGTAGGAAGCACCACCTCCCTGCCCTCAAGCAGTTCATTCAACTGAGTGTTAAACAGAGCCACATCCACAGCCTCCAGACACTCAAAATCAAAAGCCCCTGTCTCGTCCTTCGGGTTCTCCTCACGCTCTACAAAATAATTGTCCACAGCGATGGGCCTTGGCGTCAGCCCGTTCGCCCGAAGCTGGACGGAGAGCCTGTGGGAAAATGTGGTCTTTCCTGAAGACGACGGCCCTGCAATCAAGATGAATTTTAATTCCGGACGTGCGGCAATCTGCGTCGCAATCTCCGCAATCTTCTTCTCCTGAAGCGCCTCCTGAACCAGCACCACATCATGAACCCCGTCCGTGGTAATCCTGTCATTTAAGGCTCCCACCGTCTCGATTCCCTGGATATCTCCCCAGTGAACCGACTCCTTCAGCACATGGAACAGCTTGTTCTGCGGCTCAAAGGGAGGCACCTCCTTGGGCGCGGACTTCACCGGCATCTGCACAACGAACCCCTCGTCATACAGATAGAGTTTAAAATACTTCAAGTATCCGGCGCTTGGAACCATATACCCGTAGTGGTAATCCTCGAATTCATTCATGCTGTATATATTTACCTTTGAAACCCTGCGGTAACGGAACAGCCTCTCCTTGTCATGCATCCCATGACGCCCGAACAACGCAATCGCGTCATCTGTACGGACAGAACGCTTATGAATCGGCATATCCATCTCCACCAGCTCGTGCATCCTGGCCTCCACCCTGTCAAGGAACTCCTGATTAACGGAAATATTTCCCTTCACAGTACAGTAATATCCCTTGCTTACGGAAAAATGTATCCTTACCTTCTCAATGGCGTCATGCCCCGCCACATCATAGACCGCCTTCACCATCATCAGGCTGATGCCGCGCTGGTAAGCCCTGTGGCCAATCTCCCCTGAAGTCGTCTCGAATTCCAACGTACAGTCCGCTTTCAGCTTTTTAAATAACTCCTGAAGCTTTCCGTTTACGAATACCAGCACAATATCCTCCTCATAATCCTTCTGGTACTCCTTTACAATCTCACCGTATGTAGTCCCCGCCTTATAAATCCTGGTCTCATCCCCAATCCTGACCTGATACATCTCTTTCCCCTTCTCATCATACATATCCTGATACACCTCTTTACCCATATGACCACCTCTTTCCATTTGATACTTAAATATTCATATAAGGATGCTTCACAGACGCCGCAATGACCTCAACATCCGTCAGCTTCTCTGAAAGATACCTTCTCATATCTTCTATGAAAATATGCTCTAAACCATAATGTCCCGCGTCAATCACAGCCATGCCCTGGGCCACGGCGTCAATCCCGTCATGATGCCCGATATCTCCGGTAATCAGGACGTCCGCCCCTTTATAAAGGGCATCTCGGATGACACTCCTCCCCGATCCTGGACATACCGCAGCCTTTCGGACTGTCTTTTGCAAATCCCCGAACACGCGAACCGCCTCAAGAGAAAATGCTTTTTTTACACCCTCGCAGCAAGCCTTCAGCGAAACCGGTTCTTCCAGATATCCAATCCTGCCAATGCCTTTCGCTTCTCCTGATTCCTCACAGGTAACCTCCAAAACCTGCTGCTCTTTAAGCCGCAGTAGCTCTGCCGATAGCCGCGCCATCCGAACCACATCATAATTCGTGTGCATGGCATAATAAGCCATATCACGACGGGCCATCAAAAGCACGCGCCTCCCGATAAAGTCCTGGTTCGTAATCCGCTTCATACCTCCAAAAATCAATGGATGATGGGTCACCAGCATATCCGCCCCCCGCTTTACCGCCTCATCGAGCACCTCATCCACAGCATCCAAAGCAACATAAAGCCGCGCCACCTCTTTGTCGTCCCTTCCGACCAGAAGTCCCACATTGTCCCACTCCATGGCATATTCTCTGGCATAGCTGCCCTCAATCACAGCCATGATATCCTTACATAGCATATTAATCCACCTCACCTCTTTAAATGTTCGGGTGAATACAGTAATACCCAAGAGCCCTGCTGATAATCATCATCTCCCTGCGTATCTCCGTCATCCGCACCTTCGCCCCTTCACTCCCCACATGATGGCTCAACTCCTTAAAGATTCCCTCTCGAATCTCCAATTCTCTGTGAAGAAACTTCTCAAGCACTGGATTCTTCTTTTCCAGCAGCCGTTTTCCGAAAATATATTCGCACTCTGCATACCTGGGCGATTCACCGTGAACCACCCGCATCATAGGATAATACTTTCCATCCTCCTCCACCATATCCTCATCTATAATATTCATATGGTGGTCTAAAAGATACCTGCGGACCCGCCAAACCTCGGACTGAGGCTGAAGGATACACGCCTTAAGGCTCTCTACCACTTCTCTGCCTTCCTCCAGAATCTTAATCACCAGACCGCCGCCCATGCCGGCGGCAATCATGGTATCCACCTCCCCTGGCTGAATTGCTGAAAGCCCGTCAGAAAGCCTCGTCTCAATCTGCCCCTTTAAGTTATACCCAATAATATGCATCCTGGCACGCTCAAGAGGCCCCCCGTTGATATCCAGTGCAATCACCTTTGACGCAATATTTTGCTGCATCAGGTAAATAGGTATGTAACCGTGATCCGTTCCAACATCTGCAACAGAGGCGCCCTCTGTCACAAGACTTGCAACCGCATAAAGTCTTCTTGATAGTTCCATAGGCGCCTCTTTCTTAATCCAGATAATCTCTCAATTTTCTACTGCGGCTTGGATGGCGGAGTTTCCTCAAAGCCTTCGCCTCAATCTGGCGGATACGCTCTCTTGTTACGTCGAATTCCTTCCCGACCTCCTCTAGCGTACGCGCCCTTCCGTCATTCATGCCGAACCGTAATCTCAAAACCTTTTGCTCTCTCTCTGTCAATGTATCCAGAACCTCGTCAAGCTGCTCCTTCAAAAGAGTCTGTGCCGCCGCCTCTGCCGGAACAGGCACATTGTCGTCCTGGATAAAATCTCCAAGATGGCTGTCCTCCTCCTCGCCAATAGGCGTCTCCAGAGAAACAGGCTCCTGGGAAATCTTCAAAATCTCGCGGACTCTCTCTACCGGCATGTCCAACTCCTCCGCAATCTCCTCCGGCGTGGGTTCTCTCCCAAGCTCTTGCAGCAACTGTCTGGACACACGGATTAATTTGTTAATAGTTTCAACCATATGGACCGGAATACGGATGGTTCTCGCCTGATCCGCAATCGCACGGGTAATGGCCTGACGAATCCACCATGTCGCATAGGTGCTGAATTTAAAGCCCTTGCGGTAGTCGAACTTTTCCACAGCCTTAATAAGTCCCAGATTCCCCTCCTGGATCAGATCCAAAAACAACATACCTCGTCCTACATAGCGTTTTGCAATGCTGACCACCAGACGCAGGTTCGCCTCGGCAAGACGTTTCTTGGCATCCTCATCCCCTTCTGCCATCCTGCTTGCCAGATCCACCTCCTCGTCCGCCGTCAGAAGCGGCACCTTGCCGATCTCTTTTAAGTACATGCGTACAGGATCCTCGATGCTGATTCCGTCCGGCACAGACAAGTCCAGCTTCTCCATGTCTACCTCGTCTTCTTCGGAAATCATGAGATCTACGTCGTCAATATCATCATCGTCCCCGCTGATGCGCAGCACGTCGATATTGTGCGACTCCAAATACTCAAACACCTTCTCCATCTGATCCGGCTCCAGCTCCATATCTGAAAAGAAATCATTAATTTCCTGTACTTCCAGAATACTTTTTTTCTTTTTTCCCAGAGAGACCAGATCTTTTAATTTCTCCTCAAATTTCACTATGTTTTCTTCCATATAGTGCCCATCCTCTCATTGCTTGCTTATATTTTATCCTTAATTAACAGAAATATGCAGTTTTTGAATATCCTGCATCTTGCTTTTTACATTCATCAGCCTTTGCAGACCTGCCATGTCTGTCGGATCAAGATTCCTCGTCGCTTCCTCTATACTATGGTTCTTCACACGCAGAACCGTCTCCTTCAGCGCCTTCTCCTGCTCCTTTGCAGTCGTCAGCTCACGAATCTTCGTGTGAAACAGGCTTGCAACCTCGCGATGCTCGTCCTCGTCTGTAAAATGGTTCATAATCTTCGCCGGATTCACATCTCCCGCCTCATACTGCTCATAGAGAAGCTCTGCAACCGTTTGATACAAATCCCCTGAAAAATCTGACGGTGTAATATATGGCTCAATCTGACGAAAAATCGACGCATCCTCGATCATCCAGGTAAGCAGGAGCTTCTGAGACTTCTTGATCCCGTCTTCCTTCCCCTTAGACTGGTGCTTCGTCGGTTTGGGACGCTTCGCCAAACTTGCAAGCCCCGTCTGAACCGCCATCCTTCCCACCAGCTTCCGCAAATCTTCTATTCCTACATGATAGGCTCCCGCTACTGCTTCTATGTAGTTATTGCGCTCAATCTCCTCGTCAAATTCTGTAAGCCGCCTCGCCGCCTCCCGCATGAAATCTGTCTTGCCCTCTGGGGTATGCAGGTCATAATCCTTCTCCAGAACCTCAAGGCTGAACATAAAGCCATTCCTTGCCTTCCCGATCCTCTCCTCAAATGCCTCTGCTCCCAGATTCTTGATGAACTCATCCGGATCCTTGTACGGCTCCATACGTATGATCCTGGCTGTAATCCCCACCTCCTTGAGAATCGGCACAGCCCTAAGGGCCGCCTTCGTCCCCGCCTCGTCACTGTCATAGGTGAGATAAACCTCCTGCACATACCTCTTAATCAGCGAGGCATGTCCCGGCGTCAAGGCTGTACCAAGGGATGCCACAGCATTGGTAAATCCCGCCTGGTGAAGGGAAATTACATCCATATATCCTTCACACAGCAGAAAATATGGCTTCTTAGAGCTTCTTGCCCGATTAAGCCCGTAAAGGTTGCGGCTCTTGTCGAAAATCATCGTCTCCGGTGAATTCAGATACTTCGGTTTCCCGTCGCCCATGACTCTGCCGCCAAACCCAATCACACGGCTGTTCGCGTCCATAATCGGGAACATCACCCTGTTCCAGAACTTATCATACACGCCCTGTCGTTCGTCCATACTGACAAGCCCTGCCTTTAAAAGCATCTCCGACTGATACCCCTTGGACCTAAGATACTGATAAAGATCATTGCTGTACTTGTTCGAGTATCCAAGCCCGAAAGCCCGTATAGTATCGTCACTCAACTCCCTGTTTTTTAAATAGGACAGGGCATGGGCGCCCTGCTCGTTCTTCAGTTGGACATAATAATACTGGGCCGCCAGCTTATTGATTTCAAGAAGAACCGCCTTGGTATCCGCCCTCTCCTTTGCCTCCTTTGAGAACTCTTGCTCAGGAAGCTTGACACCCGCCCTGTCTGCCAGATACTTAAGGGCCTCCACAAAGGAATAATTCTCATACTCCATCAGAAAGGTAAATACATTACCCCCCGCCCCACATCCGAAGCAATAGTACATCTGCTTCTGCCTGCTGACAGAAAAGGACGGCGACTTCTCGTTATGAAACGGACAAAGCCCAAAATAAGAGCTTCCCTTTTTCGTAAGCCTCACATAACCTGAGATCACATCTACTATGTCATTTTTTGATCTTACTTCTTCAATTACTTCATCGGAATAATACATCATTTACACCCTCATATATAATATTCGACAAAAGTATTGGATTTCCTTTATTTTACTTCTTATTTTTTTCCATATCTTTCTCAAGACGCTTTTCAATGGCGTCTACCACTGTCTCCAGCACCTTGATTCTGGCAAAATATTTACAATTCCCCTCAACTACAATCCAGGGCGCATAGGGGGTAGAGGTCCGAATCAGCATCTCATCCACAGCCTCCTCGTACTGCTCCCATTTCTCTCGGTTGCGCCAGTCCTCATCCGTAATCTTCCACTGTTTCTCCGGATTCTCCTGCCTTGCTTTAAACCGCCTGGCCTGCTCGTCCTTGTCAATCTGCATCCAGAATTTCAGCACGATTGCGCCTGCGTCAGCAAGATCCTTCTCCATGTCGTTAATCTCTTTATATGCCCTCTGCCACTCTTGCCTGGTACAGAAGCCTTCAATCCGTTCAACCATAACTCTGCCGTACCATGTCCTGTCGAATATGGTGACGTGTCCGGCCTTTGGCATATCCACCCAGAATCTCCAAAGATAATGATGGGCCTTCTCGATATCGTTGGGCGAAGCTGTGGGATGAACCACAAAACCTCTTGGATCCATCTTCTCCGTCAGGCGCTTAATGGCGCCGCCCTTACCTCCTGCGTCCCATCCCTCGAAGCCAAGGACTACCGGTATCCTCCTGCGGTAAAGCTCTCCGTGCAGCTTCTCCATCTTCTTCTGCAATTTCACAAGACGCGCCTTATATTCTTCTTTTGTATATGTAAGGCTCAAATCTGCTTTCCCAAGGATAGACTCCTTCATCTTCTTGTCCTGCCTTACACGGTTCTCCTCTGTTCCATTATCCTGACTGATACAATTCTCCCTAATGTCTCCGGCTTCCCTGCTTTCCCCATCTTTTTCCTTCTGTTTCCTGGCGGCCTCCTTCTTCGCCTCCTCAACCTTCTCGGCCAAAGTCTGTGCAACTATTGCATAGATTTTCGCCGTCGCAAACCGACGGTCAACTGCCTCCACAATATTCCACGGCGCATACTCTGTGTCCGTGCGCGTCAGCATCTCCTCATTGACCTCCTGGTATTTAGCAAATTCCTTATTGCGCTTTATATCTCCTTCGCTTACCCTCCAGGCCGTCTCCTTAGAGTCCGTCAACTTATCAAAACGCTTTTTCTGCTCTTTCTTGTCAATTGCCAGAAAGAGCTTGATAATCGCCATTCCATCTGCTGTCAACTGCTCCTCAAACGAGCAGATGGAACGGTATGCGTCTGCAAGCTCTCGTTTCTTTGTCTTCTTGTCAAAACGGTCTATCAATACCTTTCGATACCAACTGCTGTCATAGATGGCGAAACGGCCTTTTGCCGGCAACTTGGTCCAGAATCTCCACATAAACGGATGCATCCGTTCTTCCTCTGTCTCGTTCTTGACCGCATACACCTCGAAGCCTCTTGGATCAAGCGCTTTAATCAGTTCTCCAATCTGAACGCCTTTGCCGGACGCCCCGTACCCCTCAAACGCAATCATAACCGGTATCCCGTATTCTCGGCATTCTCTCTGAAGTTTCCCAAGCCTCGGCATCAATTCTGCCATCTTCTCCTTATACTCGGCCTTACCAAGTGATTTTGTCAAATCCAGTTTTTCTAACATCGTCATTCTCCTCGCTTTTCTTGCAAATTATACCGTCTGTTTTTATTATACACCAAAAATTTGGTATATATTGAATAATTTCTGAAATTTTCTTCAGGGATATTGTATTTTTGTTGTTTTAATGATAAAAAATATAATCGAAAAAAATAGAATTAATTGTTGACATCTGTGGGGCTTTGTAGTATTATAATCTACGGACGGTTGATACGTCATTTGCGGAAGTGTCGGAACTGGCAGACGAGCAAGACTAAGGATCTTGTAGCTTTCGAGCTGTGTGGGTTCAAGTCCCATCTTCCGCAGGACTGTTAGAGAGCTGAAAGCCTTGATGTTTCAAGGGTTTTGGCTCTTTTACTTTTCTGGAATGAGATGATGTTCTGGTCACTTTTGGTCACTTTACTATTAGGTGTACCAGAAAGCGCATTCAATACTGCTTCTTTTGTCTCTTTATCCGTCATAGTATTGTAAATATAGTGCTTCATTGTCGTTGACTCATCAGCATGACCTAGCATATCCTTTACTGCACTGATATTTACACCATTATGGAGAAGCATGGAACCATAAGTTTTTCTTATTTTGTGCATGGTCTTGACCTTAATCCCAATATATTTACATCCCCGGATAAGCTGAGCGTCTACTACATCTGGCGACATAATCTGTCCATTTCTGACAAACAGAAAGTCCTCATAACATTCGTTGTATTGACGATTGATATCCTGTACACGGTTTATGGTTTCTATTGCTTTAGCACTTAATGGAAGCCACCTATCCCCATCTGATGATTTTGTATAATTTACAACTTCAAAACCTGTACTTTTGATATTGTCAATATCTGAGATGTCGAACTTTTCAACCACCTGTCTATGTATATGAATCCACCCATCTTCTATGTCAGATTCACTTATGGCAAGTATTTCGCCCTTCCGTGTACCAAGTTCAAAATCTAAAATTACAGCTAACGGTGCGGTATTTTTAGGATTATTTTTAAGTCTTCGTTCCATTTCCTGAATGATTTTATTCTTCTCATCAGATTGATAGACCTCAGATTCTGCTGGTTTTTTACCATGCTCCGCAAACTTCTTTTTGTTAATCTTTGTTCTGTAAGGATTTTTGTCAATGTATTCTGCATCAATGGCATATTGAAGTGTTTGTTTTAATAGACCACACATATTGTAAAATGCTTTTGGCTTTAACTTATACTCATCCAAGGCATTGTTCAAGAAATTATCTACATCAATTTTAGTAATCTGAGTTAATGGTTTTTCAATAAATTCTGTTCCAACATAGAATTTATGCCAATCTGCCATCATCCTTTTTATCGTACAGGCAGTTACTTCTTTGGACTTGTATCTAATAAATTCATCGAATAAATCCTTAAATTTTATATTTTCCTTGCGATTTTCTGCTTTTTGTTCCTGCTCTTGCCCTTTATAAAACTGATAAACAATTTCTTCAATATCCTCTTTCTTTTTCCGTTTTACCTTCTTTCTTCCAGATTTTTTTGTTTCGTCAGGTATATGGCAATACCAAGTCTGTTCCTTCTCACTATACCATATACAAGATCCATATTTCTTTAGTATGGTATTTCTCTTAGCCATCTCTATTTTTTCTTGCACGTATGATAGGTCAATTATATTATTTTCCAGCGCATACTGCAAGATTTCTTTCTCATTTAATTTCTCTATAGTAACTTCATCTCCTACTTTATATATAATTATGGGCTTGCCAGTTGTGCCGACAAGCCTCGGATTATTCAAAAGTGGCAGCAGACTACTATCGTCCACTGCCTATACAAATTCAAAATGTCGGTACTGCTTACTATGCATGACCGACATACTACTAAAATTATATGGTTACGTTACTATTTTTTTGGTTCTCTATCTCGAATCCTATTTATAAAGTTCTCTATCTTTCCAAATCGTTTACAATCGTTTATAGGCTTTTAATTGCCCAGATTCTAAACCACCTCAAAGGTCTTCTTGATACTTCTCATATCTTTCATAAGTTCCGCATATTTCGCTTTTTCAGCTTTCAAATCATCTAATGCATCCTGCCACTGCTTTTTGATTCCCTCTAATTCTGAAATCAGTTCATCCACTCGATTGTTTTTAGATTCATCGACAGATTTGGCATTCTTCATCTTTAGTGCGTCAAGTTCTTCCTGTAATTTTGCATTTCTATTTCTTAATACCTCGATTGTCTTTTCCTGTGTCATATAATATTACCTCCAAATATTGTCTGTCTTTTTGTATTGTTATTCAATTTTTACTATCTTTTTTGATGAATTGTTGTCGTGTTATTACATAAAAGGGCAGAGAAAATTAGTTTCCTTTGCCATTCGTTATATTTTGACTTACTAGAGAGAATATAAATCCTCCCTAGAATTTAATAT
>CAJUBG010000063.1 GCA_910584575.1 uncultured Dorea sp.
ATAACGGTATCCTCTGCTGTCAGCTTGTCATGATTTACATTGTAAACGATAGTAGGAAGATCATTTCCTGCTGGTGCGGAGATAACAACTTTTCTTGCACCTGCCTTAACATGTGCGGAAGCTTTCTCTTTTGATGTGTAGAAACCTGTACACTCCAGAACAACGTCTACTTTCAGATCTCCCCATGGAAGTTCCTCAGCATTAGCCTTTGCATAAATCTTAATCTCTTTGCCGTCAACAATGATAGAATCCTCTGTTGCTTCTACCTTGTCGCATAAAGCGTATCTGCCCTGTGATGAGTCATACTTTAACAGGTGTGCAAGCATCTTGGGAGATGTCAGGTCGTTGATTGCTACAACCTCATATCCCTCTGCCCCAAACATCTGTCTGAATGCAAGACGTCCGATACGTCCGAATCCATTGATCGCTACTTTTACTGCCATGATTAATTCCTCCTAAAGTTTTATTAACTGTTTACGCAGTCCTATTGGTCGTGAAGCCTTTAACATGTAGATTGTTAAATAATCCTCAACTGGTAATAATTGTACTAAATCTGATACAAAAATTCAAGTGCTTTTCCCATTTTTATGTAACTTGTCCAAAAAGAAGCCTCCTTCCTGTCAAAACTGCATAAAACCTTGTAATTCCATATTTATTCAATTCTGACCTTTCCCATGACCGCCCACACCTCTTTCAAATATTTACATTTTTATTCTTCACAGCCCGCGTCGCAATAAAGCACGGAATATGATGCTCTTTTAAATTCCCGCTTTCATTGGTATCCTCCATGAGATGGGTCAATAAAAACCCTGCCTCCAACTGCCCTCCAATCTGTTCCTCCAATGTATGGGAAAACTGTACGCCGCAGTCCTCCTCCTCTAACTGCCTCATCTGTTCTTCATTTTTCAGCGGATTAAACGGCAGCGTATTTTGAAGCGTCTTTTCATCCTCGGAAAATATGAAGTTCATCCCATTGTCAAGTCCCGAAAGCAGAAGCCCGCCGTCCTTCAATATGCGGTAACATTCCTTGAAAATCGGCTTCACCTCCTCCACATAGCAGTTAGAAACCGGATGAAAGATAAGGTCAAAACTTTCGTCCTCAAAAGGCAGCCTCTTAGTCATATCTGCCCGGATGATTTCAATCTCATACCCTTCCCTTTCTGCCACTATTCGCTCGCTCTCCAACTGCTTCTCGGAATAATCCAGCACCGTACACTTAGCGCCTGCCGCCGTAAAAATCGGCATCTGCTGTCCCCCGCCGCTGGCAAGACCTAAAACCTTCTTCCCTTTAAGACTCCCGAACCATTCTTTAGGAACCGACTTGTTAGGCGTCAGCAGAACCGACCAATCACCCTCTAAGGCGCGCATATACACTTCATGGGAAATAGGGATTCCCCACGTCCATCCATCCTCAATCCATTCGTCAATCGTCTTTGCATTTATCTCCTGATAATCCATGCTTCATCCTCCATATAATTTATAACTTATTTAACAATAATAACTTATTTCTTCAAAATATTCATACCATTTTTGAATAATTTCATTACTATTTGACCAAAAGAAAATTATATAACCACCAAATTTAAAAATTTGCGGCATTATCAAATCCCCCTTCTTGAGCAAATTCCATAATCAGATGAGCATTATTTTCAACAAATTCTTTATAATAAGACATTTCTTCTTCTGAAAACCCAACTATATTTTTCCACGTATAATCTGGCAAATAACAGGTAGCATTATGAAAACCATCATAAACTGCTTTTTCAATATAGACCTTAACGCTTCCGTCTTCTTTCATTTCCGAATGAACAATTTCTGTTGTATCGCTTAGTGTTGCATAGGGATATACCATAAAATCAACCTCCTTTTTACCATTTAATAATACAGCGTCACAGGAAATATGCAACTATTTTTATAAAATCTTTTCACTCCCCTATCTTCTTATCCATCATAAAAATCGACAACCATATTGCCCCAACAATTCCTCCAGCCATCAGAGTACACCAGAGTGGAATCTTTGCATTCATACCACCTGAAAAAATCATAACCACAAGAAATATTGAGCTGACCACCTCAAGCAATCTATACAGCCCCTTTTTATATTCCTTCAGTTTTCTCTTTTCCTCCCATTCAGGCCCGCGCCAAAAATACATATGTTCCGGCATATTTTTAACTTCTTCATCTGATATAAGCTCATCTAAGGATATATCCAGTTCCATTGCCAGTTTCTTCGCAGTAACCAAATCCGGACACCTGACTCCACTCTCCCATCGGGAAATTGTCTGTCGGGATACATATAATCGGTCCGCCAACTGTTGTTGGGTAAGATTTGCCTTCTCTCTTAATTTCCGTATATTCTCTCCAAATGCCATATCATTGTCTCCTTTCTCCACTGGCAATTCTACAAATGCCGCGAAGCACCTTTGCTTCTTAATCTGTTTAGAGTATAGCATTTTCAGAGCCATAATAAAAGCGCCAGACCCGATTCAACATGTTTCCATTCCGGTAACACAAAAAGGCTGCCTATTGACAGCCCTTAAAATCAAACTTTTCTATTACGCAGGTATGCCTTCGCTTCCCCACTGGCGCATCTTTACTATAATTTACACCGACCAATAAAATCTCGCCGCCATATTCCTGAATGGCTTTCGGATACCGCCTCTCCTTAATCTGCCTAATCGCACCCTCGGCAGTCTGATTCCATTTCAGCTCAATAACTAATGCAGGCATTAAAGAAGCTTTCTTAGGCAGATACACAATATCCGCATACCCATCCCCCGCCGGAAGTTCTTCAAACATCACAAATTCATCCCCATAGCTAAAATACGCCCGTTTAATTACACTGCGTAAGGACTGCTCGCTATTATAATGCAAAGCGGCTTCCTCCCCGTGAATCTTTTCAATCTGCTTTGCCACAGCTTCAGCATTTCCATGAACCGTATCAAAAATGAGCTGCTCGCTCTCCCGAACCCGCCTAATCGTATCGTCCCGCTTCACATCCCTGACACTCCTTACGAATTCCATCCGAATCTCCTCATTCGGAATCCGCGCCCTCTCCGTCGCCTCATCATAAGCCAGATACCCCAGATGAATCAAAAGTGTCAGCACATCATCCCGATTTCGGAATGTCACCAGGTCATTGGCAAACTTTTTCGTATCCACCTTCACCTCTCCGCCTCCAATTAGCTCGGCTACCGTCCCCGCCAGTCCGTCAAAATCCAGGCTGATATATCCCATCAGACTTTCCGCCGACGACGTCTGTGTCCAATAGGAATCAAAATCATCATTGCGAATCGCCTCCATCACAGAATTAGGATTATATACAGATCCCACCCCGCGGAAGGAATAACCGTCATACCACTGCTTCATCATAGCAAAATCACGCCGGTACTCCTTGCAGAGTCCTTCTACCTCCTCCTCCGTAAAGCCCGCATATCCGCCGAACCTCCGAGGCTTCACTACCGTAAACTCTTTAAAATCCGAAATTGCCGACTGGGAGCCGTCCTTTTTGATGGGGAGAATCCCTGTCATATACACAGCCGCAAAAATCCGATCCGTCGTACCGCTGCCCTTGAACAATGTACGGAGGAACTCAAGATATACTTTCTGGTTATCCGGCGTTTCTCTGATAGGCGCATCCCATTCGTCGATAATCATGATGAACTTATTGCCCGTCAATTCCACGGCGCTAAGCAGAGTCTCAACGAAAACGTTTCCCTCCTTCAAATCAGGATACGCGCTCAAAAGTTCTTTTGTGACACCTGACTTTATAAATGCAGGTATGCTCTGTGATGCTGCGTTTCCCAAAACAGTCGTCATATCAAGATAAATGACATCATACTGATTCAAATGCTCCCTGTATGATTCGCTCATACCCGCATCTGACCCAATCCTCAAATCCTTAAACAAAGCCGAAGAATCACAGGTCTTATCATAATATGCACACAGCATTTTAGCTGCAAATGATTTGCCAAAGCGACGGGGACGGCTTACACATGTCAGCCGTCTCGGAGTCTCAATCGTATCGTTAATCAGGCGAATCAAACCGCTTTTATCAACATAGATATCATTCCTGATTCCGGTAAATCCGCTGTTTCCAGGATTCAAGTACATTCCCATAGCGCATACATCTCCTTTTGTTATGTGCATCATATCACAGTTCCCCGCCGCATATCAAGGATTATCTCACAGCAAAACAATCACCAGCACAATTACTTTCCAAGGCAGATCACATTCCAGGAAGCCCTATTAAGCACACTTGTCATTCGCCCGCCCTCAAGTTTTGAACGAGTTGTCTCCTTCGCACATACGGCCTCCTTACCGGCGCCGTTGCACAGCTTCAGATCATCATTCTCCAGGACAATATGCTTCTTCACCTGATAGCCCTCGAAGCCTCTCACGTCTGACAAAAGCTCGATATCCTCGCCCAGATTACGGTTTACCGCAAATACAGCCAGCTCGTCTTTTTCTTCATTGTAAACCGCAATACTCTCTACATCCGTCACATTCTCATGCTGCGCCGTATCATGGACAGGGCTGTTAAGCACCGGCTGAAGGACAACGCCGCGCCCGTACCTGGAGGCATGCATAAACGGATAGAAAATCGTCTGCTTCCATGCCGCGCCTCCGCCCTGCTCGGTCATAATCGGCGCAATGACATTCACCAACTGGGCAAGGCAAGCCATCTTCACCCTGTCTGCATGCTTCATTAACGTAATCAGCATCAAGCCTACCAAAAGGGCATCCTCAAAGGTGTAAATATCCTCCAGAAGCGCCGGCGCAGACTGCCATGGTGAATTCTGGGTAATATCCAACTCCTGTACTTTAGAATGGAACCATACATTCCACTCGTCAAAGCTTAAGTTAATATTCTTCTTCCCCCGCTTTTTCGCCTTCACGTAATCACAGATTGCAATCACAGAACGTATAAATTCATCCATATCGTCGGATTTTGCAAGGAAATCTGCCGTATCATCGGCTTCATTCCCATAATACTGATGCAGGGAAACATAGTCCACATAGTCGTAAGTATATTCCAGCGTCTTGGACTCCCATCTGCCGAATGTAGGCATCTCAAGGTTCGAGCTTCCGCAGGATACCAGCTCGATTGACGGGTCAATCAGCTTCATGGCCTTTGCCGTCTCCTCCGCCAGCCTTCCGTATTCCTCCATGGTTTTGTGGCCAAGCTGCCACGGTCCGTCCATCTCATTGCCAAGGCACCACACCTTAATATTGTGAGGGTTCTTCACCCCATGGGAAATCCTCATATCACTGTACTTGGTTCCCCCTGGGTGGTTACAATATTCCAACAGGTTACATGCGTCCGCAATCCCCCTCGTCCCCAGATTCACGGCCATCATCATCTCAGAATTTACTTTTTGAATCCATTTTGCGAACTCATTGACCCCAATCTCATTGGACTCTAAGGTTCTCCATGCCAAGTCCAGCCTTTTCGGCCTGTCCTTAACAGGGCCTACGCTGTCCTCCCAGACAAAACCAGAGACAAAATTCCCGCCCGGATATCTGATAATCGGAACATCCAGCTCTTTCACCATATCTATCACATCCTTGCGGAAGCCATCTTCATCAGACATAGCGTTACCTGGCTGGTAGATGCCGTCATATACGGCGCGTCCAAGATGCTCGATAAACGAGCCGTAGATTCTCTTATCTGCCTCTCCGATTTTATACTCTTTGTCTACAATCAATTTCGCTTGTTTTGCCATTCTATAATACACCTCGCCTTTTACTCTCCTGACACCATCAGGCTTCCCACCTTGACAGAAGGGCTGACTGCGCACATTCCCCCCACCATGCGGTACACAGGATCATCCCCGATCATCTCAATTCCTTTCCACAGCTCGCAGATATTGCCGGAAATGGTAAACTGATTCACAGCCTCCCCCACATGCCCGTCTGCAATCCGGTTTCCGCTGGCCAGCAAAGAAAAATCACCGCTTTCTGTGTCTGCACCGGCAAACATTCCTTCAATCTTCGTGATATAGATTCCGCCCTCCGAAGCCTTCAGCATCTCTTTTCTGGAAAATGCTTCTCCCTCTGAGGACAAAATCACATTAGTAACACCCGTCCCAATATCCGCCGTCACATCCGGCTTAAACCCGTTGCCGGTACTTTCTGCACCGGCAGCGGCAGCGCTCTTTCTGTCATACAGCACATTTTCAAATATCCCCTCCTTTAGAAGCACTGTCCGCGTCACCGGCACGCCTTCATCGTCTATCCTGCGCCTTACGGTTCCCAGGCTGCTTAAAGGCGCTTCTTCAAGGTGGAGATTGGCACATCCTGCCTGCCTTCCCTCCTTTCCCGCCAGAGCGCTTGTGTGATGCTTAATATTCTCCCCGTAGAACATGGGAAGATAGTGGCCCGTAAGCTCTGCCATCACACAGTTTTCCAGGACAATAGGGTAACTGCCGGAGGCAATCCTACCGCCGCCAAGACCAAACCTTGCATGCTTTGCCGCACGTCTGGCCACCTGGCAGATTTGCTCTCGGAAGTCCCCCTGCTCATAATTCTCTACAATCCCGTACTTTGTAACCGCGGCAACCGAAGTATTGTCCTTGGCCACTACCCGCACCGTAAAGGTACAATTCCCGTCGTCATCGGCAAGATAATGCATGTGCTCGTCCATCAGCACTATGGTTTCCTCATACTGCTGATATTCACACACCTCCATAAAATGTGCCTTCTCACAGGCAAGGGCCGCACGCTCAGCACTTTTCAGGCTTTCTGCCACTTTTTCTACGTCAATATCCCGCCAGCGCTGCCCCCTGAAGTCCTGGCTCTCTCCTATATCCTCCGGAAATTCACGGTTCCCAAAGGTTCCCGCAGTCTCCTTAAGCTGGCGGATGATTTCCTCCCCATCTTCAAGAGAACTTGCATAGGCGCAGCAGTATTCATTGTCCCACACCGCCTCCACGATGTACATTTTACTGTCTCCGTATTCACAATACTTAAGCCTCTGGCTCTCCACCCCAAGGCGGGCAGACCTGCGGGAATTGACGCAGAGCCTTATATGGGTAAACCCACATTCCTTAAGCCTCCCCAGGAAATCCTTTATATATGCCAAAGTAAGCGTCATAACTCCTTCCCTCCTACCGTCATTTCCGTAATTCTGACCGCAGGCTGTCCTGCCCCAATCGGAAGCTGCCCGCTTCCGGCGTAACAATACCCCTGTGCCAGCGCGAAGTTATCCGCCACCATGTCCACCTTTGGCAGAATCTCCCCGCCCGTTCCGACAAGTGTTGCGCTCATAAGCGGTACGGTAATTTCGCCCTTCTCAATCAGATAGGTTTCCCCTGTGTTGAAATTGAATTCCCCTGTCACAGGATCCACAGAGCCGGCGTTGATATCCTTCACAAACAATCCCTTATCAATCGAGCCGACCATATCCTCAAACTTATCCTTTCCTGGCGCAATATAGGTATTCGTCATTCGTGACACGGGGGCAAACCGATAGTTCTCCCGCCTTCCTGAGCCGGTGGGAGAAAGTCCCATCTGCCTTGCGCTAAGCCTGTCCAAAAGGTAGCCCTTTAAAATACCACCCTCAATCAGCACATTCCTCCTGGTCAGAATCCCTTCGTCATCAACTCCAAGAGATCCCCACTCTCCGGCTAGCGAGCCGTCGTCAATCAGCGTCACCTTATCCGACGCAACCTTCCTTCCAAGCTTTCCGGCAAATTCCGAGCAGCCGTTTGCCACGGACGAGCCCTCCAGCGAGTGCCCGCACGCCTCATGAAAGAACAATCCGCCGAAGCCATTTGCAATAATAACAGGCATCCGCCCCACCGGACAGGGACGGGCGCCCAACATTCCCTTAGCACTTCTTGCCGCCCTCCTGGCATGGGCCGCGAATGCTTCTTCTTTTAGAAACTGTGGTCCCTGCATGGCGCCCGGCCCTATGAAGCTGGTCTGCCTGCTCTCCCCCTTCTCATCCTCCGCTACCATAGTAAAGCGGACTCTGGTGCGCACACGGCGGTCCTCAGCATACACACCCTGGGTATTGGCAATCTGTACCCGCTGATCCCCGTCCGTATAGCAGACACGCCCCTGTACCACGCAGTCCTCCTGGCTTTTTCCTGCCTTGACCGCCTCCTGTAATAAATAAATCTTCTTTTTCAACTCCATATCACAAGGCTTCATCCCCTGCAAAACGATTTCATGAGGCTTGATTGTGGAAAGAGGCGTTCTCTTACCGAAAACGCCTCCCGTGCCCAGGCGCTCTTTCAAAAGTCCAAGCACCTTTTCTTCTCTCACATCCGCACTGTGGAGATATTCACATTCCAATCCACGGAACATGCGGATTCCAATCCCACTCTCCCGTCCGCAGGCACATCTGACCACCTGCATATCCACAAGATTGAACCGCGTCCTCTCCACATCCTCAAAGAATACCTCCGCATAATCAACTCCACAGGAAACTGCATAATCCAGTATCTTCTCTATGTATGACCTTGCCAGCATTCCTTCTACTCCTGTTCTTTAATATATTCTACCAGTTTTCTTTTCCGCACATATGGCAGGCAACAAAATGACCTGGCTCTACCTCCTTAAGCTCTGGCATCTCCTTATCGCAGATATCCTTCGCATACTTGCACCTGCCCTTAAAACGGCATCCCGGCGGCGGATTAATGGGGCTTGGCACCTCGCCCTCTAAGTGAACCCGCGCCTTCCCCTCCTCCTCATCCGGATCAGCCTCCGGAATCGCAGAGATTAACGCCTGGGTATAAGGATGGATGGGGTTGTCATACAACGCATGGTTGCCTGCAAGCTCTACCATAGACCCCAGATACATAACGCCCACCCTGTCGGAAATATGCTTCACCATAGACAGGTCATGGGAAATGAACAGATAGGTCAGTCCCATCTCTCGCTGAAGCTTAATCAAAAGGTTGACAATCTGCGCCTGGATGGACACGTCAAGGGCGGAAATCGGCTCGTCGCATACGATAAACTTAGGCTCAACGGCAAGAGCCCTGGCAATCCCCACGCGCTGTCTCTGGCCGCCGGACAGCTCATGGGCAAACCGGTTGGCGTACTCTGCATTCAGCCCGACCTTGTGCAGAAGGTCGTTGACCTTCTCCTCCTTCTCCTTTTCCGAAAGATGGAAGTGCACGTTCATTCCCTCCGTAATAATCTCACCGATAGTCATACGGGGGTCTAAGGAAGCATAAGGATCCTGGAAAATAATCTGGGCATCCTTACGAAAGCCAAGCAACTCCTTGCCCTTTAATTTGGACACGTCCTTCCCCTCAAACAAAACCGTACCGCTGGTAGCGTCATAGAGCTTCACAAGGGTACGCCCGCAGGTGGTCTTTCCGCAGCCGGACTCTCCCACAAGCCCAAGTGTCTCGCCCTTCTCAAGCTTAATATTTACCCCGTCAACCGCCTTTAAGGTCTGGTTCTTACCTGCTTTAAAATATTTACACAGATTCTTCGCCTCTATGATATATTCGCCCATTACTTTTCCCTCCTATCATAAAATGACTCTACCTTCGGAGCCTTCTCATGCATGAGCCAGCAGGATACCTTGTGGGTATCGCTCAAAACCGTCTCCTTTGGCTTTTGCTCTTTACAGATAGGCATACAATATTCGCACCTGTCGGCAAACGGACAGTGGTTCAGCGGAAGCAAAAGATCCGGAGGGGTTCCGCCCAGGGCGTACAACTCCTTCTTGGACTCGTTTCCAAGCCTGGGAACAGACCTAAGCAGCGCCCAGGTATAGGGATGCTTGCTTTCATTAAAAATTTCCTTTGTGGTTCCTCTCTCCACCACCTCGCCTGCGTACATAACCTGGATGCGGTCCGCGAAATTCGCCACAACTCCCAGGTCATGGGTTACAAGGATGATGGCTGTGTTCATTTTCGTCTTTAATTCCATCATCAAGTCCATAATCTGAGCCTGAATCGTCACGTCAAGAGCCGTAGTCGGCTCATCGGCAATCAAGACATTCGGGTTACATGCCAGTGCAATGGCAATCATCACCCTCTGGCGCATACCGCCGGACATCTCGTGAGGATAGTTGTCAATCCGCTTCTCAGGGCTTGGGATATTTACCATCTTAAGCATGTTGATGGCCTCCTTACGCGCCTCCTGCTTGTTAAGCTTCTTATGGATCATCAGACTCTCCATAATCTGTTTGCCCACCGTCATAGTAGGATTCAAAGAAGTCATAGGGTCCTGGAAAATCATCCCCACTTCATCCCCGCGGAACTCGCACAACTCCTTCTCGCTCATCTTCAATACATCTTTCCCGTTACAGACAATCCTGGACTCCGGCTTAATCACGGCAAAGGGCGGCTTTAACAGACGAAGGATAGACTTTGCCGTTACCGTTTTCCCGCAGCCTGACTCCCCTACAAAGGCAAGAGTCTCGCCTTTGCTTAGCTCAAAACTGACGCCCCTCACCGCCTTGACCTCTCCGGCATATGTATTAAAGGAAACGTTCAAATTGTCAACTTCTAATATTTTTTCTTTTTCCATATCCGTCTCTCCTATTTACGTAATTTCGGGTCCAGCGCATCTCGAAGACCATCGCCAAGCAGGGTAAATGACAGCATGGTAAGGGCAATCATCAACGCAGGGAACAAAAGCTGATACGGGTAGAACATAAAGTTCTGCTGCGCCGCCGAGGCAAGGGCGCCCCAACTGGTTGACGGCGGCTGGATTCCAAGTCCCACATAACTTAAGAATGCCTCTGAGAAAATGTATCCCGGAATGTCAAAGGTAATGGCAACAATAATCATACCGATGGTATTTGGAATCATATGCTTCAAAATAATCTTAATCGGCGCAACGCCAAGGGCATTAGCGGCAAGCACGTACTCCTGGGATTTCAACTGTAACATCTGCCCCCGCACCAGCCTTGCAATCCCGCACCAGCCGGTAAGCGTCAGAGCCACCAGCATGGTTCCAAGGCTCTTGCTGTCCGTAATAACGGAAATAAGGATTACGATGATAAGGTAAGGGATACTTAAAAGCACCTCTACGATACGCATCATGATATCATCCACGGCGCCTCCGAAATATGCCGCGATTCCTCCGTAAATACTTCCCACAACGCTGGCAATGACAGCGCCCAGGATACCGATGATAATGGATACGCGTCCCGCCTGCCATACTCTGGCGAACAGATCCCTTCCCAGGTCGTCCGTTCCGAACCAGTGCTCTGCGCTTGGGCCTTTGTTAATCGCATCCGAATCAATCTGTTCAAACTCATAGCCGCTGATCGCAGGGCCGAAGATAATAAAGAAGATGAGCACCAGAAGAATAATCAGCGCCACGAACGCCACCTTGTTCTCCCGAAGCCTTCTCCATGCATCCCGCCAGTAGCCGACCCGCGGTCTTGACGGAGTTTCCGCATCTTTATCAATCCCAATGATCTGAAATTTTTCATCGGGTATATTTTCCATCATATCTGTAACATCGTGATTTACCATCATATGTTCTTCCTCCTACTTCACACGAATTCTCGGATCCATCAGGCTATATGCGATATCCACCACAAGCTGAACGAACACGAACAAGGCCGCCGCAAAGATCGTTGTTCCGATGATCATCGTATAATCTCTGTCATTGATTGAATTAATATAGTAGAAGCCAAGTCCCGGAATACCGAAAATCTTCTCTACTACGAAGGAACCCGTGAAAATACCGGATACCTGCCCTACCAGAAGCGTCATACAGGGAAGGAACGCATTCTTAAGGACATGCTTTTTTACTACGTTAAACCGGCTGACGCCCTTTGCCTCTGCCGTAAGGATATAATCCTGCCCCATCACGTCCAGCATGTTGGATTTCACATAACGGGCATAGGTGGCAATGGTTCCGAAGCTTAAGACCACCACCGGAAGGATAACGTTCTTCCAGCTTCCCCATCCCGTAGTCGGAAGCACCATCAGCTTGACGCTGAAAATATACTGAAGCACCGACGCCAGGACAAAGACAGGCACCGTAATACCCAGAATTGCGATAAACATCACGATATAATCCGGCCATTTATTCTTATTGAGGGCTGCCACAATACCAAGAAGGATACCGATTACCAGCCCCACTAAAAGGGCAAGGCCGCCGGGCTTGGCCGACACGGAGGAATTGGTCATCAGCGTATCTGTGACCTCCCGTCCCGGATACCTGAGGGACTCTCCCATCTCACCCTTGGTAAGCAGGTTCTTCATGAAAATCACATACTGCTCAGGTGTAGATTTATCCAATCCATATTTTTCATAATAATTCGCTCTCGTCTGTTCCGGAAGATTCCTGGCCATGTGCGCCAAGGGGTCTCCAGGGATACTATGCATCAGAAAGAAGGTTGCCGAAATAACGATGAACAGTGTAAGCAACATATATCCGACACGTTTTGCGATAAATTTTGCCATCTTTTCTCTCCCTTTCCGTTTCTAATTTGATATAAAAAAACGGGGGCTTGGGAAATGACCTCCAGCATTTTCCAACACCCCCATCTTCAAGCTGCCTATCTTCCTTCAATGTAAATATACTTTGATCCGGCAGTTGACGTAAACTTCTCATCTACATTCTTCACATAGCTGTAACGGAATATGTGCTGCATCTCATTGACAAGAGGACAGATGTTGCAGCCTTCTTCAAAAAGGATCTGCTCAGCCTGAGCATAGAGATCTACTCTCTTGGCCTCGTCCATCTCTTTGCCTGCCTGAGCAATCAATGAATCAAATTCCTCATTAGACCAGTTTGTCGGGATATTACTGGAGTTCTCTGTGGTAAACAGGGAAATCATAGACATCGGGTCATCATAATCTGTACTCCAGGTCATGTTGCCCATCTGATACTCTCCGCTGTTGGTCTTCTGCTGGAAGGTTGACCACTCGTTGAAGTCCAGTTCAATCTCCACGCCAAGAACATCCTTATACTTCTGCTGTACATACTCGCCGTAGTTACGTGCCCACTGTGTCGTAGCGCTCAAGGAATATTTCACCTTAATCTTGGAAGGATCGCTTCCCAGTCCCAACTCCTCCATTCCTTTCAGAAGCAGTTCTTTCGCGTCTTCCTCCTTCGCCATCTTCTCAAGAGGTCCCTCTACCTGGTCGCGGTAATCCCCAAGTTCACCGGTAGAAACTGCCTGCGGAACCCACCAGTATGCCGGAATATGCATATCCTGGTAAATGGTTTTCGCCATATCCTCCCTGTCAACCGCCAGCACGAATGCCTTACGGATATTCAGGTTACTGAACAGCTCGTCATTCACATTAAAGAAATCAAAACGCATGGAAGGAATAACCGCGTCGATTCTGTCTACGCCCTCCTTCTTGTCGAAACGTCCTACCCATTCCTCTGAGCCTGTTGAGCAATAGTCTAACTGCCCGCTGTCAAAGGAATTGAATACCGCAGTCTCATCATTGATAATCGCATAGTGCACCTTGTCAAGCTTCACATTCTCCGCATCCCAGTAATCCTCATTCTTCACAAGGGTAATCTCAGAGTTATGTACCCAGGAGTCAAGTTTAAACGGTCCGTTTCCTACGAAATTCTCTGCCTCTGAGCCGTAAGTTTCCCCATACTGCTCGGCGATATCCTGACGTACCGGATAACATGCCCTTGTATCGGTCAGTGACATAAAATATGGAGTCGGCGCCTCTAAAGTAATCTCCAGCGTCTTGTCATCCACCGCCTTAACTCCTAACTCCTCGACGGGAGCCTCTCCGTTCACTACCTTTGAGCCATTCTTGATAAAGCTTGCGGTAAAGAATGAGTTGGGTGAACCTGCATCCGGATTCAATGTCTGTGTAATACCATAAGCGTAATCTGCAGCCGTCACTTCCTTGCCGTCCGTCCACTTGTTGTCACGAATCTTGAAGGTCCATACCGTGCCGTCTTCATTAGATTCCCAACTCTCTGCGCCTGCCGCCTCTCTCACCTGCTCTCCGTCCTTCTCAACGAGACGTGTCAGCGGCTCCATGGTATTCATGAGGATACCGCGGCTGTAATTATCATTCCCCTTGATAGAATCAAGCGTAGACGGCTCTGTCTGAAGATATGTATTATAATACATCTCGCCTCCGCCGCCAGAACCACCTGACCCGCCTGACGCCCCTCCGTCATCTTTGCCGCCGCATGCCGCAAGAGACAATACCATTGTCGCTGCCATCAGCGCTGCCACTAATTTCTTTTTCATAAATTAGCCTCCTTTATGCTTTTGGTTTTATTAGATATACAATTTTTCTATACCTAATATGTCTTTTGTCTATTATAGCAAATGCTTCAGTTTTTGAATATAGCTATTCAAAAAAATATGCAACTTTGTACAAATTGCATATTTTTATAATACAGTATTTGTTATATATTTACCAAAAAAAGTTCCAAAAACTCTCAATCAGACGAAAAGCTTCCCAAATTCTTTCCCGATACTCCCTGCCTCAATGCCACTCTCAATCTTGATGGCGGACACCAGCAGGTTAATCAGGGCCATGGGAGCCGACGCCGTATTCAAAAACATTCTTGTGGTGCTGCGCACTGTCAGGCTCAGATCCCCATATTTGGCCACCTCCGCCTGTGGGCTGTCCGTGATACTGAGTACCTTTGCCCCCTTCTTCTTTGCATATCTGGCAATCTGCTCTGTCATGAAATAATAATCCGGAAATGAAATTGCCACAAGCAGCGTATCGCCGTCTATCGCCGGCAGCGTCGCAAAAACACTTTCATTCAGCTCTGGATTCGTAATCATAGACGACACCTGCGCCCCCGCAAGATCGGAGGCAAGCCACTGGCAGAGGATATGGGACATCCCCCTCCCGCACAAGATAATCTTAGAATATGTAAGGAAAAGCCTTGCAGCCTCCATAACCTGCCGGCTGTCAAAATTCCTGGCGTATTCGTCCATCAGCCCTCTCTCCTCCATGCAGATCTCTGTCAAAAGCCTCTCCTTATCGCTCAGCTCATACTCCGGCAGGGCTGAATTAAAATATTCATTCTGGCTGTACAGTACCATCCGCCGGTTGACGTTGATATACTTACGCACCTCGTACTTTATCTCATTAAAACTATTGTATCCCAGAACCTTGCATGCATTCAGAATGGTAATCTCAGTGATTCCCAATTCCTTGCTCATCTCCTTCAGGGTAATAAACGCCATTGTGTCAATATTTTCTTTGATATAGTCTGCAACCTGCCTCTGTTTCTTAGTCATAGACAGATAATGCCGGTCAATCTGCATGATGATATCCGTTTCCATTCGTCATGTATCCTGCTCTTTCTTATAATAAGAAAATTATACTATTTTTTGAATTTTTTCGCAACATGTCTTGCATATTTCTAAGGAAAGGATTATTATAGTAAATACTATAATTTTATTCCAATCTACAAAGGGGGATTTTATATGAAAGACTATATTTTAGAGCAATTAACAACACTTACATCCATTCCAAGTCCCTCCGGATATACCCAAAGGATTACAGAGCACGTACTGGGGAAGCTGCGTGACCTTGGATACCAGCCGGAGTGTTCAAACAAGGGAAACGTATTGGTAACTCTGGGCGGTTCTGGCAATCCATTGGTCTTGTCGGCCCATTTGGACACTCTGGGGGCTATGGTCCGGAAGATTAAAGACAACGGACGCCTCCGCCCTACTACCATCGGCGGGCATCAGTGGGATACCTGCGACGGTGAGAACTGCACAGTACATACCCGCGATGGCCGCACCTACACCGGAGTGGTTTTAAATACAGAGCCCTCCGCACATGTGGCAGACAAGAAGAAGCAAAAAACCGAACACCATATGGAAATTCTGCTGGATGAGAATGTCCATTCCAAAAAAGGAGTGAAGAAGCTAGGAATCCACAACGGAGATTTCATTTCCATGGACCCCCGTACCGTCGTGACAGAAAGCGGGTATATCAAGAGCCGTTTCTTGGACGATAAGCTCTCAGCCGCCATTCTTCTGGGACTGGCTAAAGCCGTACAGACAGGTGAGATTACCTTAAGCCGTAAGGTTACCCTTCTGTTCACGGTTTACGAGGAGGTGGGACACGGCGCCTCATGCCTTCCCTCGGATACAAATGAGCTTATCTCCGTAGACATGGGCTGCGTGGGCGACGGCCTGGACTGCACCGAGCATATGGTATCCATCTGTGCGAAGGATTCCTTTGGACCTTATGATTACGCGCTTACAACGAAGCTGGCCGAGCTTGCCAAAGAGTTTGAGCTTGACTATGCCATTGACATCTATCCACATTATTCCTCGGATGCGGACGCAGCGCTGAAAAGCGGGTATGACATCCGCCATGGGCTTATTGGGCCTGGGGTGTACGCCTCCCACAATTATGAGCGTTCCCATACGGACGGGGTAATGAATACTTATCATTTGCTTAAGGCGTTTGTCACACAGTAAGGAAAGTGATAAAAGAAAAAGGGCTTGCAGATACAAATATGTCATTCTGCGGCCCTTTGTCCTGATTCGTTATACATATTCCTCCATCAGAAGAAACTCTTTGATATTCTTATGTTTTATCCCGTTACGGCTCCGGGTAATCTCGTCCATTGTCACAACATACTTCGGGTAATTATCCCCAATCCTTTCTAATACACCGAATTCCCGTTCCATTGTCTCATCGCTGGCAAGGAGATAGCTAACCTGGACATAAAGACGTTCGCTGCCCCTGCGTGCGGCAAAATCAACCTCTAAGGCCCCTGCCTTTCCGACTCTGACCTCATATCCGCGGCGCAGTAATTCCATGTACACGATGTTCTCCAGAATTTGATTCACATCCCGCATATTGTTCCCATAGACTGCCTCCCTGATTCCGTGGTCTGTCAGATAGATCTTTTCCTGGAACTTAAGTAACTGCTTACCGATTACATCCTCCCTGGGAACAAGATGCAAAAGACAGGCTGTCTTACAATAGTCGATATAATTGTACAAGGTCTCCGTAGATATACTCCGGTTTTCACTCTTTAAATACCTGGTGATACTGGAGGCTGAAAATGGATTCCCTACATTTGCAATCGTCCAGAAGAAGAATGAGCTTTTGCTTGATTTTTTTTGCATAGGACTGTATAAAACGGTATGCGCTCTCTACATCCTTCACATAATCTAAAGCCCTGGTTTCAAAATTAATACTTAGGATACAGGACTTTTCTATCCCCTGCTCTAGCAGTTCTTCTTTGATTAATTCTAGCATAACCGACTTTCCGCATCTGCGGATTCCTGTCAGAACCTTTACAATATCTTTCCCCATAAAAGGACGGATACGCTTCATATATAATTCCCGCTTAATCATGGTATCTGCCTCCTTCTTTTCTATTGTACTTATATCTATAACCAATTTTATATCATTTATACCGAAAATTCAACTAAAATAAGGGCATAGTTTTCGATATACCGAAAACTATGCCCTTATTTTAATTTATTTTTATATTATACCGAAAACTTCTCTTTAAATTTTAATCTAAATCTTCCGAAATACCGGCTTTCGTCCTACAAATTCCGTATAATACCGAAAACCGCAGCTCTCTAATATCTCCGGCACCTTCTGAAAGTCATAGGCAACATGCTCAGGCTTATGTGCGTCTGACCCAATCGTCAGAATCTCCCCTCCCATCTTCCGGTATCGTTTCAGCACATCCGTATGGGGATGCGCATAGGGAAGCCCGTACTTAAGCCCCGCTGTATTCAGCTCAATTCCCTTCCCGTGCTCAATCAGATACTTAAGAATCTGGTCAATGATATCGGCAAAGCCTGCATAGGAATATTCTTCTGCCTGATGCTTTCCGTAACGTGTGACATAATCCAGATGCCCCAACACGTCAAAATCATTAACTTTTTGGATATTCTCATACGTCTCGGCAAACGTTTCCTCATATGCATCCCTGTCCCTGCGCCCTTCAAAAAATTCCCGATAATAGGGATCCCTGGTTTTGATGAGATGGACGGAACCAATCACGAAGTCAAAGGGCTTCTGCCGGACATAGCTTTGGTAATATTCTCCCAGATGGGGCTGTAAGCCAATCTCCACGCCGATTCGCACCGAAATCCTTTCTCCATATTCCTTCTGCATTTCCCTCATTCGGGCAAAATACTGCCCTACATCAAAGGTCCACTGATTTCCTTCGCTGACGTAATCCTTGTCCTCATGGTCTGTGATACATACCGCGTCCAACCCCTTTGCGATTGCGCTCTCAATCATCGCTCTCGGACTGGCCTCGCAGTCCAGCGAGAATTCTGTATGCATATGACAGTCTGATAACATCTCTCATCCCTCCTGTTATCTCTCTTAATCCTCCAACAAAGAAGCGCTACACAAAGATGGTACCGCCTCCAAGCACATAGTCTCCGTCATAGAGCACCAATGCCTGGCCAGGCGTCACAGCCCGCTGCGGCTCATCAAATATGCACAGAAGCTCATCCTCTCCCGTCCTTTCCACGGTACACCAGGCGCCCTTATGGTTATAACGTATCTTGGCCCAGACTCGCTTCTTCTCCTGCAAATCCTCAACCGACATAAAATTCACCCGATTCGCCCTTACCCGTTCAGTCAGGGACTCCTCATGGCTCCCCACCACAACCTCGTTGGACTCCGGATGAATTGAAAGCACAAATATGGGATGTCCCAGTGAAAGCCCCAAGCCTTTGCGCTGTCCCACGGTGTAATGGACGATTCCCTTATGCCGTCCTACCACCGTACCGTCAGACAGCACAAAATTGCCAGGCGCAATCCTCTCCCTGGCCTCCTCCTTCACCTGCTCTCTGATATAAGAAGCATAGTCTTTGTCAGGCACGAAGCAGATATCCTGGCTGTCCGGCTTATCCGCCACTTTAAGCCCAAGCTTTTCTGCCAGCTTTCGGATTTCCTCCTTCGTATATTCACCCACAGGCATCAATGTGCGGGCAAGCTGAGACTGTGTCAGATTGTAGAGGGCGTAGGTCTGGTCCTTGGCGCCGGTCTGGGATGTGCGAAGCGCGTATCTCCCATTGGACAAACGGTCAACCCGCGCATAATGTCCGGTTGCAATGTAATCTGCCCCAATCTCAAGGCTTCTCTTAAGAAGGGACTCCCATTTCACATAACGGTTACAGGCAATGCAGGGGTTGGGCGTCCTTCCGTTAAGATACTCGTCCACAAAATAGTCGATTACATTTTCCCGAAATTCCTTCTTAAAATTCATTACATAGTAGGGAAGCCCAAGAGCCGCCGCCACCCTTCTCGCGTCCTCCACGGCGCTTAAGCCGCAGCAGCCGCCCTGCTCCTCCAGAGCCGTCTCATCCTCGTCCTGCCAAATCTGCATCGTAACGCCGACGACGTCGTATCCCTGTTCCTTTAAAAGCCAGGCTGCCACGGAGGAATCTACTCCTCCGGACATCCCGACTACCACCTTTTTCTTATCAATCAATATTCTTCTTCCTCATCTTCCTCGTCCTCATGGATGTCGGACTTTGGCTTTTCAAGACCTTCTATCTTAATGTCGTGCTTCTCGGCATAATCCCACAGCGCGGCGTGGATTGCCTCCTCCGCAAGCAGGGAACAGTGCACCTTCACCGGCGGGAGCCCGTCCAATGCCTCCATGACCGCCTTGTTGGTCACCTTTAAGGCGTCATAGACGGACTTGCCCTTCACCAGCTCGGTGGCCATGCTGCTGGTGGCCACGGCTGCGCCGCAGCCAAAGGTCTTAAACTTCACGTCTTTGATTACCTGCTTATCGTCAATATCCAGGTAAATCCGCATGATATCTCCGCATTTCGCATTACCCACGGTGCCGACACCGCTGGCATTCTCTATCTCTCCTACATTCCTTGGATTCTGGAAATGATCCATTACTTTTTCTGTATACATTTTCGTATTCCTCCTACTTATGCTCTTTCTTCATAAAATCTTCGTATAAGGGCGACATATTCCTGAGTGTTCCTACAATCTCCCTAAGGGAATCCACTACATAATCAATATCCTCCTTCGTCGTCTCCTCACTCAAAGTCAATCTGAGGGACCCATGGGCAATCTCATGGGGCAGCCCGATGGCAAGGAGTACATGGGACGGGTCTAATGAACCGGAGGTACACGCCGAACCGCTGGAGGCACAGATTCCTTTTCCGTCCAGCATAATCAAGAGGGACTCTCCCTCCACGAACCGGAAGCTGAAATTGGCATTATTAGGAAGCCTGTCCGTCTTATGGCCGTTCAGACGGCAGTATGGAATCTCCTTTGTCACCCGTCCAATCAGGTAATCCCGAAGACTGCTTTCCTTTCCGGCACGTTCCTCCATGGTTGCCGCGGCACGTTTTACAGCAGCCCCAAGACCTACGATTCCCGGAACATTCTCCGTACCTGCACGGCGTTTTCTCTCCTGTGCCCCACCGTGGACAAAAGAGCGAATCTTGACGCCCTTGCGGATATATAAGAAGCCGATGCCCTTTGGGCCGTTCAGCTTATGGCCGCTGGCGCTTAACATGTCAATCTGATATTCATCCACCTGAATCGGCACCTGTCCGAATGCCTGAACCGCGTCCGTGTGAAAGAGAATTCCATTTTCATGGGCAAGCTTTCCAATCTCCTTGATGGGCTGGAGGGTTCCGATTTCATTGTTGGCAAACATGACGGAAATCAATATGGTGGTAGGACGGATGGCTCTTTTTAATTCCTCCAGGCTCACCTTCCCGTCTTCATCCACGTCCAGATACGTCACCTCAAATCCCCGCTTTTCCAAATATTCCGCTGTATGCAGGATGGCATGGTGCTCAATCTTGGTGGTGATGATATGGTTTCCCTTGTCTCCATATGCCTCTGCCGCCGCCTTGAGAGCCCAGTTATCAGACTCAGAGCCTCCCGCGGTAAAATATATCTCGTTGCTCTTTGCCCCCAGTACGTCGGCAATGATATCTCTCTGTCGGCTTACGACCTCCTTATTGCCGGCTGCGAAGCTGTAAACGCTGGAGGGGTTTCCGAACTTCTCCGTAAAATACGGAAGCATTGCCTCCACTACCTCCGGCGCTGTCTTTGTTGTTGCCGCATTATCCAAATATATCAGTTTTTTCATATTCTTTTCCTCCGTCTCCCTATCTATCATAATTTTACAGGTTACACTTGGGGTTCTCAAGCTCACCCTGCGGATTCACCGAACGGCTCTCTAAAACCAGCTCATCCAGCATCATATGGTCTACCGTCTCATTAATGCTCTCATTAATCTTCTGCCACACATACTTGGTCACACATCCGTCTGCCGCCATACATCCCTCCTCGGAATAGAACGCCGCACACTTGACCGGCTCAAGGCTTCCCTCCAACGCACGAAGCACGTCCCCTACGGAAATCTCCTTCACATCCCTTGCCAGCACGTATCCGCCTGTGGCGCCGCGGATACTGCGCACCAGTCCGGCCTTCTTAAGAAGCCCTACCAACTGCTCAAGATAACGCTCTGAGATATCCTGTCTTGCAGCAATACTGCTGATGGAAACAGGCTCGTCCTCACTGTATCTGGCCAAATCAATCATTGCCCGAAGCCCGTATCTTCCTTTTGTAGAAAGTTTCACTTGCTCACCTTCTTTTTAATTCCTAGCAAATTGCTAGGATATTTTCCATATGTAGGATAACACCGCTTTTTTGTTCTGTCAAGTCCT
>CAJUBG010000064.1 GCA_910584575.1 uncultured Dorea sp.
CAGGAATCCCTGAAATTTGTCTGCCCTCAGTCTCCTTGCGGTTTCCATGCCGTCCGGATCTCCCTGTTCTTTTTACGTAAAAAATCGTAGACCTCCTCGTACACAATAGTCAATGGTAAAATCAAAAAATTTTCCATTACTTTAGACATATTATAGTCTTCCTGAAACACCAAAACAATGGAATTGCTGTGAAATGCTTTCTAAATGCTGTGGAATGTGCTGTCTTTCAGCCTTTGGCTTCACAATTACTCCAACGCCGCATCTATCGAAATTATTTATCCTTATTTATTTCAATTACAACTCTAAACTTTAATTTTATTTTACAAAAATAATCTCGAAAAAAATCACAAAATTTTTCAAACAAATTATCCGGAAACTCTTTACTCTTTCTCCAATGAATGATATCTTTATACTGTAAACTAATAATTTATGGAGGTCGTTTAAAATGGCGAGAAGAAAGGTAGAAGAAAAAAATTATCCGGAATTAATTGAAATGGCAGAGGAAAGAATCGAAGCATTATCTGCAGAACTGAAGCAGGAAAAAGCGAACCTCAAACAATTAAAAAAAGACCAGGTTCGTTATGATGCTATGGTTGAAAAGCAACGAAAACAGGCTGAGGTTCAGAAGGCTGCTGAGCTGCTTGTTGCATCCGGAAAAAGCCTGGAAGAAATCGAAGAATTTCTTGCAAATTAGTATCACCTATCTACGTAGGACGAAGCTCAGAAAGAATTGCCGACGGCACATTTTTCGAGCGCTAAACTATCAATAAGCCTGCCTTTAATTAGACCAATCAGGCAGGCTTTTCAAAATTATAATATACAAAGCAAATCAAATACCCCGCAGATTTAAAAATTTAAAACCTGCGAGGCACATCACATTACTTATACAATTCCCTGAGCCGTCATCGCATCAACAACCTTCTCAAATCCCGCGATATTCGCTCCTGCCACATAGTTTCCTTCCATACCATAACGCTTCGCAGCATCAACCATATTGTGGCAAATCTTCACCATAATTCCTTTAAGCTTCGCATCCACTTCCTCAAACGTCCAGCTCAGTCTCTCGCTGTTCTGAGACATCTCAAGGGCAGACGTAGCCACACCGCCGGCATTAGCCGCTTTACCCGGCGCAAACAGCACTCCGTTGGCCTGCAAGTACTCCGTTGCCTCCATAGTTGTAGGCATGTTAGCGCCCTCGGCAACAGCCATACATCCATTCTCTACCAACAGCTTCGCATCCTCCAGATGAAGCTCATTCTGCGTCGCACACGGAAGCGCAACATCAACCTTCACAGACCATACGCCGCGGCCCTCGTGGTACTCGGAATTCGGGCGATACTTCTTATACTCTGTCAGCCTTGCACGGTTGACCTCCTTAATCTCCTTAAGAGCCGCTACGTCAATCCCGTCTGGATCGTATACCCATCCGTTGGAATCACTGGCCGTCACAACCTTCGCGCCCAACTCCTGCGCCTTCTGCGTTGCGTAGATTGCCACATTTCCGGAACCAGATACCGCAACCGTCTTGCCTGCCAGCTCTTTTCCGTTAAGCCTTAGCATCTCCTCTGTCAGATACAGAAGCCCATAGCCTGTGGCCTCCGTCCTCGCAAGAGAACCGCCATAGCTTAAGCCCTTTCCGGTCAGCACACCCTCATATAAACCGCGAATCCTCTTATACTGGCCAAACAGATAACCAATCTCTCTCGCACCCGTTCCGATATCTCCTGCCGGAACATCCGTGTCTGCGCCGATATATTTACAAAGTTCTGTCATAAAACTCTGGCAGAATGCCATTACTTCCCTGTCTGATTTGCCCTTGGGATCAAAATCAGAACCACCTTTACCTCCGCCGATGGGAAGGCCAGTCAGGGAGTTCTTGAAAATCTGCTCAAATCCCAGGAACTTGATGATTCCAAGATTCACAGACGGGTGAAGACGAAGTCCTCCCTTGTATGGGCCAATCGCGCTGTTAAACTGCACACGGTAACCTGTATTCACCTGAACCTGTCCCTTGTCGTCTACCCATGGAACACGGAACTTAATCTGTCTCTCCGGCTCTACCAGTCTCTCAAGCAAGGCATCTTTTCTAAACTTATCTTCATTGGCCTCAACCACCACTCTCAATGACTCCAATACTTCCTTTACTGCCTGGTGGAATTCTGGTTCAGCAGGGTTTTTCGCCACTACTTTTTCCAGGACTTCATCAACATATGACATACCTTTCTACCTCCTAAATATAATTTTCTTTTTTATTTTAAATGTTTTTCGTCCGGAACACAAGGTTTTTTTCACAATTTTTTTGATTTTCTGCAATTTTACTTTTGTTTTCCTTCATTTCTATACAAAAATTGTTGATTTTATACGAGCTGATTCTGGATTTCATGCAACAGAGTGTACTCTAAAATTCATTTTTCTAAAACAATATAAAAAACGCCCGACGTACTGTCCTCCTGCCAAAACAGACAGTACATCAGGCGTACCTCATCACGCCAGCTTGCTGATACAATCCATCGCAAGCTCATAATCCTTCTTTACCTGATTAAGAAGCGGCTCCACATCCTCTCCATACTCCTGTCCGCCTCTTAAACGGTCCGCCAGCTCTGCGGACGAATGATAGAGCGCCGTAATCGACAGGTTCTGGCATACGCCCTTCAGCGTATGTGCCGCCCGAAACGCCTCATTCATATCTCCTGCTTCCATGGAATTAATCAACAGTTCATAACTCTTATCATTCAACAATTTTAGTACAAACTTCTGGATTCTCTCATCCTTGCGAAGCCTCCCCAAAACATCCTCATAGTCTGCGCCCATCGCTTCATAACACTCTTTTACAGTCATTATGTTCTCCTCCTATCCTTCTTTAATGAACACTCTATTTTTGGTAAAAACAATAGTTATTCCTGCCGCTTCTCTTAACCTCATATAAAGCCTCATCTGCCATATGGAACAAGGTATCATAATTGCCTCCGCAATTCTTCGCACACGCGATTCCCATGCTGACACTGATGTTAAACTTCTCATACCTCGTAGTCAACAGACGGAAAATACGCTTCACAGGCGGCTCTATTTCATCCTTATACGGCATGAAAATGAGGAACTCATCGCCTCCCATCCTCGCAACGATATCTACCGGCCTGGTGTTGGTTCTCAGCTTATCTGATACGAATTTAAGCACCTCGTCTCCAAACAGATGTCCATAGGTATCATTCGCCAGTTTAAAATGATCCAAATCAAATATAAGGAGAAGGAACTTCTTTTCTTCATCCTCGTCAAGCCGTGCAATAATCTGGGCTTTCGCCGCTTTATGGTTCAGAAGCCCTGTCAGGGAATCATGGGCCGCCATTACCTCCAGATGGTTCATTTTCTCCATATCCTCATGGATATCCACAATCTTTCCAATAGCGCCCACATACTCCGGCGGCTCCCAACTTCCCCACATGGAACGGGCAATGACCTTACTCCATCTCTCTTGCCCGTTGATGTTTAGCACATACTTTTCCTCCACAACAGGGTCTTGAGGCGTGGTCTTTTCAAGCCTGTTCAGCAAATGCTCAAAATCATTCTGGGTAAATATGTCCGTACCGAAATAATCCTTGCGGGGATTCATGATCGTCTCCGGCATATTCAGATAATTCGCCCCCCACTCCGACAAGATCAGCATCTCCGGAGATACAGTATACTCAAACTGAATCTCCTGGGACAACTCCGCAAAGAACTGGTATTTGACACGTTCTCTCTCCAGAAGCTTTAATGTGCGGTCTGAGACGTCCAATTCACCCTTCTCCACCATCTTCTCTACTGCATCCAGGACCTCCTCCTGCATCTTCCTGCCTTCCGAGCGCACCCGCATTTCCTCTTTCAACGCACCTGAAATGTCTCTTAAGCACTCCATAAGAGTCGGGTTAAACACACCGCACTCGCCGTTCAGAATCATCTCAACGGCCTTGTCATGGGAGTATGCGTCCTTATAGACACGTTTGCTGGTCAGCGCGTCATATACATCCGCCAACGCCACAACCTGCGCCGCAATAGGAATCTCATCCCCCTCCAATCCGTCCGGATATCCTCTCCCATCGAATCTTTCATGATGCCACCGGCAGATCTGAAAACCTAACCGAATCAGCGGCTCATTCTCTCGGAAGGGAATATTACTCAATAATCTTGCGCCCTCCGCCGCATGTTCCCGCATGATCTCATATTCTTCCTCCGTCAGCCTTCCCGGCTTATTCAGCACCTCTGAGGGTATGGAAATCTTACCTATATCGTGAAGCGCCGAGGCGTTGCAGATCAGCGAAATATCCTCGGTAGAAATACCATACAGGTTCTTCTTGATTAACCACTTTAAAATCAACTCCGTCAACATCCGAATATGTAGTACATGAAGACCACTCTCACCATTACGAAATTCCACAATATTTGACAGAATCTCAATCATGAGCTTGTTGTCATTCTCTTTCTCCATGATCTGGTTTGTCACCATATGGGACAACTCTTTCTGTTTGGTAAAAAGAATGATTGTATTGATTACCCTTCGCCGCACAGTACGTTCGTCAAACGGACGGCTGATATAATCCTGAACACCCAGGTCATAGGCTCGGTCCACATATGCCGGAACGTTCTCCGCTGATATCATGATAACCGGAACATCCTTGATCCATCCATTTTTATTCATGACTACCAGCGTCTCAAATCCGTCCATAACCGGCATCATAATGTCCAGCAGAACCAACGCGATCTCCTGCTCTCTGTCATGCAGGATCGCTGACGCCTCCATACCGTTCTCCGCCTCCAATATCTCATATTCATCAGAAAGCATATCCGACAATAATGAACGGTTAATCTCCGAATCATCAACAATCAAAATCTTTTTCATTTCAAAAATATTCTTCTTTTTACTCATCGAAATCTCATCCTCAATCTTCTGACTTCATAATTTTTGATATTATTTTTATTTCAGATAGTTTTTTAACAGCTTCATAAGCTTCTGTATGTCGATTGGCTTCGCCACATGTTCATTCATGCCGCAATCCAGACATTGCTGGATATCCTCTGAAAATGCATCCGCTGTCATGGCAATAATCGGCAGGTTTGCATCTTCTCTCTTAAGGGCGCGCAAAGCCTTCGCCGCTTCATAACCGTTCATGACCGGCATACGGATATCCATCAGAACCGCATCATAATAACCTGGCTCGGACTCTTTAAATTTATCCACACAGATCTGCCCGTTCTCTGCCCAGTCTACCTCAAACCCTGCATCTGTCAGAATCTCATGGGCTATCTCCCAGTTCAGCTCATTATCCTCCGCCAGCAGAATATGAAGACCTTCAAAATGAATCTTCTCCGTCTCCTTATTTTCCTCCGGTACACCACCCTCCATATATCGGCTGAGTCCCAGATAAAGATTAGACTTAAATAAAGGTTTCGAGATAAAACCGTGTGCTCCTGCGGCACGCGCTTCGTCCTCGATATCACTCCAGTCATAGGCAGAGATAATCAGAATCGGCAGCTCAGTGCCCACAATCTTCCGGATTGCCTTAGTCGTCTCCAGCCCGTTCATCCCCGGCATCTTCCAATCTAAGAGCACAACATCATAAGCCGTATGCTTTCTATAATGCTCCTCAACCATCCGAACAGCATTCTCTCCACTCATCGCCCACTCTGCATCCACACCGATCTCCTGCAATGCGGAGGTCGCGCTGCGGCACAGATCCTCATTGTTATCCACCACCAGCAGACGCCACGGTGGAAGCACCATATCCATTTCTTCAATGGTCGCCTTCTCAAAATCAATCACGATATGGAACTCGCTGCCCACACCCTGTTCGCTCTCAACCTCGATGGTACCTCCCATCATATCCACAATCACCTTGGTAATTGACATGCCAAGGCCGGTTCCCTCAATCTTCTGTACCTTAGAGTCCTCTCTGGAAAACGTGTCAAATATCTTCTTTTGGAACTCAGGCGACATTCCGATTCCCGTATCCTTCACCCTGAAATGGCAGCGTACATGGTTGCTTCCCAGAGGGGAATCCTCCTGGGCCAAATATACATTAATTCTGCCGTCTGTCGGCGTAAATTTAATCGCATTGGACAGCAGGTTAAGAAGTATCTGGTTCAGACGCACACTGTCGCAGTATACATTCTCTGCCTGGATATCCCGTATAAAGATATCAAAATGCTGCCCTCTCTCCCGAATCTGGGGCTGCACGATATTCACGATACTCTCCATGGTCTCCCTTAAGGAAAGAGCATCAATATTCAGAGACAGCTTCCCACTCTCAATCTTGGACATATCCAAAACGTCATTGATTAATCCCAACAAATGCCTGCTTGAAAGGCCGATTTTTTTTAAGCAGTCCCGAACCCGTACAGGATCCTCCACATTTGACAGGGCGATTGCCGTCATTCCTACAATTCCGTTCATAGGTGTCCTGATGTCATGGCTCATGCTGGATAAAAACTCGCTCTTTGCCTGGCTTGCCCGAAACGCCTTCTTCTCCGCCTTCTCAAGCTCACGCAACTGCTGCTGTGACAGTCTGTAATACCAGATAAATATAATTGCCAATGCAAGCAATATGACACCGCATGCCGCCAGCACTGTAACCTGCTGTACACGGTTCAGCTTCATGATTACTCCATCAAGAACACCGTAAGGCATGACGGATACCAGATACCAGTCAGAGCCTTCAAGGGGAGCCGCATACATATGCTGGTGAACTCCCGTTTTATCAATCGTCAACGCAGAATAATTCCCGCCCTCCTCAATAGAGCTCTTGAACTGCTTCACATATTCCTTTGGGCTTTCCTGGCTCTCATCCGAAACAGTCTCCTCAATACGGTTGAAATAGTTCTCACGGAACGCATTACCCGAACGCACCACAAATTCTCCGTCCTTGCGGATAATATGAGAATAGACCATGGTGCCGTCTCCCTCCAGGACAAGGGCATTCTCCAGATATTCCATAGGAATACCCGCAACCACTACATCACTAACACCGCCGTCCCCCATCGGGTACGACGCATCCACAACCATCAAAAGCAGCTTCATTCCACTTTCACTGAATCCGCTTGTAATAACCTTTTCTTTTATATTCAGGGTGTCTTGAAATTCTTCTTCGCTAAGGAATTCCACTTCTTCGCCGTAAACCGTCTCATGTCCCCCATCCTTCCGGTACATACCAAAATGGACAAACTCCCGAACCTCAGCACTTAAGTGCAAATCGTCAAGCATCTCCTCCCCATAAACAGCCTCCTGGGGCGGCGTACGCTTGATTACGGCCTTCACCCTGGAAATCTGGAGATCTATTACAGCATTAAACTTCTGCTGTAACTGGACGCTCATCTCGGACATGTAAAGCTTACCAACCTCGTTGATCGCATCATAACTCTTTTGGCCCATCGCCGAGCCAAGCCAAAGAAAAATAACAATACACAGTACCACCAGACCGCACACACTGCTTATCAGAAACTTTTTTGTCTTTTTAAACATGCTTCATATCCCTCTACTTAGTTCCTATATTCTGCGGCAGTCCGCATTTTCCGGACTTTGCCATGCAATATTTCATCATACAAGCATCTTAATGGACAAAGTCCACCTATCCGAAAGACATATATTACGCTACACCCTTCGGGTATAAATATCTGCATCTTACCAAATTTATTATAAACAATCCTATCTGTGAAATCAATTCATTTCTGAAATTTCTCTGTTTCTTATCTATTTCTTATGTTTTTCCTCTGGTTAAGCCTCCACAATTCGTCACCATTATTTTAAAATGTGATTGCAATTCACGAATCATCATGATAGAATAAGTCTTGTCAAATGGATTTACTTCTATTATAAGGAGGAATTTTTCAAGTTATGATCCTAAAGAATTGCAACTCATGCATCATCTATGAGCCCGATTCCGAGTCGGAGATTCTGTTAAAGGCAAGGGTCAGATGCGTGGATGACAAGATTACACTTCATTTTGAGGATGAAAGCGGCCTAAGCGAACATACAGACCGGCTTCGGATTGATTTCTGTGACAGCCAGGTTGGCTATATCAAGACATTCAGTGAGCTTGAAGTCAGGAAGAATTCAGATCCTTACATATTGGAGCCTTGGATTGCTGACTGTAAGATTCTTGAGATGATTGAGATTCTTCAGCGTCAGCAGGAGCTTCGGGTACGGATGGCCAAAGAAGTGACCTTAATCTCCGAGAACCATGGACGTTTCACAGGTATTGTTCAGAATATTAGCGTAGGCGGTTTTTATATGACTACGAAAAAGCGCTTAGAGGTTGGAGATCACGTTGAATTTGAGTACACATTCATGAAGAAGCCCCAGGACGTACGTGCGTCCGTCATACGCGAGACGGTCATCAAGGATGATGATTTCGGCTATGGATGCCAGTTTGCAAACCTGCAAAAGGGTGCGGAGAGAGATATCCGCCAGTTTGTATATCGGCAACAGTTAAATAAAATGTGGTGATTAAAAACTGCCTTAGGCAGTTTTTTTATTTACAGGCACTTATCCTCCCTCTCCATCTCCCTAAGCCTTTCATTGATCCTTTTCGCCTCATTCCGGTTAAACAGATAAAATCCAAACCAGATCACCATAAAAATGCAGCACGACGCCAAAAACTGCAAAACCGTGTACCCAATCCTGTCCGGATAAAAGGGAATCCACCCCAACGAAAGAGCCACCGGATAGAATACTCCCATTCCCACACAAAAATGTATGATTGTCTTCACCATCACTGAAAACCGTTCAAACTGATAGATAACCGCCGTCCCGCCGCATGCGATTCCTACAAGCATTGCGCCCGCCGACTGTCTCCCAAAATCCTCAAATACCTCTCTCAAAAATTCTTCCCCGCCTCCCACGTAAAAAGACAGGCACATAATCACAAAGGAGGTACAGCCCAAGGAAATGCCGGATAATATATATTTCACAAATAATTTTACAGTATGCTTCATTTTAACCCTAACCTTTCTTTAAAACTTTTCCGAAAACTCCTGGAAATATAATCCGTAACTCCGTTTTTCATTACCAACTCCATGGTTCCGTTAAATCCTGCCTCCACATGGTTGATTTGGCGGATATTAATAATCGTTGATTTTGAAATCCGTACAAAATGAATGTCTAATATATTTTCCAATTCATACAAAGGCTTATCCAACAGATACCTGTTTTTCAGTTTATCATAACAGACAATCTCCCTGCCCTCGGTACGCACTAAAACAATATCCTCTGGCTTCAGAAAAAAAGTCTTCTTTTCTTTTGATGCAGCCAGCGTCAGAGAATCCGTCTCCTCCTTCTCCAGTATGGAAATGATTTCCGCAATCCCGTGGGTCATTCTGTTTATGTGAAGAACCGCGTACGGCTCTTTGTAATCCGGACTGATTTTACATTCTACTTTCATACATGCGCCTCCTCCTCAACCATTATAGCATAACAAGGGATGTGAATGGGTGCATTTCAGACATGAAAAACGACCTCTTACCCGCCGTTACCTGCCTCTCCCCCAACCCCTGTTGTTTATTCTGCAAACCAGGATTAAAATAAATCTATCATAAAACTAGGAGGAAGCAATATGCCACAATCAATCATAAAAGTAGAGCATCTGAACCTGTCATATAAGAATGTCCAAGCAGTACGGGATGTGTCGTTTACAGTCAACTCAGGAGAGCTTCTGGCTGTAATCGGACAAAATGGCTCTGGGAAAACCTCTACCGTAGAATGTGTAGAAGGTCTGCGAAAACCAGACAGCGGCTTGATACAGGTTTTTGGAAAAGACCCCTGGCTTTGCCGAAGCGAAGTATACAAAGAAATGGGCGTCCAACTCCAGGAAACAGCATACCCGTCGAAGCTTCGAGTGGATGAGCAATGCCGGCTTTTTGCGAGCTTTTACGAAAGACCCGCCGACTGGAATTTACTACTGGCACAGTTGGGGCTTGACGATAAAAGGAAACGCCCCATACACAAATTATCCGGCGGCGAAAAGCAGCGGTTATCCATTCTTCTTTCCCTCATGGGACGTCCAAAGTTATTAATCCTGGATGAATTGACAACCGGACTCGACCCTGAGGTGCGGCAGAATATGTGGGCCGGCTTTGAAAATATCAGGAAAAGCGGCGTTGCTATTCTTATGGTTTCCCACTATCTGGACGAGGTGGAAGCCCTTGCCGACAAAATCCTCTATCTTGAAAAAGGAAAACAGCAATTCCTTGGGACACAGCAGGACTTTCGGGAATATGTAAAAAGACGGGTTCCCAAAAGCCAATGGAGGGAAGATTGCTCATTGGAAAAACTTTATTTAATGATCGCGCCGAAAACAACTGGACTTACGATGGAGGGAATATTATGAGACGGTTTGCAGTAATCTGTGATATGGAATTTCGATTGTTTGTACGAGACTTTTTTGGTTTTTTCTTTGCTCTTGTGTTTCCTGTGCTGATGCTTCTTTTATTTGGCGGCATCTTTGGAAATGAACCGGTTTACGACGGGGCGGATATTGGAATGATGGATGTCACCGTGCCGGCATACGCTGTGATGGTAACAGGGGTCACCGGCTTAATGTCCCTTCCCCTGACATTAGCCGGTTACAAGGAGAAAAAAATATATAAGAGCTTCGACGCTACGCCGGTTGGAAAGAAAAACATCATATCCGCGCAGGTATTTGTCAATCTTGTGATGACGCTAATAGGGATTTCTATTTTATTAATCGCCGGAAGGATACTTTATCACATACAGATAAATGGGGATTTTCTGTCCATCTGCGTTGGAATATTTCTTTCCATAGGGGCAATGTTCTCCATGGGATTTTTTCTCACGGCAATCGGACGGGATTTAAAGAGTACGAATATGCTTTGCTATCTTATCTACTTCGTCATGCTTTTCCTCTCCGGCGCCACGATGCCGGACCAGATGTTTCCGGATACGATGAAGAAAATCTCCGGTTTTCTGCCAATGACCCATGCAGTTGATTTGATGCAGGGGATTTTCGCGGGGGAGAGCCTGCGCCTTCATGGAAGGGAATTACTGATTCTTGGGGCATTGACTGTGGTATGTACGGCTGTGGGGGCTGTCCTGTACAGGCGGAAGGATTGGACGTAAAAGACAACCCATTTTAAACTTTATCATAATGTGTCCACATACGGATAATCTTTACGGTACCCTGATACTCCACATCACCTACAAATACCGGCTCATTATACACCTGATATACAAGACGGTGGTGAATATTGATTCTCCGGGAATATAATCCATCCAAATTACCCACCAATTTCTCATATCTTGGTGGGTTTTGATATGGATTCTCCCTGACAATATCAACGAGCGCTTTAGCCTTTGACGAGATGTTGGCAGCCTTTAATTTATCCAAATCCTTCAGCGCTTGTTTCTCGAAAACAATTCTATACATTACCATTCCACCATATCTTCGGGAACGCAATCCTCAATGGGGGTTTGCGCGCCCTCAACAATAGATTCCGCCACTCCTTCAATCGAATTGAGATATAAAGTTTCCTGAATTGCATTCCAGTCGTCCTCTGATAACAGAACAGCATTCCCCTTTTTGCCAACAATTAAAGCAGGCTCACTGTAAAGATTCACGTTCTCTACCAGATTATAAAGATTCTTTCTTGCGTTCGTTATATTAATTGTTGCCATATAAAATCTCCTTATTTAATGATATCATTCAGTTTGCTGCATACCAGCAAAATATATACCTTTATCCTATGTGTATTTTTATTGTAACGTACGTATACACGTACGTCAATATCCTTTTTTCATTATTCCCCTTTCGGATACCCATCCCCCTGCCATTCATACATAGACGTCCCATTCTTCTGATTATATTCCTCTACCACCTCTTTGATATCATCCGGCGCGTCTCCAATCAGCCCTGTCACGCCCATTTCCAAATACTGCTTCATTCTGACAGTATCGAAAACCGTCCAAACATAAACCGGAAGCCCCCTCTCTCTTGCCTGTGTCACAAGCCGGTTGCTTACCTGATTTTCCTCCGCCGCAATAAAATCAATCTCATACTTCCACAGCATGGTATCGTCAATCTCCCCCGAACTTCCGAAGATGCAGTACCCTGTCCACCATTCCGGATGCGCCTGCTTCACCGACAACACGCTTAAGTAGTCCAGGGACATGAACATTGCCCTCTCACCGAAATCATATTGTTCCACCAGCCTAACAACTGCCGCTGAAAGCTCATCTCTTTCCTCGCCGCTTACCTTTAATTCTATGAGAAATCCAATCCGGTTTGGCGCCTTCTTTGCTGCCGAAAGCATTTCCTCAAGAGTCGGTATCTTTGCCGTCTCATTTTTGTGTGAAAAATCTGAGACCTTCAACGCCTTAATCTCGTCAAGAGTCAAGTCCCTGACATTCACCGGCTTTTTCGCAAGCCTCCACAGGTTCGAGTCATGCACCACAACCGGAACTCCGTCTTTCGTAAGCTGCACGTCGATTTCCGCATAATCCGCCCCTATTTTATCCGCTTCTTCTACTGCCTTCACCGTATTCTCAATTCCGTAAATACTCCCCCGATGCCCGATGACAAAAGGCTTATGCCGAAGGGGAATCTGATAAAAATTCGACGCTGCATATGCGATAAATGCAAGACATAAAAGCGCGCCTGCCATCCGGTAACGTTTTTTGCGAATCCTCTTTCTCCATCCTTCTTTCCATTGAAGCCACCGCTTCTTCACAATTCGTACGATGATTCCGCTGTCTCCCTCCCAGTCGGGCGACACCTCTGCATGAAGCTTTTCATATGACATGATACATGTAATGATTATGTAAATACATACCCCCATGGCGGCAGAAAACAGGACTGCTTCAAAAATCCAGAACAGAAAATCTTTGCGGAATGCCTGGGAATAGACAAGATATTTATAAAAGTAGATATCAAAATCCTTGTTCTTAAGCCTATTTCTTCTCCACTGATTCGTAAGCATATGACGTACCATAAACCAGCCTCCGACACACACAAGAATCCTCAGACGATTGTGCCATTCAAGCCTCCTTAACCATTTGACGCTGTCTGCCGCCGCCAATTTCCACCCCTGCTGCCTCAGAACCATAGAAACCGGAACAAAAAACAAAAGAAAATAAAGTGCATAAAATGCCATATTCATCGCAACACCGCCTGCAATTCCAAGTCTTGTCCGCTGCATCTCGGACATAATAAACTCCGGAATCTCAATCCCTGGCACTAAGGAATTGAGATATACCATGGAAATAAGGGGCAAAAGCAGCAGGTAGTAGAGTGAGCTAAACACCAGTGAGCTTCCCCTTAAAGCCCGCAGATTCCACAGGGAATTGACCATCACCTGTCTGACAGTAAAGGTTTCCTTTTGTATACACAGCATCACAAGATTAATAACCACACTCAACTCGTAGAACACATAGATTGCTGCCAGAAAAAACAGAGAGAGGAAAATCAGCGCCCCCTTCACACTCATAAATGTCCCTATGATATCTTTATTAAAGGATACGCCCTTTGACGAAACGTAAGTCTGGTAAATCTCATTCAAAAGGGGATTTACCAAGGCTAACGTAATCAGTTTGAATATTACTTCAAATTTCAGAACTTCTTTCACTGCTCTTTTCATTTTCCAAAAACTCTCCTTATATCAGCAGAAAAGTGTAAAATCCCTGATAGCTCAAGGGGACTCTACACTTTCTGTGTTTATTCAGATTTTGATTTTGCCTCAGAAATAACTTCATTAATTAGCTCTAACGCCTTGTCTTTGTTATCGCTTTCCAGTAATGCCTTGATAGAAAGTAAAACGGTAAGAAGCTCTAAACGTGTCATTTTCCCACCTCCCTTTTCATGAGAGTCATTTTTACTGCTTTTACTATCTTCATTATAATATCCTGCTAAAAAAGTGTAAAGTATATTTAAATTCTTGAAAGATAATCGCTAATCGGAAACTCCAGAATTACCTCCGTTCCTTCTCCCTCTTTAGACTTCGCATAAATCTCAATTCCCAACTTCTCACAGAGCTTCTTACACAGATAAAGCCCCATTCCGGTCGAGCGTTCTGTCTTACGCCCATTACTCCCCGTAAACCCTTTCTCAAAGATACGGTCTAATTCTTCCTCCTTGATTCCAATTCCGTTATCCTTTACCACCAGCCATACGCCGTGGCTATGCTTTACCGTATCCCGTAATTCATGCCCTTCAGACGGACAGACTCCGTCCGTTAAGGTTTTAATCCAGATTCTTGCGCCCTTCTCCCGACGGTATTTCGCGGCGTTTAGCACAAGCTGGTTCAGGATAAATGCAATCCATTTTTCATCCGTATACGCCATGTCCTTACAGTCTACCTCTGCCTGTATCCGGCTCTGTATCAGATACCCCTTGTTTCTTTTAAGCACCGCTATGGCAATCTCACCCAACTTCGTCTTACGGATTACATAATCCTTATACACATCATCCGACCTGGCATAGTACAGCGCCATATCCACATAATTTTCTATCTTCTGGTTTTCCAGGAGAATCCGGCGAACCGCATCCCCCCGATTCTCCAGAGCATCACTCTTAAAATTCTCACAAATCAAGTCAATACTCGTAATCGGCGCCTTTACCTCATGTACCCAACTCTCAATATACTCCCTATACTCCTTCTGATCATCCTCAATCTGTCGAAGCCTTTCAATCACAGCCTTGTTGGAAATCCTAATCATCTCCCTGTAAAGCCTGTCCTCCAGCCTGTGGGAAACCGACATCAATTCTCCCAGAAGGTACCGCTGGTCCATCTTGTTTAATGTTTCCCAAAGCTCATGAAAATAGCGCTGCCTATTGTAATACTCGTATCCAAGCCATAACACCAGAAGCAGAAGCCAGAAAATAAGAATCAGTATACAAAACTGCGGCTCGTATCCGGTAGCACGCAAAAAACCTGCCAGAAGCAGCATACACCCCACATGCAGCGTCAGTAGCAGGATTTTATCTCTCAAATATTCTCCCATTTTCATATCCGGTAGCCCATCCCCCGTTTCGTCTCAATCAGGCCAAAAACCCCGATTGCCTCCAATTTCCCACGGATACGCGTGATGTTTACACTCAAAGTATTGTCGTCGATAAACACCTGATTATCCCACAAATACTCAATCATATCTGTTCGCGGAACAATCTCACCCTTCCTCCTAAACAGCAGATGCATAATCTTGAGCTCATTCTTGGACAGCTCTGTCTGCTTTCCCCGAAAACCTATCGTACCCCTGGCAATATCCAGCTCTACCTCCTTGTGGGTAAATCTCACAGGGTCTTCCTTCTTTTCCCGATGTGTCCTCTTTAAGACCGCCCCAATCCTGGCCAGAAGAATGGGCGCCTGAAATGGTTTTGTGATATAATCGTCCCCGCCTTTCAGAATACCCGTCAGCTCATCCATAGAATCCGTCCTGCTGGTCACAAAAATCACAGGCACCTCCGACTCTGCCCGTATTTTCGTGCAGATATGAAAGCCGGACTCATCCGGAAGGTTCAAATCCAGAAGCACCAGGTCTGGGTGTTCAGACAGCACAACAGAGGCGACGTCCGAGAACTCACAAAGAGCCGTCACCTGATAGAATGCATTTTCCAGCAAAAGCTTTAACTCCTGCCGGATGACGGCATCATCCTCCACGATTACGATATGCATACCGTTCCCCTTTCTTTGGCTTCTAAATAATCTGGGACGCAGCTCATTCACCACGTCCCTGTTATCTCTATTTCACAAGCAGGCTCTTACCCGTCATCTCCTTTGGCTGTTCCATACCCATAAGCTCAATCAGCGTCGGCGCAATATCTGCCAGGCATCCGCCCTCCCGAAGTTTATAGGCCGGGTCAGCGTTTACAAGAATAAAAGGCACCGGATTCGTCGTATGGGCCGTAAACGGCTCGCCCGTCTCGTCGTCAATCAACTGCTCGGCATTTCCATGGTCCGCACAGATAAACATCTGTCCATCAACCTCCTTCACAGCCTCATAAGCCTTGCCTACACACTCGTCCACAGCCTCAATGGCTTTGATTGCCGCGGCCTCCACTCCTGTATGTCCCACCATATCCGGATTTGCAAAATTAATGATAATCACATCATACTTGCCTGACCGGATGGCGCCTGTCAGCTTATCGCACACCTCATAAGCGCTCATCTGTGGCTTTAAATCATAGGTGGCAACCTTGGGAGAATTGACAAGAATCCTGTCCTCCCCTTCGTTTGGCTCCTCCACGCCGCCGTTAAAGAAGAAGGTCACATGGGCATACTTCTCCGTCTCGGCAATACGCGCCTGCTTCTTGCCGTTAGAAGCAAGGAACTGGCCAAAGGTATTGGTAATCTCCTCCTTCACAAACGCCACCTGCTTATTTTCAATGGTCACGTCATACTCGGTAAAGCATACATAACAGGTCTTGACCCTAACGCCTCTGTCAAATCCGGTAAATCCGTCGTCGCAGAAGGTTCTGGTAATCTCCCTTGCGCGGTCCGGACGGAAGTTAAAGAAGATAATGGAATCATTGTCCTTAATAGTAGCAACCGGCGCGCCGTCCTTTGTCACAACCGTAGGAAGCACGAACTCGTCCGTGGTATCCTTGTCATAGGAAGCCTGAATTCCCTCCGGCCCGCTTGCCGCCTTCTCGCCTTCCCCATAAACCATAGCGCGGTAAGCCTTCTCCACACGGTCCCAACGGTTATCCCTGTCCATGGCATAATAACGTCCCATAACAGTAGCCACTTCGCCTACGCCGATTTCCTCCATCTTAGCCACAAGCTGCTCTACATATTCCTTGCCGGAGGCCGGAGGCGTATCCCGCCCGTCTAAGAAACAGTGCACATACACCTTCTCAATCCCCTGCCGCTTTGCCAGCTCTAACAAGCCGTAAATATGGGTATTGTGGCTGTGCACGCCGCCGTCGGACACCAGGCCGTACATATGAAGCGCGCTGTTGTTCTTCTTCACATTCTCACATGCCGCAAGAAGGGCAGGATTCTCGAAGAAATCTCCGTCCTGGATGGCCTTCGTAATCTTGGTTAAATCCTGATACACGATACGTCCTGCGCCCATGTTTAAATGTCCCACCTCAGAATTTCCCATCTGCCCGTCCGGAAGCCCTACCGCCATGCCGCTTGCATTTCCCTTAACAAACGGATACTCGGCCATCAGTTTATCCATCACCGGAGTCTTTCCCTCTAAAACTGCATTCCCTTCTGCCTTCTCATTCAGTCCATAACCATCCAAAATCATCAGCACTGTTGGTTTCTTGTTCATAATATCTTAACACTCCTTCGCTTAATATGATATTGCTTATCTGAATAACCTTCTAAGCCATGCATCCGCCAGAGCAGCCCACTGGGCGCACTCTGCCTGGACTCCTGCGCCGCTTGCGCGTTCTACAATGGGGCTTGCCAGACTCAGGCCATGCTCTCCCTCTGGGAAAATGTGAAGCTCAGCCGGAACCTTCGCCTTACGAAGCGCCGCTGTCAGCATCAGTGAATTCTCCACAGGCACAGTATTATCCTCCATGGTATGCCACATGAAGCAGGGCGGCATTGCCTCTGTGACCTGCTTCTCAATGGATACCTTCTTGGCCTCTGCTTCATAATTCTCACCCAGAAGCATTTGAAAGCTTCCCATATGGGCGTATGCAGGATCAGAAGTAATGACTGGATAACTCAGCATGATTCCTTTTGGCCTCATATCCTCTGCTTTCGCCTTAAGGGGAGAGAGCAGAAAATCCTGATTCCAGAATGTGCCGTAACATGCGGCAAGATGGCCTCCCGCTGAAGAACCCTGCACCACGATTTTGTCCATATCCACATTCCATTCCTCTGCATGTTCACGAAGCACCTGGAACGCCTTCCCCGCCTCCAACACCTGCGTCGGGAAATGAACCGGCGCAACCGAATAGCGCAGTACGCACGCATGATATCCCTGGCTTAAGAAATGAAGGGCCGTCGGCTCTCCCTCACGGTAGCTGGTCCGTTCATAGCCGCCTCCGGGACAGATGAGAATCAAAGGACGCTTCTTAATCTTCAAACTTCCGTCATGGGGCGTATTCTGAATGTAGACCTGGAGCCTCGCGTAATCCGCGGACCCTTCCACCTGTACCGGTATTTCTTTGTAAATCATAGGTTTCCCCTTTCGGTCAAAAGACTGTCCGAACGGATACTCATCTGATCAGACAGTCTTTTTATAAATCTTACTTTGATTCTTACTTATAGTTTACAATCTTGCCAAAATCAGCCTTCAGGGAAGCGCCGCCTACAAGACCTCCATCAATATCAGCCTGTGCGAACAAATCTGCCGCTGTTGCCGCATTGACAGAACCGCCGTACTGGATACGGATTGCTGCTGCTGTTGCATCATCATATACCTCTGCGATACAAGCGCGGATTCCTGCACAAACCTCCTGAGCCTGCTCAGTAGTAGCCGTCTTACCTGTTCCAATCGCCCAGATTGGCTCATAAGCGATGACCGCCGTTTTTGCCTGGTCTGCCGTTACATTCTGGAAGCCAACCTTCACCTGCTGACGGATGAAATCCATAGTCACGCCCTGTTCTCTCTGCTCTAAGCTCTCGCCGCAGCACATGATTGGGGTGATGCCATGCTCGAATGCCTTTAAGACCTTCTTATTCACATCCTCGTTCGTCTCACCAAAGTATTCTCTCCTCTCTGAGTGTCCGAGAACTACATACTTCACGCCTGCATCCACCAGCATGTTCGGAGAAATCTCGCCTGTGTAAGCGCCGCTTTCCTCGAAATACATATTCTCTGCCCCAACCTGGATGTTGGTTCCCTTGGCTGCCTCAACAACCGGAACAATGTCGATTGCAGGTACGCAGAATACAACGTCAACCTCGTCGTTTGCTACTAATGGTTTTAATTCTTCAACTAATGCAACCGCCTCGCTCGGAGTCTTGTTCATCTTCCAGTTGCCTGCAATAATTTTTCTTCTCGCCATGATATAAAATCTCCTTTAAAATATTTTCTTTTTACGGGTATGTTCGCCTCTCTAGGCTCGTGAAGTACCTCGCCAAGTTCGGCGAACTAGGTAAACGCTAAGCATTCAAATGAAGATACTCCTCACTTCGTTCAGAGTATCTACCTTCATACTAGGTTCGCTAAGACCTCACCAAGTATTCAGGCATCGCCAAGCTTTTTACCTATCGTTTGCCGCCGCAACGCCTGGTAATTCCTTGCCCTCAAGGAATTCAAGGGAAGCGCCGCCGCCTGTTGAGATGTGGGTCATCTTGTCGCCGTATCCCAACTGGTTGACTGCCGCCGCTGAGTCGCCGCCGCCGATAATCGTTGTAGCCTTTGTATCTGCAAGCGCTTTCGCAACCGCCTCTGTACCGCCTGCAAACTTCGGCATCTCGAAGCATCCCATTGGTCCGTTCCATACAACCGTCTTGGCATCCTGAACTGCGTCGCAGAAAATCTTTACAGTATCCGGTCCGATGTCAAGTCCCTGCCATCCATCCGGAATCTCGCCGGCCTTCACAACCTTGCTGTTCGCGTCATTGGAGAAATCATCCGCAATCACCGTATCCACGGGCAGAAGCAGCTTCACGCCCTTTTCTTCTGCCTTTTTCAGCATATTCAGCGCATAGTCGCAGTAATCAGCCTCAAGGAGGGAACCGCCAACGCTTCCGCCCTGTGCCTTTGAGAATGTATAAGACATTCCACCGCCGATAATCAGGGTATCTACTTTGTCAAGAAGGTTTTCGATAACAGAAATCTTACTGGAAACCTTTGCGCCGCCAAGAATGGCAACAAACGGTCTCTCCGGATTATTGACTGCATTTCCAAGGAAATCAATCTCTTTCTGCATTAAGTATCCTACAACTGCCGTATCAACAAACTGTGTCACGCCGACATTAGAGCAGTGTGCACGGTGAGCAGTTCCGAACGCATCATTTACGAATACATCACACAGAGAAGCTAAGTCCTTACTGAACGCCTCGCCGTTCTTCGTCTCCTCAATTCTGTATCTGGTGTTCTCAAGAAGTACCACTTCTCCATCCTGCATCGCCTCTACCGCAGCCTTTGCATTCTCGCCTACAACCTCTGCATCCGCCGCAAACTTCACATCCTGTCCGAGAAGCTCAGAAAGACGCTTTGCCACCGGCGCAAGAGATAACTCTGGCTTCGGCTCTCCCTTCGGCTTTCCAAGGTGTGAGCACAGAATAATTCTTCCGCCATCGGCAATCAGCTTCTTGATGGTCGGAAGCGCAGCCACCAGACGGTTCTCGTCTGTAATCTTACCGTCAATCAACGGTACGTTGAAGTCACATCTTACCAGCACCTTTTTTCCTTTTACATTGATATCATCTACTGATTTTTTATTGAGCATGTAAAAATGTCTGCCGCCCATATCACGCGGGCAGCTTTCCCCTTTCTTTCATTATAAAAGTACGCTATACCCATTACATATTGAAAAAGGGTCCGGTCCTTAATCAGACCGGACCCTTTGGGTATTCCAGAATTATGCTAATTCAGAGAAGTATTTGATTGTTCTTACCATCTGGCTTGTGTAAGAATTCTCATTGTCATACCATGATACAACCTGAACCTCTGTTGTTCCGTTGTCTAATGGGCAAACCATTGTCTGTGTAGCATCGAACAATGAACCATATCTCATACCAACGATATCACTGGATACGATCTCGTCTGTGTTGTATCCGAAGGACTCGTTAGAAGCAGCCTTCATAGCCTCGTTGATCTGGTCAACCGTTACATTACCCTCTACAACTGCTGTCAGAATAGTTGTTGAACCTGTCGGTGTAGGAATTCTCTGAGCAGCGCCGATGAGCTTGCCGTTAAGCTCTGGGATAACCAGGCCGATTGCCTTAGCTGCGCCTGTGCTGTTCGGTACGATATTAACCGCTGCTGCACGGGATCTTCTAAGGTCACCCTTTCTCTGCGGTCCGTCAAGTGTCATCTGATCGCCTGTGTAAGCGTGGATTGTACACATAATACCAGACTTAATGGTTGCAAGGTCATTCAGAGCCTTAGCCATAGGCGCCAGACAGTTTGTTGTACAGGAAGCTGCGGAAATAACGGTATCCTCTGCTGTCAGCTTGTCATGATTTACATTGTAAACGATAGTAG
>CAJUBG010000065.1 GCA_910584575.1 uncultured Dorea sp.
ATTGTGACAGAAATGCCTTTCAGAACCTTCTTGTCCTTATAGCTTTTTTCTATATCTTCAAATTGCAATTCCATAAATGTTTCCTTTCTGTACTTATCCTGGTGCTCCGCCTCCCCGCATTGCCCTTGCCACTTTTACCGTAGAAAAATCTGCCTGATTAAACTTTCCAACACTCAATGCAAAGAAAACCGTTCCGATAAGAACCGTAATCATAAGCCCCATAATCGGCGTTATGACAAAGCCATGAATATCAAATGCCATTCCCTCCCGCACAAGTTCGGCAGAACTCATTTTGTATGCTCCGAGCGCAATATACCGGAAAATAGACGTCACATAGGTAAGTGGATTCAGATATACGACTGGTAAAAGAAAACCTGGCATCATCGTAGTCGGTATATATGCGCCGGAAACAAACGTCAGCGGCATCATAATCATGGAGCTGATTGTCTGGAACGAAGGAGAGTTGCGTGACACAGTCGCTAAAAACAAGCCGACTGCGCTGAAGGTCATCGCTGAAACAAGCATTACCACAACCAACAGTAAAACCTGAAGCACATTGATTCTAAATCCAATGAACAGGCTGATTATCATGGTAAGAGTCCCCTGTATGGTAGAAATGACTGCCCCCGATAGGATATTTCCGATAGAAATCTGGGAACGTGCAATCGGCGCAACCATAACCTCTTTCATATATCCGTCCGAAATATCCGACAGAATATCTGACGAATTATTGATACCCGTCTGAAAAACAGTCATAATAATGACACCTGCAATCAAATAATTCATTGGTTCACCAAAACCGTTCATGGAAGATTTCATCATAAAGGAAAACATCACCAACATGAACATAGACATCACGATGCTCCCAATCATCCTCCCCCTGTTTCTGGTGTAATTTAACAAATTCCTCTGTATAATTGCTGTAACTGGATTCATGACTGTCTGATCTCCTTTCCTGTGATTGCGAGGAAAACCTCGTTCAATGTTCCATTCTTTGCTTCAAAATCAAGAATCGTATCTTTACACTCTGCCAAAACAGCAAGCGCATCAGATGCTTTCTTTGTATGGAAAACAACCTTGTTTTCTACTTTCTTATAAGGAATCTTTTCCTCCTTCAATGTCTTTTCCAGGGTTTCCGTATGCGTACAGCTTGCATCAACCTCGGTTCCGGTATACTGGTGTTTCAAGTTCTCTGGCGTATCGTGGGCAACAATCTTCCCATGATCCATAATCACAACCTTTGAGCATACCTCGGCTTCATCCATATAATGCGTGGTCAAAAAAATTGTCATGTTTTTCTGCTTTTGCATTTTCTGGATATATTCCCATACATTTGCCCTTGTCTGCGGGTCAAGTCCGGTTGTCGGTTCATCTAAAAACAAAACCTTTGGAAAATGCACAAGACCTCTCGCAATCTCCACACGGCGCTTCATTCCGCCGGAAAGACTGCCGACAACTGCCTTTTTCCAATCTGTAAGCTCTACTAAGTCAAGGGCAAAATCAATTCGCTCTGTAACCTCATTTTTCGGAACCTTATAAAAACTGCAATGATATTTCAAATTTTCCTCCACCGTCATTTTTGCATCCAGCGTAGAATCCTGAAATACAATGCCGATATCCTTTCTGACTGCCCCCTTTTCTTTGGAAACATCATGCCCATTAATTCGGATACTTCCCTCCGTTTTATCCAGAATCGTACATAAGGTATTGATTGTGGTACTCTTGCCTGCGCCATTGGGTCCAAGAAACGCAAAGATGCTTCCCTCATCTACCGTAAATGAAATATCATCTACTGCCTTAAAATCTCCATATGTCTTTGAAAAATGATCTACTTCAATGATTGGATTCATTGCTTTTCCTCCTCATCCAAAAAATTAAGCCCTATGGATTGCTTCCCATAGGACTTATCGCTATAGATTTATAGTTCCTCTAAGTTATTTATTTGTCTGGTCTGCCGCCAAATGCGCCTCTGTCCGGAATAAAACCGTCATAATCCGGTGAAAAGCGTTCCACTCCTGGTATGCCTGCCGGGCTTCTCCCTCTCCCAAAAGAGCCGAACGCCCGATCCCGCATAGACATCAACTGTTCAAACTGTTCCTCGCCCATATGCTCCCTTGCCTGCTCCATCCAGTCTGTTATATGCTCCTCCTCTCTGCCATCAACCTCCTGTATTCCAAACGCTGCAATAATCCTGTCTAAATATTCCCCAAACTGCTGCAATTCCTCCAGTGACAGGCAGTCGAGAATTTCCTGATAATCTGTTTCAGGCTGCTGAATCTTTTTTCCTTTTTCCGTCAGATGGACAACCATGACCCGTTTATCCTTTTCAGAGGGTTTACGTTCCACATGACCGCTTTTTTCCAGCTTATTTAACAGCTCGTTCAGCGATTGCTGCCGAATGCCCAACAGATACGCCAGCTCCCTTGTCTTAATTTCCGGCTGGATTTTCAGCATGGCAAGGATTCTCCCCTGCCCTCTGGTCGGATCGGCAAATGGTCCTGAATGTGCCTGACTGAACATCTGTCGGCGTTTCATGAGCCATTGCAGCGTAGAGAGCTTTTCATAAATAGCTGTATACATATCATCCATATCATGCTCCTTTCATTTTTATACTGGTACTTGTATCTTTGCTTATTCAATATAATACAGGTACCATTCTAATTTGTCAATAGTACCTGTACTATTTTTTGAAAAATATTACTTGCAGATAAAATAAAATCCATTTGGCATATGCCCGTTCATTACCGTAGCCTTTACTCTTTTGACTACATTTACAGATTTACCCCTGCCATTTTTGCAAAATCAGCTTTCCGCCCGATAAGTTCCGACTGTTTTTCTTTTGACAGGCTTTTAAACATTCAATCTCATCATGTGTAAACGCATTCCGTAATTTATTCAAATCAAAATCAAAATTGCTATATCAAGACAGCCATCCCATGTTATCCAATAAATAACGCCATTCCCTTAAACAACAATGACTCAATCTATCGTTATGCAATCAGCCTTTCATTTTTCATATACTCAAAAATGGCTCTAACATAGATTTCCATTTTACATTTTTCTCCTCATACTTTCAGTACAGCTTTGTCAAAGTGCTTAACGCTACTGGCGTACTGACACATTTATATTTAGCTTTTTAAAAAGTCAATCGCATCTGATTCCACGATACATTTCCATGGGTCGATTTATCAGAAATGCCTTCATTCTTAAAACCAAACTTCGCATAATACGGCACTAATCTGTCTTTGCAGGTGAGCACGACTCCTTTTCTTCCCTGTACTTTCGCAGTTTCGATTGCACACTGAATTAACTGACCGGCAAAGCCGCGATTCCGATATCCGGGAAGCGTATTCACACCAAATATCATCTGCCAGTCGCCGTGTTCATCGTGCATATATGCTTTTTCGTACATTTCATCAGTCAAGTCAGGCGTGTCGGTAACAAAACCGTCAACAAAGGCAATTAAATGTTCTTCGTCAAACATCAGCCAAAAGTGGTTCCCGTAATATTGAATTCTTTCAGAAAATTCTTCTTTTGTCGCTGCTTCGGCAGCAGGAAAACAGGCAGCCTCGACGGCGGCGATTTCCTTCAAATCATTTATGGTTGCCGTTCTTATCGTCATATCTGTACACTCCTTTATACCATCGTTCTCCTTAGCGCTATGCATTATATCACACCTAAGCCATAATTTCATTATTTTTCCCCAATGAAAATATTATCGGTTTTAAAGACTTTACACCACAATCACCGATTGATATAATAATAAAACCATTTAGATTACTTAAACAAATTGAAGAAGGAGTTCAATATGTCATTTACAGAAATATGTATTTATCAAGTCAAGCCGCAAAAAGTAGAAGAATTTGAAACATTAATGTTTGAGGCTAAAGAATTTTTAGAAAAACAGGAGGGACTTGTTTCGCTTCGGCTGATAAAACGCGGGTATCATATAGATATGGCTCAAATTAAAGAAGGGCTTCCGCCTCTTAAACTTACCCGTATAGTAAAAAGTGTCAAGTACATGCTTTATTGGGAGTTTGATACGAAAGAAAGCTATGGAATGGCACAAAAACACCTTTACGACAGCTATTGGAAGTCTATCGAAAGGTGTTTAGTAGTTCCACATGATAAATATTTAGGTGAAGTGTTGTTCTGATGAAATTCAAAAAATATTCATTTCAGATAGAATAGCCATTACTATTTTTGCCGCGTTGCTGCCTGCCGCGTCATCGACGGCGGCAATATTTACTGCAAAGAACCAGGTGTTGTCAGAGGATTCCACATATCCCACAAACCACCCGTTTATATTCCTGCCGTCTATACATCCCGTACCGGTTTTTCCATAGAGGCTTTTGGAGCCAGATGAATACAGTAGAATAGAGTCCTTTACTGCATCAATATTCTCGGTGTTAAAGCCAAGGCTGTTTTCATAAAATTTTTGCAGAAGCTCTACCTGCTCGATGGTTGAAATCTTCAAAGAAGACTCCATCCAGTAGGAGGAAAGGCTGTCATCAATGTTTTCATTCCCATATCCAATTTTGTGGATATAATGGTCAATGGCAGATGCGCCAAGCTGTTCGTCTATTTTCTGAAAATACCAATTTACAGAGGACTGCATGGCAGAGGGCAGGGTTTGGTCAGTGTTCCACTCTTGAAATGAATAATGCTCCCCACTCCATTCCATAAAAGAATCCTCTGGTGTGATGACTCCGGCCTCCAGTCCGAACAGGGCGTCATAGATTTTGTAGGTTGAGTTTGGGGAGACCCGCAGGGAGGCATGCTCCATGTTATAAATACTCCATGCATCCTTGTCCATATCATATAGGACGAAGCTTCCCTTATATTCTTTAAAATGGGAAGATAAGTCTATGTCGGAAATATTTTTTTGAGTGGCAGCCCATTTCACAGAGTCGGCTTCTGTTGCATTGGCAGATAACAGGGGAGTAAATCCCAGGAGAAGAACTGTTATCATCAGGAAAGAAGCCATACCGGCCAGTTGTTTTCTTCGATTTGGTTTCTCGTAGAGAGCGATATTGAGGATTCGACGCTTCATCTGTGTCATGCTTCCACTTAATCCGGCGGCAAAGGGAAAGCCAGGGTGGGACAGCTTTTGGGCAAAATAAATTAAAGTATTTCCATAATCTGTGTAGGAGTCCGGTGTAAGCAGTTTTAATACGGACGTATCGCAGGCAACTTCTCTGTCATTTCGCATTTCTCTCAGAGCAAGCCAGAGCATAGGATTGAACCAGTAGACGGCCCCGGCAATGGTCATCACATAACTTATAAATGGATCCTTATGCTTGTAGTGCTGCAATTCGTGAAAGAGCATGTATCTGATAGGGCGAAGTCTGTCTGTCTCGCGCAGGCATGAATGACAGGCTGCTTTGCAGGCAGATTCCGTATCCGGCTCACTGTAATCTGAGATTAAGTGAAGGGGCAGGTAGATACGAGGTCTTAGAAAGCCTGATATGACGGGAGATTTCAAAAATGCGGTACTATATATTGGAATCTTTTTTGTTATATGAAGCTCATTTAGGCAGTCATTGTATAGTCTGAGGATTTCCTGGTTTTGGAGAGGAAGTGCAGATTTTTTTATGCTTCGCAGACAGCGCGCAGATTTTACTGTTAGTAAAATCATGAAAAGGATGCCTGCAAGCCATATTCCCAGTAAAATATTTCCGGTAATGGGAGAGGTTCTTCTGCTTACGGAGATAGTAAAATCATTCAGCCAATTCACATTTTGCGCAGAGGCGATCACTTCTTGATTGAGGATACTTCCGGTATCAGGCAAGGCAAGGGTATGCGATACAATACGAGAGAGTAGCCGGGAAAACTCTGCCGGTTGAAACGGTATAAAAGGGACTGTGAGCAGACCGAGCAGTAAAAACCACAGGTGATACTGCATCCGGCTTGACAGAATGTTTCTTAATAGATATTTGGAAATCAATAGGACTCCGACTATAATGCTGATGAATAGGTTGCATATGAGAAAGCGAAGCATAAAATCAGCCATAATGTGTAACTCCTTTTGTATGTTTATTTTCCGTTTCCTTTAGAAAGAAGGGAACGAAGCTGCTCAAGCTCTGTATCAGTCAGGCCGTCGCTTTCTATATATGCAGACAGCATGGCGGTGATATTACCGCCGTAAAAACGTTTAAGAAAAGAACGGCTTTCCTGACCGATATATTCATTTTGCAGTACAAGAGGAGTATAGACGAATATCCGCCCCTGTTTCTCATAGGAAAGGGCGCCCTTGGTGACCAGACGTTTGATTAGGGTTTGTATAGTCTTTGGGCTCCAAGCGGTGGTTTTTAATAGTTTTTCCGTGATTTCATTGGTATTGATTGGTGCATATTTCCATATTACCTTCATAACTTCGTATTCAGCTTCGGAAATCTGTGGTAAATCAGCCATGAGTGTTCCCTCCAAATCTTACGTATGTAATAAATATATTATAGAGGGTATGCATAAAAATGTCAATTTGTTAATTGTTTTAAGATTTATTAAAAATAACGGTCTTCTCTATATATTCTTCCGCTTTGCCTGAACATTCATCCATATATTCCATTGCCCGCGCCATTGTATCGGTGTCGCCTCTTTGCTCGGCTTCTTGTAAACTCGAAACGGTGTGTTTAACAGATTCATATTTGTGTTTTCTGTGAAATACTGTTTGAACGTAATGATATGGTACTATGTAGGAATTATTTCGAGATTTTCCTCGATAATCATTGACTTAAAGTTATTGGCCGTAATACAATCACCAATATAGTAAAAAAGAAATACAGATGGAGAAGATTCTAATGAAAAAATTAATTCAGGAAGTTAATGAAATAATGATTGAGCGCTTTGGAAAGGATTCTGTTATTGCGTTGGCAACAATAGAAAATGGCGTTCCATATGTGCGAAATGTAAATGCCTACACGGAAGGGGTGTAAGTTTGGGCTATTTTTGCAAAGAAGAAAATCATGGGATTGCGGATAAATTGAAAATAGCCTTTTCAGAATGGATTGATAATGGACATAATGATTTTGAGGATAAAAATACAATAATTTTGTGTATTGAGCTGATAGATGGGGTATTATTTTCTCATGGGAAAAAGTATGAATTTTAGATATGTTTGGTACTGTTCTTACATGGGGTACGGTATATGATGGTATTGTCAGAGGTTTATCATTAGAATTAAGGTGAATTATGAAAATATATAATGTAGGAAACAGAGTGATGAATACTTATGTGTATTATACTTCGTCAGGCTATGTTATGGTTGATACAGGATATGAGCATGGCCTGCGAGGTGTAGAGAAAAGGTTAAAGAAGCATGGTATCGCGTTATCGGAAATCAAATATGTTTTTCTGACTCATGCACATGATGACCACGCTGGATTTTTGAATGAATTATTGTCGAAGTGTTCTGATTTAAAAGTGATTATAAGTGATAAGTCTATGCCTACGCTTCTAAAAGGACAGAATTCATTTGTTGGTGGATGTAGTAGTTTAATAGCATTAGGTTTTTGCAGGTCTATGGGACTGATTGGAAAGGGAAGGCATTTATTTCCTGCGGTTGAAAGACAGTATATTGACAGATTTATAGAAATATCGCCGCAAAATATTCATATGATAGAGAGCGAGCTGCGTGGGAAAGTATTATTTACGCCAGGACATACAGAGGATTCTATATCTCTTAAAATTGGTAGGATTATTTTCTGCGGTGATGCTGCAATGAATGGAGTTCCTAGTTTAAGAAGGATTACTATATGGTTGGAAAATAAGAGGGACTTTCAAAATTCATGGGATATATTGCTTGCTGAAAAGCCCCAATTTATATATCCTGGGCATGGGAGACCGTTTTGTAGCAGTGATTTACGGAAATATAAAAAGTATATAAGTAAAGTAAGGAGATATAAGTTAAAATGAATTCTGTGGATATGTTCAATGAAGTGTTGGAAAGTTGGAAGAAGTTTTTTCATGCAGGAACGAACTGGAAAGATTTTGCGGCGGATATTTCCTATGAAGATTATAAAAAGATGACGGATAAGCAGCATCTTGCTAAGGCCAAATCCATGCCGATTCGATTTTTGAAATCTTCGGGAAAGGGCTTCTTTATTGATAAAGACGGATATGCCATTGCTATCCGTGAAGATTTGAGAATATGTATTGAAAATGCCGCGTTCAAATATCATATGAAGGATATTCTGGAGTATCGTACGATGGAATATTATAGGAGAAGATATATGGTTTCAGGCGAATAAAATTCAGGGAGGTCTGCTATGTTCACAATATTATTTACAATATTAACATTAATCGTATTTGGAAAACTGCTTATATTTGCAATCCGAGCTTCATGGGGGCTTGCCAGAATATTGGTTACGGTTATATTTATGCCCCTGGCCCTGATTGTACTTGTAGTGGCAGGTTTGGTTTATCTTGCTGTACCGCTTTTAATCATTGCAGGTGTGATTTCGCTGGTTAAGACACATAATTAAAAACCTTAATAGACGTTTTTATTACACTTAAAAGATAAGGAAAGAAAGGCTGTGAAATGGGTGTAAAATTATGATTGAGAAGAAGAAGCTTCCAATAGGGGAAGAATTTTTCCGCAATATTAGAACAAAAGGGTTCTACTATGTTGACAAGACGAGCTTCATCAGCGAGCTTCTAAAAACTAGAGGCAGTGTAAATCTTTTTACACGCCCCAGGCGTTTTGGTAAGAGTTTAAATATTGATATGCTGAAAACATTTTTTGAGTTTGGCGCAGATGCAGCATTGTTCGAGGGGCTGAAGATTACAGAGGAAAAAGAATTGTGTGAACAGTATATGGGGAAATATCCTGTCATCTCCATAAGTTTGAAAGACGTTGCAGGAGAAGATTTTCAGGCTGCGTATGAAATGCTGTGTACTGTTGTCAGTGAAGAAGCGGCAAGACTGGATTTCCTTGTGGGAAGCGGGAGTATAATGCAGTATGACAAGGTAAAGTTTGAACGATTGGCAGAAAATAGGTTAGAAAAGCCGTCAGAGCTTCACAATAGTCTGAAGCTACTGACAAGACTTTTGCGCAAGCACTATGGAACGTCGGTGATTGTCCTGATTGACGAGTATGATGTGCCGCTAGATAAGGCTTACCAAAATGGATATTATCCCCAGATGGTAGATCTTATTCGCTCTATCTTAAGCCAGGTGCTTAAGACCAATGAGAATCTTGAGTTTGCAGTAATTACGGGATGTCTTCAGATTGCGAAGGAAAGTATTTTTACGGGGCTTAATAATTTCAAGGTACGGACGGTTTCGGATGTTCGGTTTGCAGAATATTTTGGATTTACGGATCAGGAAGTAAAAGATTTGTTGGATTACTATGACTTGGGAGATAAGTTTGAATTGTTTAAGGAGTGGTATGATGGATACCAGTTTGGTGAAGCTCACATTTACTGCCCTTGGGATGTGTTAAATCAATGCGATAAATTCTGTGAATCAAGGAGAGCGAGGATGGAAGCTCATTGGGAGAATAGCAGCAGCAACAGCATTGTGAAAGATATTCTGGAACATTCTAATGAGGCTACAAGAGCAGAAATCGAGGCATTGATATCCGGAGAGTATGTGGAGAAATCATTGATTTCTGGCTTGACATACTCTGATTTTGAAAATAAAGAACCTCAGAAAAGACAGACATATTTATGGAGTATTCTTTTTGCAACTGGTTACTTGACAGATGCGGCAAAGCCAGACGGCAAGATTCATAGGCTTGTAATTCCCAATAGAGAAATCCGTGGAATCTACGAGGAGAGAATCCTGTCTTGGTTTGAAAGAAGAACAGTAAGCAATACAGAACGGTGGAAGAAATTTTGTGAGGCGGTTAAAGAAGGGGATGGAGAGACATTCCAACTGTTATTTAACAGTTTTATGGACGATTCCATTAGTATTCGGGATACTTTTATCCGGAAAGAGATGAAAGAAAATTTTTACCATGGAATGTTGTTAGGTCTGATGAGAGCAGAAGAAAACTGGATTGTGAAATCCAATACGGAATCCGGTACTGGATATACGGATATTATGATTAGGATTCCCGCGGAAAAGATTGGATGCATTATGGAGGTGAAATATGCGGAAGATGGCGCGTTCGAGTCTGTATGCAAGAAGGCGATGAAGCAAATTAATGATGAAGGGTATGCGCAGGCTTTGCGACGGGAGGGGGCGCAGGTGATTCATAGGTTTGGGATTGCCTGCTATAAGAAAAGCTGCAAAGTATTATTTGAAACAGTATCCTAAAAACCTTAATAGACGTTTTGGAGGAATTGTGCTGGCAGAGTTAATTTTCGTTCTTAAGTGTGTAAAAATGAAATCGAAAGGCGGAGAAAATGGTATATTTAAGCACATTTGCTATATCAAAAAAGAAAATGAGAAGTCCTCACATCTATCCCTATAATGTTTTTAGAACAAAAGAAATATACCCGTTCGTATTTGCGCCAATCACGATTATCTATGGCAATAACGGCTCAGGGAAATCAACTTTGCTCAATATCATCGCCCGAAAAGCAGGTATCAAAGGATGTGAAACCTATGTATATGGTCAGGGCTACATTGATAAATTTGTCCGTGAGTGCAGCTTTGATATGGGTGAAGATGAGTCAGGAAAAGGGGTTAGTATTCCAAAAGACAGCCTTTACATAAAAAGCGAGGATATCTTGTTTGAGATTAAGAAGATACAGCAGGAGGAGGCGTTGGAAAGAGGCTATGTTTTTGAACTCATGAAACAAAAGGGAATAAACAAAGAGGCGGCAGAGAAGTCCTTTGTCAGTCATGGGAACAGCTTTTATTCCAGAAAGGAAATTATGCAGTTTGCTCAGGAAAAATACTCCAATGGAGAGACGGCCATGCAGCTTCTTATGGATGCATTTATGCCTGATCAGTTATATCTTCTGGATGAGCCGGAGGTGTCGTTATCTCCTGAAAATCAGGTAAAACTGGCGGAGGAGATTAATAAGATGGCACGGTTTCTGGGATGCCAGTTCATCATTGCAACACACTCCCCCTTTATGCTTGGAACCTTGCAGGCTAAAATCTACAATCTGGATTGTGAATGCATGGAGGAGGCTCAGTGGTATGAGCTAGAGCATATCCGGTATTTTTATGAGTTCTTTGAGAAGCACAGACACTTATTTCGTAAAGATATTATTTAGAAAAAAGCATTTAAGGGAAAAGCATAGGCTTATGCCTTTTGGGAGATACTAAGGGGTATTTAGAATCAATATTTTAACATTGGAGGGAGAAGCAATGTCAAATAGATTAAAAGACGAAAAATCCCCATATCTGCTTCAGCATAAGGACAATCCGGTGGACTGGTATCCCTGGTGCGACGAGGCGTTTAAAAAGGCTGAGACGGAGGATAAGCCCATTTTCCTGAGTATTGGTTATTCTACCTGCCACTGGTGCCATGTGATGGCCCATGAATCCTTTGAGGATACGTCCGTTGCAGAGCTTTTGAATCAGGGCTTTGTGTGCATTAAGGTTGATAGAGAGGAACGGCCAGATATTGACGCTGTCTATATATCTGTCTGCCAGGCGGTTACCGGACAGGGAGGCTGGCCTCTTACAATCATTATGACGCCAGGGCAGAAGCCTTTTTTTGCAGGAACATATTTCCCAAAAGAACGGTATTATGGGCGCCCTGGACTTGTGGATATCTTAAAAGAAGTTCTCCTGCTGTGGAAAGACAGGCGGGAGGACTTGATGAGGGATGGAGAAGAAATTACGGCATTAATTAACAATCAAAGCGCCCTCAAGGAGAATAAAGAGGAATTGTCTGAAAAAGACATATTTCATAAGGCATACCATATTTTTGTGAAGCAGTTTGATCCTGTTTGGGGAGGCTTTGGCGGTGCGCCCAAGTTTCCGTCACCCCATAACCTTCTGTTTTTAATGAGATTTGCGGAGGAAGAAAAGGAACCGGAAGCCCTGCGCATGGTGGAAATCACCCTGAATGCAATGGCGGACGGGGGAATTCATGATCATATCGGCGGAGGCTTTTCGCGCTATTCTACGGACGAACAGTGGCTCGTTCCCCACTTTGAGAAAATGTTGTATGATAATGCGTTGCTGCTTCTGGCTTATGTACAGGCATATCAGATTACGGGAAAGGAGAAGTATGGGGAGGTGGCCCGGCATACGGCGGACTATATCCTGCGTGAGCTGACGGACTGGCAGGGCGGATTTTACTGCGGGCAGGACGCGGACAGCGAGGGCGTGGAGGGGAAATATTATGTATTTACCCCAGAAGAAGTAATCTCTGTGTTGGGAGAGGCAGACGGAAAAGAATTTTGCCGTCAGTATGGGATTACAAAAGAGGGGAATTTTGAAGGCAAGAGTATTCCTAATCGGCTTTGCAATGAGCAGGCAGAGGACGTGTTCAAAGAAACCGCAAATGGCAATAAAGCAAGAGAAGAACAGGCGGCAGCAGAGAACAGCCTTGACAGATTATATCAGTATCGGATCAGCCGGACAAGCCTTCATAAAGATGATAAGATTCTGCTTTCATGGAACGCCTGGACCATCCTTGCGCTTGCGAGAGCAGGCGTTGCTCTTAAGGAGGAGAGATACCTGAGAGCTGCGAAAAAAGCGCAGGAATTCATTGAAGAACGGATGAATGGGAAGGATGGAAGGCTTTACCTGCGTTTTCGCGACGGGGAGGCTGCGCATCCGGGAATGTTGGAGGATTATGCGGTATACGCTCTTGCACTACTGGAATTATACCGAGTTGATTTTTGTGTGGAATATCTGTCAAATGCAATTCACAGGGCAAAACAGATGCTTCAGTTTTTTGAAGACCAAGAGGACGGCGGATATTTTATGAATGCCATAGACGCGGTACAATTAATCGCACGACCCAAGGAAATGTATGACGGGGCGATTCCCTCCGGCAATTCTGTGGCTTTCATGGTGCTTCAGAGGCTGGCCGCGCTGACAGGGGAAGTGAGCTGGCAGCGGGCTGCCCGAAGGCAGATGCAGTATTGTACGTGGCAAATCCAGGAATATCCTGCGGGTTACGGTTTTGCTCTTTTGGCGATGGCCGAGGCAGTCTGTACTCATCGTGAGTTGGTGTGTACTGTAAATGGAGAGGTATCAGAGGAACTGAGGCAGCAGCTTGTGAATTTGCCTGTGTATGGCATAGAGATTTTGGTCAAGACTAAGGGGAATGCAGATGCTCTGATGGAATGTGCGCCGTTTACGTCAGAGTATCCTCTGCCGGAGGAAGGCGTGCTGTACTATCTGTGTGAGGATGGGGCTTGTCGGGCGCCGGTAAGAGAGCTGTCAGAATGCGGGGAAGGATATGAAAGGTTATAAGCTAAGATTTGAGATTTGGGGGCTGCTATTATTTTTAGCTATTATGATGCCTAATTTTATTTGGTTTGCTGTACCGGCTCCCAATGACATTTTGAGAGCAGACACGGTTACAGGCGGTGTTGATGCGATAGCCTCGGTCAGCCAAGTGCTGATGGTTGCTGCGCTTTGTGTTATTGCCAATGAAAAGAAGGACGCAATTCGTATTACACCTTTGATAGCCGCTGTCTTAATTTGCTGTCTGTTATATTTTGCGAGTTGGATAGCCTATTATGCCGGTATAGTGAATGTAGCTGTCATATTGGGTTTGACGTTATTCCCATGTTTGGCTTTTATGTTTTTTGCTATTGACAGAAAAAACATGATAGCAGTAATCCCAATTTCTGTTTTTTCAATCTGCCATTTAATATATGGAGTGGTTAATTTTATTATTTAATCTGTACGTAGGTTTATTGGGGGTCTCAAGTTGCTATTTGCGCGTATTTTCAGTATACTATATTTGTCAGATTGAAGAACGGAGGTTCAAATAAAATGAAAGAAGGGCGGGCAAAAGCTAATATTTTAAAGATTATACTTGGTATACTTCTGCTCTGTGTGGTTTGTGTAGCAGGATATGTAATTTATATGCAGGCGAATTACTATCGGATTGAGGATCATGCGGCATTAGAGGCAAAGAATAACCAGAAGGAGACTTTAAAGTTAGGGGAAATGTATACCGCTGTGACCTATAATATTGGCTTTGGCGCATACGGGCCGGATTATAGCTTCTTTATGGATACAGGAGAGATGGAGGACGGAACCAAGACGGCGGGAAAATACGGCAAGGCGGTTAGCAAGGCTTCAGTGAAGGCGAATACAGAAGGGGCGGCAGGAGAGCTTGAGAAGCTTGGCGCGGATTTTATGCTTCTCCAGGAAGTGGATGTTGATGCTGACCGGAGTTACCATATCAACCAGAAGGAGGAGTTGATTAAAAGGTTTTCTGATTATGGGAACCTATTTGCAAATAATTTCCACTCAGCATACTTATTCTATCCTTTTTCAGACCCCCATGGGGCTGTGGAGGCTGGTCTTTTAAATTTCAGCCGCTATAAGATTGCAGAGGCAGAGCGCAGGAGTTATCCGGTGGATAATAGTTTTGTCACGAAATTTACTGATTTGGACAGGTGTTTTGCCGTGATGCGTCTGCCGGTAGAAGGCGGGAAAGAACTGGTGTTGATTAACAGCCATATGTCTGCTTATGATGAGGGCGGGCGGATTCGTGCGCAGCAGTTAGAGATGTTGAATTCTGTGATGAAGGAGGAGTATCAGGCGGGGAATTATGTGATTGTCGGCGGAGACTTTAACCATGCTTTGGGGGAAGCGGTGGCAGAGGGTTTTCCGGCCAAGCAGAAGTTTCCTGCCTGGGTATCTGTTCTGACCCAGGAGGAGATGGCACAGGGGATTGCCATTCAACAGGCGGTAAATGAGCTTGACGTGCCGACCTGCCGTGGTGCGGATATTCCGTATACGAAAGGTGTGAATTATACAACTGTGGTGGATGGGTTTCTGGTGTCTGATAATGTGAAGGCAACGGCAGAAAATATTGATACGGATTTTGGATATAGCGACCATAATCCGGTTTTTCTGCGGTTTGAACTGCTGGAGTAGGAGGTTAAGAGCCTATTGAAAGTGATAGATAAAAGTTTTGCAAGTCCTGTGATTGTAACTTGCATTTTAGAATATCTGTATAGTAAAGCTTCGTTTGAAATAGAATAAAAATGAAAGAAAAACGAGATAAAAATGCAAAAATATCTTGACATTTCCGCGGATAGTACGTAGAATAGCATATAGTGGTTACAGAAAAAAAGGGGCATTTTGTAATATATGCCCCTTTTGAGTGGGAAAATGAAGGGCATGAGCCGTCAATGAGAAAAGAAGGGAGTTTCGATATGGCACCATATAGCAAGTTGAGCAAAGAGAAGTTAAAGAACCTGAAAAGTGACCTTGAAAAGCAGTTCGAGGAGATTAAGAAAAAGGGGCTGCATCTGGATATGTCCCGTGGTAAGCCATCAAAAGCGCAGTTAGACCTTGGAATTGGTATGATGGATGTTTTGACCAGCGAATCAGATTTGGTTAGCTCTGACGGAGTAGACTGCCGGAATTATGGTGTCCTTGACGGAATCAGTGATGCGAGGAAGCTGTTGGCGGATTTGTCAGAGGTTCCAGAGCGCAGTGTTATTATATATGGGAATTCCAGCCTGAATGTGATGTTTGATACGGTGTCGCGCGCCATGACTCATGGTTTTATGGGCAGTACGCCGTGGGGAAAGCTTGATCATGTGAAGTTCTTATGTCCGGTGCCAGGGTATGACCGCCATTTTGCTATTACAGAATTTTTTGGAATTGAGATGATTAACGTTCCACTTCTTGAAACTGGGCCGGATATGGATATGGTAGAGGAGTTGGTAGCGAAAGACCCGTTAATCAAGGGAATCTGGTGTGTACCGAAATACTCCAATCCAACAGGAATTTCCTATTCAGACGAGACGGTCAGACGGTTTGCGAGATTAAAGCCGGCGGCCAAGGATTTCCGTATTTTCTGGGATAATGCGTACTCCATTCATCACCTTTATGACGACAAGAGGGTGGTTGTGCTGGAATTGTTGAATGAATGTATCAAAGTCGGGAATCCGGACATTGTGATTAAGTTTATTTCTACGTCAAAGGTATCCTTCCCTGGTTCTGGGATTGCGGCGTTGGCAGCGTCAAGGGGAAACCTGGAGGATGCAAGAAAATATATGAAGTATCAGACTATTGGCCATGATAAGCTGAATCAGCTTCGCCATGTGAGGTATTTCAAGGATATGCTTGGAGTTTACGAGCATATGAGAAAGCACGCGGCCATTCTTAGGCCAAAGTTCGAGAAGGTGGACGAGGTCTTGACGAAAGAGCTTGGCGGCCTTGGGATAGGGACATGGACGAAGCCGCTTGGCGGATATTTTATCTCCTTTGATTCTATGGAGGGGTGTGCGAAAGCCATTGTTGCCAAGGCAAAAGAGGCAGGGCTTGTGATGACGGACGCGGGGGCGACCTATCCTTATGGAAAAGACCCGAAGGACTGTAATATCAGGATTGCGCCGTCCTTCCCGACTGTGGAGGAATTAGAGATTGCGTCTAAGATATTCGTTCTCAGCGTGAAGCTGGTGAGCATTGAGAAGCTGTTGAACGCGTGATAGATACGCAGATATATAGAATCTGTCTGGGGCTGTCTTATTAAGTATACCCAAGGGCACACCGCAATGCATACCCTGCGGGTGGGTGGACTTCGTCCATTAAGGTATAAAGGCAGCCCCAGTTTTTCATAAGGCAATAGTATCGTGAGAGGAGACTGTTCATGAAAAAACAAAGAATCATATTCTATATCCTTATGTTTTTACCTTTACCCGTAACTCTGGTTTCATTGGTGTTTTTGCCAGAGCAGATTCCTGCTCACTATGGTTTTGATAATCAGGTAACTCGTTGGGGCAGCAAATATGAAACGCTTATTTTCCCGGTTGTTACTATCCTCTTTGGCTCATTTATGCTTGGGATATCGAAGCTTTCTGCCAATCAGGAAAAAACGGGGGAAGATAATGAAAAGGTCTGTATAATGGCAGGTATTTTTTCCCTTTTCATGTTCAATGCCATGACGGGTTATTTTCTATATACGGATTTTCACAAAGTAGAAGATTTGTCTTCTGTATCTATCGATATATATCAACTTCTTTTCGTTCTTTTCGGCATATTTATGATTGTCATTGGATATATGATGCCGAAGCTTCAGATGAATTCCGTTATGGGCTTGAGAACTCATTGGAGTATGAAAAACGAGGCAACATGGGAAAAAAGCCAACGGTTTGGCGGAATATCATCTATAATAGCAGGAATCCTTCTGATATTCGCTTGCTGTTTTACAAAAGGTTCTGCCTGCTTTTTGTGGTTTATGGGCGTCTTAATACTCTATCTTCTCATCAATGTTTCTTACACCTACAAGGTTGCAAAAAAATATTAAAAGATAAGCGGAAACCTCCGGCGAAATCGGATTGGAGGTTTTACCCGAACAACGGCGTTGAAAAATACCTCTCCGCTGTATCCGGAAGAAGGGTCACGACCGTCTTTCCTTTGCCAAGCTTCTCCGCTAGCTTCAGAGCCGCGGCCACATTCGTCCCGCTGGAAATTCCGCACATCAGCCCCTCCAGCCTTGCAAGGTCTTTGGCGGTATTAAGGGCTTCCTCGTCAGTTATGATTGTGATATCCTCGTAAATGTGCTGATTCAATACCTTTGGAATAACCCCGTCGCCGATTCCCATCTGGATATGAGTTCCCACGCTGCCGCCTGCAAGAATCGCTGCGTTTTCAGGTTCTACCGCCCAAATCGTAATATTAGGATTTTTCTCTTTTAAGATTTCACCAATACCTGTGATGGTTCCTCCGGTTCCGATTCCTGAGCAGAAGCCGTCAATAGAGCCTTCAACCTGTTCTAAAATCTCAAGCCCTGTCTGGCGGCGGTGTGCCGTTGGGTTCGCCTCATTCTCAAACTGCTGCGGTACAAATACTTTTGGATTCTCAGCCGCCATTCGATTGGCGGTCTTGACACATTCATTGATACAGTCGCCTATATTTCCTGCGTCATGCACCAGGATAACTTTCGCGCCGTAATGCTCTACGAGAAAACGCCTCTCCTGGCTGACGGAATCGGGCATGATGATAACCGTCTCGTATCCCTTCACAGCCCCTACGAGGGCAAGCCCGATTCCCTGGTTGCCGCTGGTGGGCTCTACGATAATGGAGTCTTTCTTTAAAATGCCGTCCTCCTCAGCCTGGCGGACCATGCTGTATGCGGTTCTTGTCTTAATTGAGCCGCCCACGTTTAAGCCTTCGAACTTCACCAGTATCCTTGCAGAGTCTGGCGGGACCATACGGTTTAGCTGTATGACAGGAGTATGTCCCATGGCTTCTAATACATTATTATAAATCATATCAAATATACCTCAACTTTCATTCTTGATGCAATCCTGCGGATATACCTCAGAGATTTGCAGACAGATTTCATTTCTTAATATATTATACTAAAGAAAAAATGTTGTGTACAGTAGAATATGCCAAGAATTGGCGAAGCCCTATATTTGGATACAAAAATTGCTGATAAGGACTTGCATTTTTCTGCTATTTATGGTAAGCTATCCTAGCGAATGGAAGTAGGTCTTTTTTTTATGCCTAAATATTTGGGTAGCCTCGCAAGCTACCAGGTAACACGTCAATGCAAAAACGTAAAGCGAGGTGGAAGTTGTGCGTACAAGAATCACATTGGAATGTACAGAATGCA
>CAJUBG010000066.1 GCA_910584575.1 uncultured Dorea sp.
TCCTCTACTAATCTTTTATTGATTCTTTTGGCATTTAAGCATTATTGCTTACAAATAGTTTCCGATAAATAGATAATCATTTTCAGAAAGAAAATCATTATTGAATTTGTGAGATATGTTTGCAGATAGTAGAATTTTTAAGAAATGTATTCCTATACTGGCAGAGTAGCTGACGACGACGCTGTCGCCGTAGTTGTCGCCATAAGCGGAGGTATTATTGTAAGTGACGGCAATTTTTTGCAATAGAAAAGGTCAGCTTACCCAAATTCATGATAGGCTGACCTGCTTTTTAATGATTTATGAAGTGGGAGAGTGCCATACAGTAGCCGTATACTTGCACCGTTCCATCCCTAGAACACCGTATGTTCCCTTACTTGAATTCTGCCCCATATCTGATTTTTCAGTGTAGAGAAAATGAAAAAAGACATAGCCATAATATCGAAATCGGGCTATGCCTTGCAAACTAGAACATACAGGTATTCACTTGTTACTCTTTGATTTTATCCAGTTCATTAAGATTTACGCCGGCGATATTGAGCAATGCTTTCAGAGAGATATACTCCTCTTTCAAATCGGCATATGTTTCTGGTGCGTTTTCCTTTTTTGCTAATATCATACGTCTTTGCACTTTTGCAAAATCATCAATAGCAGTTTTAACAATCTCAAGGTTAATTGGCATATGCTCACACCTTTTCGTTTACTCTTTCATCTCGTCAATATCTGTCAGATTAACACCGGCAGTCTGAAGGATTGCTTTAAGTGCCAGATATTCTCTCTTTAATTCAGCATAAGTCTTTGCAGCATTCTCATCTTTCGCCAATGACATATACTTCTGAATCTTTTTGAAGTCATCAATAGCAGTTTTAACAACCTCAAGACCATTTGGCATTATTTCTCACCTGTTTTCTTTACGTACCGTATTTACAGGCTGTCACCTGTTAATTATTCTGCTTTCTACCATCTTCTGCCGGGGAATGGCTTTCAACGCTTTCGATAATTTCAAGAATTTCTTCTGCAGACATTCCCTTTTCACGCAATGCCCGAATCAGATTTAACACTTCTTTGCCCGTCATGCCCTCACCTGCTTTCTATCAACTTCTTACTAAGGTAATCAGAATCAAAAGTCTTGGAAATAAATCCCAAGACTCAGAAGTGGAGCATACGGGACTTGAACCCGTGGCCTCCACACTGCCAGTGTGGCGCGCTCCCAACTGCGCTAATACCCCATGGCATGATTATAACACAGTTGAGAGGCCAGGAAAAGAAAAAAATAAAATTTTTTTAACAGATTACGATAATCTTCCGCGGCGTTGTCTGGGCGGGAATACTTCTGGTGGATGCGCTGTAATACACAATCAACGTTTGCGCCGCAAGAGAACAGTCGTATGGCTGACCGTTGGACGTCACAATCTCCGTAGAGCGCCCGATGTTCAGCTTCAATGTGCCGTCAAGGGATTCCAAATTATCGTCAAATTCCCCTGCATAGATGTTCTCTCTCGGATTCCTGCGTCCGATGAAGATGGCCTGGTAGCGCGGCGGGAAAATTAGCGGGATGGGTAGGTTGGCATCATAGAATGCGGTGATATTCATCCCGACTCTTAAGCGGACCTCACTGATTACGTAAGTGTCAGGGCTTACGATAAAGTTGGTGATCCCGTCGGAATTGCGTATAGTGACCTCAAGCATACAGCAGTTGTTGTCAAATGCAGAGATACTCTGGATAACGCCGTTTACTGGGACTAAGTTATTAGAAGGCATGATGAAAACTCCATTTTTTCATTAGTATATGCGGGATTACTTAAGGTGTTCGTCAGGCTTGATAGCAGATGCCCTTGCGTGGGGCGGCAGAAAATGATACAATTCCTCATAGGCCTCCACTTCTTCTGTCGAAGCAGGCTCTGACGGAATCAGTCCGGTACAGTCCTGTGATGAGGCTGCGTTGGACAGGTAGTCAAATTCGTCGATGATTTCCTGGTTTGTTTTTTCTTTCATGGTTTACCTCCATATTTATAAGATTCATTTTAGATTGTGTAGAAAAAGGCGGACATATACTGTATAATATTTCCAAGCGTAAAAATGAAATGACAAGAAAGAAGGACAAGAATTTATGAAAATTGAGATTGACACACATTCCCATACACTTGCCAGCGGACATGCCTACAATACCATAAAGGAGATGGCGTCGGCAGCGGCAGAAAAGGGGCTTACGGGTCTTGCGATTACTGAACATGCAGTACAGATGCCAGGGACCTGCCATATCTACTATTTCCAGAATCTTAGGGTGGTGCCCAGGCAGATGTGCGGGATAGAGCTTCTGATGGGGACGGAATTGAATATTCTGAACGAGGAAGGGGAGGTAGATCTTTCCCAGGAGATTTTGGGAGAGCTGGATATAGCCATTGCCAGTATGCATTTCCCATGCTATAAGGGAGAGTGTACCAGGGAGATGGTGACGCGGGCGTATGTGAACGTGATGCAGAATCCCTATGTGGATATTATCGGGCATCCTGACGACGGGAGGTTCCCAGTGGATATGGAGACGTTGGTTGGGGAGGCAAAAAAGACAGGGACGCTTCTGGAAGTCAATAATTCTTCTTTAAGCCCAAAGAGCTTTCGGAGGAATACCATGGAAAACTGCCGGGACATGCTGTGGGAGTGCCGGAAGCAGGAGGTTATGGTGGTTCTGGGAAGTGATTCCCATGTGGATGCGGATATTGCAGAATATCAGTATGCGGCCCGTGCTCTTTCAGAGGTAAACTTTCCGGACGAGCTCATTGCCAATACTTCACTGGAAAAATTAAAGTCTTGTCTAAAACACTGGAAAAAGGTATAGACTTTATGAATTTAGTGTGCTAAAATATAAGAGTAATTGAGTTGGCTGTGAAGGAGATAATGTTATATGAGTAAGAAGATCAGGACGGAGGCAGTAGACTTTCTGTTCCGTGCGATATTGAGCCTGGAGAATAAAGAGGAGTGCTATACATTTTTTGAGGATATCTGTACGATCAATGAGTTATTGTCGCTGTCCCAGAGATTCGAGGTGGCGAAGATGCTGCGGGATCACAGGACCTATCTTGAGATTGCCGAGAGGACAGGCGCTTCTACCGCCACCATCAGCAGGGTGAATCGTTCCCTTAACTACGGCAATGATGGTTATGACATGGTATTTGCGCGGATTGGTGCCATGGAGGAGGGAGAGGAGACACTGTAATAGAATTAGGAAGATAAGAAGAAACAAGACTTGGGAAGTCTTATTTCTTCTTTTTTTCGTGCGACGGCTCTGGAAGCTCGTCAATCAGCTTTTCAATCAGAAGCTTCTTGACATACACGTCAAAGCTCAGCGAGCAGATGAAGGAAAAGAGCTGAAGGTAATCGCGCTCATCATCAGGCACATCTGCAAAACAGTGCATGGCATGATGGTAGGATCTTGCCACATCTTTTTGAAGGGCGTCGATTCTGGACTTCTCAAGCTGGCAGATTTCTTCGTAGATAGCGGTCATGTTAAGTGTATCGTCTGCGTCAAAATATTTCTCCGTAATAGGAGAGAGCAAGGTTTCGATATCCTTGATGGACAGGATATTCTTAAAATAGTAAATGAAGATCAGCGCAAGGACGTGCTCCTTGGAATACTTTTTCTTCACAGGCGGGGGAAGGAGATTGTTCTTGGCATAGTTGTTGATCATGGTCTTGGTCAGAATCTTGTCCTCCTCGTGCCGTCTGGAGGAGGAGAGCTGTTCCTCCATAAATGTAGTGACCTGGTCCATATAAAGGTCTATATTGGGAATGGAATCCGGTCTTACATATTCAATTCGTGAGATACTGGAGAGAATACTGTTCAGCATGTCCTTTGTATTAATTGTCATATTATCACCTCAATGGAACTATTATATAGTTTTTAAAACTATATCACAAGGATTTTTTAAATACTCTATCAAAATTTAATAATTTGTGATATAACTGAATATAAGAGTATACCTAAGGGCACAACGTAATGCATACCCTTCGGGTAGGTGGACTTCGTCCAGTAAGGTTTGTAAATGAGGAGGAGAAGTATGAATGTACTGAAGAAATTATTTGCACCGGTTGATATGACCGTGGGAAAGCCTTGGGAGGATATTTTGATTTTTACTGTGCCAATGTTAATCGGTAATATTGCTCAGCAGTTATATAATACGGTGGACAGCGTGGTGGTAGGTAACTATGTGGGAGATAACGCGCTGGCCGCGGTGGGAAGCGCAGGGCCGATTCTGAATCTGCTGATCGTGCTGTTTATCGGAATCAGCGTAGGCGCCAGTATTATGGTATCCCAGTATTTCGGTGCGCGAAAGAGGGAGGATCTATCTATTGCCATTGCCAACAGTATTGTTTTAACAGCAATATCTTCTATTATAGTAATGTTTTTGGCCACTGTGCTGGCAAGGCCCCTTCTGGTGCTTTTAAAGACGCCGGAAAGCATCCTTAACTGGTGTACGTCTTACCTTCGGATTCTGTTTCTGGGGGTATCAGGGCTTGCGTTTTACAATATATTAAGCGGAATTTTAAGAGGGCTTGGCGATTCGATTTCCGCATTGGTATATTTGATTGTATCCAGCGTTTTGAATATTGCACTGGATCTGTTATTTGTGATAAAATTTGATATGGGAGTAAGCGGCGTTGCCCTGGCAACCGTGATTGCACAGGCCATCTCGGCTGTGCTGTGCCTTCTTAAGCTAATGCGGATGAAGGAGTTATTTGACTTTAAGGCTCAGTATTTTCGGCTGACTAACCGTCATGGGATGAATATTATCCGTCTGGGGGTTCCCTCCGGAGTAACCCAGGCGATTATGTCCATGGCGATGCTGGTGGTTCAGTCTCTTACCAATAGCTTCGGAGAACAGTTCATCGCCTCCAATGTCATCGTCATGCGTGTGGACGGATTTGCGATGCTGCCTAACTTTTCTTTCGGAACGGCTATGACCACCTATGCCGGACAGAATGTGGGTGCGAGGGCTTATGACCGTGTCAGCCAGGGTGCAAAGCAGGGAACCTTGATGGCAGTTGGCTTCTCGGCTGCGATTACAGGGCTGATACTGATTTTTGGAAGGCATCTGATGGCAATCTTCACGAATACGGCGGATTTGGTGACACTCAGTATGAATATGATGCGGATTCTGGCTGTGGGCTATATTGCAATGGCGATTATCCAGAGCTTATCCGGTGTGATGCGTGGCGCCGGAGATACGGTGACTCCTATGTGGATTTCTATTGTGATGACCATTTTTTTGCGGGTTCCCATTGCCTATGGGCTGGTATACCTGACAAAGAGTGCGGATTTCCCAGGCGGGCGCAAGGAGAGTATCTATGTTTCACTTCTGATTTCGTGGGTGCTCGGTGCAATCATTACAAGTATTTTCTATAAACGAGGTAAATGGCGTCAAAAGGCGATTTAATTATATAAGAGTAAGAGGGGGTGTTTTTATATGAACATGAGACATGAAGGGCATTTGATTGAGCGTGTGATACATTTACTGCGTGTCCTGGAGGAGAATGAAATTGAGCCAAACAGTATCAGTGAGGAGAAGCTGCCCAAAGAACTGATTCCTTTGGAGGATAGGGACAGCCTTCCGGAGACCTTTGAGTTCCTGCGTTTTATGGATGAGATTCCAGGCGGTTTCTTAATCTATTTTGCTGACAGTGAAGGGCAGATTGTCTATGTGAACCAGAGTTTGCTTAATATATTTAAGTGCGAGACGAGAAAGGAATTCCGAGAGCTCACCGGTAATACGTTTCGGGGGCTTGTCTATCCGGAGGACTGGGATGAGGTGGATAAGAGTATTGAGAGACAGATCTTTGAGAATCAGTTTGATCTGGATTTTGTAGAATACCGGATTAGGCGCAGGGACGGAACTGTCATATGGGTGGAGGATTACGGCCATTATATTAAGAATGAAGCGGTTGGGGATATTTTCTATGTGTTTATCGGGGAATCCAGCGACGAGAGAAAGCGGCAGCAGACGGAACAGAAGCGGCTGCTTGCCGAGGCGTTAGGAAGCGCTAATCTGGCTATCAAGGCGAAGAATGCGTTCCTGTCGAATATTTCCCATGACATGCGCACACCCCTGAATGCCATCTTTGGATTTACATCTCTGGCAAAAGCATGGGTAGCAGAGCCGGAGAAGGTTGTGGGTTATCTTGATCGGATTGATACCGCCAGCCGCCAGCTTCTTGACATGATCACAAAGGTGCTGGATATCTCGGCCCTGTCAAACGCCGCCGGTCCTGCGGAGGTAGAATGTGACCTGTGTGAGACGGTTCAGGAGGCGTATGAGTTTCTGCTGCCTCAGGCGAAGGAGAAGTCCCTGTCCTTCCATCTGGACTGTGACAGCGTGAAGCACAATATCATTTATGCAGACCAGGGAAAGCTTCAGCAGCTTGTCTTAAGCCTTGCCAACAATGCCGTGACGTACACGAATGTGGGCGGCAGGGTGAATATAAGGCTTACAGAGAAGGACGAGCTTCCCAACAGTTATGTGGTCTATAATCTGGTGGTGGAGGATAACGGCATTGGAATCGGCGAGGAATTTCTGGGAAAGATATTCGAGCCCTTCAGCCGGGAGAAGAACTCCACATTAAGCGGCGTACATGGGATCGGCCTTGGGCTTACGATTGCCAAAAGCATTGTGGATATGATGCATGGAAATATTGAGGTTAAGAGTAGCGTAAACGAGGGCAGCATATTCACCGTGGCTCTTACTTTTCGGGCACAGCCCCTTCATGACGCGTCCAGAGGAGAAGAAGCATTTTCCGGTACAAGCCTGCGTATCCTGCTGGTGGAGGACAATGAGATTAACTTAGAGATTGAGACTGAGCTTCTGGAACGGATGGGATTTACGGTGGAGCCGGCGGAGAATGGAAAGATTGCGGTGGAAAAGGTGGAGTGCGCGTCCCCTGGTGATTACGACCTGGTGATTATGGATCTGCAGATGCCGGTTATGGACGGATGGGAGGCTTCTGCGGCAATCCGGAAGCTAAAAGACCCAACTCTGGCCCATATCCCGATCATTGCGCTGTCGGCAGACATCCTTGCCAGCAACAAGGGCAGAGCGATGGAATGTGGGATTGATGCCTGCCTTTCCAAACCACTGGATTTTACGCTGCTACTGGAGGCAATCGAGAAAATCGCAAAAAGATAAGTATTAATATTTAGTTTTTGGTTTTTTTGTTGTATTTTTTTGGTTATTTTTGTATAATGTAGAAATATAAAATGAGAGAATATGAAGGCGAATAAATGTGGAAGGAACGGAGAAAGAAAAAAATAAGCGGTACTATGTGATAAACGCGCTAATTTGTGCATGTATTGCGCTGGTTGTAGGCGTTGGGGTAGTCTATATCGTGATACTCCGCAGTAATTTGATGGATCAGACGATTGGCAATGTGCTGGATGTGACAAGACAGCAGCAGCAATCCTTTGATACCTTTATTTCGGCAGACAGAGAGAGACTGCACAGTTATGCAACATATTTTTCACATACGGATTCCAGGGATACAGCGGGAATTCATGAAAAGCTGAATGTATTTTCTGCGATTCATGCGTATTATTCAGTCATTAATCTTGAAACCGGTGAATACTGTAATAATAAGTCTGAACGGGTGTTCTTGATGGAGGGGGACGAGCTTGAGGGCTACCGTTCTTTAGTGGGCGCTGATATTCGGGATCCATATCCGGGGCTGTATTCGGGGAATACGGCGTTTGGATATTATGAGAGATTTGAGTTTGCTGACGGCGTGCAGGGATTGTTTCAGAAGGCTTACGAGAGTGAGGAAGTGTTAGAGGAGTTTTCCCTGTCCTTCTATGACGGACAGGGGCGGGGGTATATTGTGAGCCGCGAGGGAGAGATCCTGATGCGTTCCAGCGACGAGAACGATAAAGCTTCTTTTGATAATCTGTTTGAGATGGTATTGGATGCAGATGATACAGAAGGCAGGGGAGAAGAATTTGTCGAGATTCTTAGAAATCGTGAGACGGGTACTGCGGTATTTGAAAATACTCAGGGAGAACAGATCTGTACCTATGTACCTGTGGAGAATGTAGAGGGGTGGTATCTGATCTCTGTGGTTCCTGTTTCGGCGGTTATGGAGGAAGCGGATCAGATCATCAAAAATTCCCAGTTTACGATTATATTCCTGGGAGTTGTTATGATATTTTTTGCCGGATGTCTGTTTCTCAACTGGCGAAGCCATAAGGAGATTAGCAAGAAGGATCAGGAGATTGAATATAATAAGCAGCAGTTTGATATTTTTTCGACCTATCTGTCTAATAATACGGATGACGTCTATATAATGCTGAACAATCAGGATAGAAAGATTGAATACGTGAGCTCTAATGTGGAACGGGTTCTAGGAATTCCGAGGGAGGATGTCCTTAAGGATGTACGTATGTTTGGACGCGCCAAGTATTGTTCAGGCAAGAAGGTGGAGTTCGCAGATTTGGATGCTCTGGAGACGGGAGCCTCCTTTGAGCCTGTAATGAGCGAACGGATTCATGCGAAGACGGGGGAACACAGGTGGTTTTGGGAGACAGTATACAGTGTGATGCTTCAGGGAGAGAAGAAGATTGTTGTCTATCTCTCTGACCGGACCAGAGAGAGGGAGACGCAGAATACTTTGACACAGGCGTTAGACCTGGCGAAAGTGGCGAATAAGGCGAAAAGTACGTTCTTGAGCAGCGTCAGCCATGATATTCGTACCCCGATGAACGCCATCATGGGACTGGTTACCCTGCTTTCCCAGGAGGCAGATAACCCTGAACGGGTATTGGAATATACACAGCGGATTAATGCTGCCAGCCAGCATCTTCTGGGGCTTATCAATGATGTGCTGGATATGAACAAGATTGAGGGCGGCAATGCTACGCTGAATATCTCGGAAGTGAACATGGCGGAAGTAATCGAGGAATTGAATGTAATTATCCGTCCGCAGAGTAGGGCAAAGGATCAGACATTCCGTATTTTTGCTTCTTCTTTTACACATGAACGGCTGTTGGGAGATAAGCTTCGCATCAACCAGATTTTGATCAATATCTTATCGAATTCGGTCAAGTATACCCAGGAGGGCGGCTGTATTGAGTTGGATGTCTGTGAACTGCCTGGGGTTACGGAGGGGTATAGCCGTGTTGAGTTTGTGATCCGTGATAATGGTCAGGGAATGTCAGCGGATTATCTGGAGGTAATCTTCCAGCCTTTTACCAGGGAAGAAGGTTCTGCCACAAAAGAGATACAGGGAACAGGGCTTGGGATGGCCATCACCAAGAGCCTGGTAGACCTGATGGGCGGTTCGATTGAGGTGGAGAGCGAGTTAGGCGCAGGCACTACGTTTACACTGGATCTGGATCTGCGTATCTGTGAGGATGATGAAGACGACCTGGCATTCTGGGAGAGGCATGGTGTCAGAAGAATGATTGTTGCCGATGACGATGAATATGTCTGCCAGAATATCGTAAAGGCCATGGAGCATACGGGCGTGGATATACGCTATACTACCAACGGAAAAAAGGTGGTAGAGATGATGCGCACGGCAAGGGAAAACAAAGAGCCCTATGATGTGATGATATTAGATTGGAAGATGCCGGAGTTTGACGGCATGGAGACTGCCAGATTAATCCGGAAGAATTATCCGGTAAAGATTCCGATTCTGTTTTTTACTTCGTATGATTGGAGTGAGATTGAGGAGGAGGCGCTGGAGGTTGGAGTCAATAACTTCCTTACAAAGCCGTTTTTTATGCACAGTTTTAAGGAGGCCATCCAACGGGTTATGGACGGCGGAAAGGACAGGCTGCAAGAGGAGAAGACTCAGAAGGAGGAAAGTGTCTTTGCGGGAAAGCATATCCTTGTGGTAGATGATATTGAGGTTAATAGGCTGATTCTGGTAAAGATTCTGGAGTCCTTGGGGGCTGCGGTCTGCGATATTGCAAAGGACGGACAGGAGGCTGTGGAGATGTTCAATAACTCCGAGCCTGGTGAATATGACGTTATCTTTATGGATGTGCAGATGCCTGTTCTGGATGGTTATGGGGCTACCAGGGCGATTCGTATCAGCGGCCATCCGTCGGCAAAGAGTGTCCCTATTATTGCCATGACTGCCAATGCGTTTGTGGATGATATTCGGGATGCTCTGGAGTCCGGTATGGATGCCCATGTATCCAAGCCTATCGTGATCGAACAGTTAAAGACTACGTTCCAGGAGGTGTTAGAGCGTAGAAAGCAGTATGGGGATTCTTTGTAGCAGGAAAGGAGTTTTTGGTATGGAATTCTTGGAGGAATTGAAGCAGTTAGGTGTTGACGTGAAAGAAGGGGTGGATCGCGTCGTAGGGGATGTGTCTTTATATCAGATGATGCTTGGCATGTTTGTAGATGTCGTCAATTCAAATCCCATCCAAATAGAGGATTTTGAAGGAGAAGTTCTTGAGGAATTGGCGGGACGGGTACATACATTGAAGGGGGCTGCGGGAAATCTCTCAATTCTTCCTTTATTTACACGATATACTGAGATACTGGGACTGCTGCGCGAAGGCAGGGGGACAGAGGCAAAGGCTGCTTTTTTGGAGGCAGAGCCGATCCAGAGAGATATCGTTGACTGTATTCGACAGTATCAGAATGCCTGATCGTATATTCAGACATAATAACGAAGAAGGAAGTTGTCAGAAATGAAACAGTATGATGAGTCAGGAAGGAATACAATTTTAATAGTTGATGACGATGCAATCAATCGTGCAATCTTGCGGAAGATATTTTCCGGCTCTTACTCTGTGGCGGAGGCTGTGAATGGGCGGCAGGGGCTTGAGAAGCTCTTGAATCCCAAGAATCATTATTGTGCGGTTCTTTTGGACGTGATGATGCCGGAGATGAATGGAATTGAGGTTGTGCGGAAGATGGAGAAAGAGGGTCTGCTTAAGCAGATTCCCGTGTTCCTAATTACAGCCGAGGCCAATGACAAGGTAATCAAAGAGGCATATCAGCTCGGAGTTATGGATGTAATCAAGAAGCCCTATGTCTCCTTTGTGGTGATGCGTCGCGTGGAGTCGGTGATTGAGCTGTTTGAGACAAGGCGGCATCTGAATTTTGTAGTGGAGAAGCAGCAGGTTAAGCTCTTAGAGCAGGCGAAGCAGATTATTGAGCTGAACCAGGGCATGATTGAAGCGCTGGCCACGGCTATTGAGTTCCGAAACGAGGAATCCGGTGGCCATGTTCAGAGAATATCTGAGATTACGAGGATGATGCTTGAGAATACCTCTATTGGCAGAGGGATGGCGCAGGAGGAGATTGATGATATTGCCCTTGCATCCATCATGCATGATGTGGGGAAGATTACTATTCCGGATTCTATTTTGACGAAGCCGGGGCGGTTGACGCCGGATGAATATGAGGTTATGAAGACCCACACCACGAAGGGGGTTGCAATACTGGAAAGTATTCCGCAGCTTCATGACAGCAGGATTTTTGATTATGCCTGTGATATTGCCCTCCATCATCATGAACGGTGGGATGGAAAGGGGTATCCGGAGGGACTTGAGGGGAGCAGTATTTCTCCCTGGGCGCAGGTGGTGTCTCTGGCGGATGTGTATGACGCTTTAAGCTGTAAGCGGGTCTATAAGGCGTCCTATTCCAGAGATATGGTCATAGAGATGATTGGCACCGGTCAATGCGGCAGTTTTAACCCCCGTTTGCTGGACAGCTTTTTCTCTATTGAGGACCAGTTAAGCCAGATGTACCATAGTATTCCGGAGGCTCAGAATTTTTAATATATTTCTTGAAATCGTTATGATATTGAGTTATACTATATTACATAATTAATAGAATGTGTCTTCAGGGCAGGGTGAGATTCCCTACCGGCGGTAAAGCCCGCGAGCCGTAAGATTTTCTTACAGGTTGATTCGGTGAGATTCCGGAGCCGACAGTATAGTCTGGATGGAAGAAGATGATCGTATTGTTTTACGAATATACTTTGTGTGAGATGCTCTGGAATGGATAGCCGTTTCAGAGCATTTTTTTATATCGTAGGACAGCCTCCCTTGTAGATGTATTCTGCAGGGGTTTTGTTTTTTTGTTGCTGATTTAGAACGGTAAGAATGAACTTAACTGAAGGAAAAGGGGCGGGAACGTGTTCGGGAAAGAAGGGAAGTATATGACAGAGCAGGATTATATGAAGCGCGCGATAGAGCTTGCGAAAAGGGGAATGGGATGGACGAACCCGAATCCCCTGGTGGGAGCCGTTATCGTGAAGGAGGGGCGGATTATAGGGGAAGGTTATCACAGGCGGTATGGAGAGCTTCATGCAGAGCGAAATGCTATCGCCTCCCTGACAGAGCCGGCTAAGGGGGCGACGATGTATGTGACGTTAGAGCCTTGCTGCCACTATGGAAAGACGCCCCCCTGTACAGAGGCGATTCTTGAAAATGGTATCGCAAGGGTGGTGATTGGTTCTGCTGACCCTAATCCGAAGGTGGCGGGGAAGGGCGCAGGGATTTTAAGAGCTGCGGGCGTGTCGGTGGAGGAGAATTTTATGAGGGAGGAATGTGACAGCCTGAACCCGATTTTCTTTCACTATATTACTAGCCGCACTCCTTATGTGATTATGAAATATGCTATGACCGCGGACGGGAAGATTGCGACGAAAACAGGGGCTTCCAAGTGGATTACAGGGGAGGCGGCGCGCATGGAGGTGCAGAGGCTTCGCCACAGATGTATGGGAATCATGGCGGGGATTGGGACGGTGCTTGCCGACGACCCGATGCTGAACGTCAGGATTTCGGAAGGAAAAAGTCCAATACGAATTATTTGCGACAGCCATCTGCGGATTCCCCTTGACAGCCAGATTTGTCAGACGGCTAAGGAATATCCCACCATTGTGGCTTATGCGCCGGAGGAAGGGATTGACGGCGAGGCGTCCGTGCAGGAAAATATGGCGCGGGTTGACGCATCCCAGGCACAATCGCGGCAGAGAGAGAAAATCCGGCGGTTAGAACGGCTCGGCGTACAGACGCTTGAGGCTTCAGACGGCAAGGGGCGGGTGGACTTGAAAAGGCTTATGGGATTTCTTGGGGAGAAGGGAATCGACAGTATCTTGCTAGAGGGCGGCGGCGTACTAAATGACAGCGCCCTGCGCGCAGGCATTGTCAAGGAGGTACGGGCATTTGTTGCGCCAAAGATTTTCGGAGGGGAGGAGGCCAGGACTCCGGTTGCGGGTGTGGGTGCAGAGCTTCCGAAGGAGGCGGTTTCGTTGGAATTTCAAAAAGTGTCCCAGATAGGAGAAGATTTGCTGATTGAATATAAAGTAAGGCAGGTGGAGAGATGTTTACGGGAATTGTAGAAGAAATGGGAAGGATTCGTCAGATTTTACTGACGGGAAATTCAGGGCAGATTCGGATTGAGGCCAGAAAGGTGCTTGAGGGGACTAAGGTGGGGGACAGTATTGCGGTAAACGGCGTGTGCCTGACGGTGGTTTCCTTAAGCCAGGACGGATTTACCGCGGATATTATGGCAGAGACTTACCGGAGAAGCGGCCTTGGACAGCAGAAAGCCGGTGATTTGGTGAACCTTGAACGGGCAATGGCGGCGGGAGAACGGTTTGGAGGGCATATTATGTCCGGACATATCGACGGAACCGGCGTAATAGAGAGCCTGCGCAGGGAGGAGAATGCGGTGTGGGTGACGATTCGGACAGAGCCTGCCGTACTGCGGCTGATTGTGGAGAAGGGGTCTATCGGTATCGACGGAATCAGCCTGACTGTGGCGTCTGTCAGCGAGACGGCGTTTCAGGTGTCGGTCATCCCCCATACGGGAGAAGAAACAACCCTTCTTAAGAAGAAGGCGGGAGATGTGGTGAATCTGGAGAATGACATTGTGGGGAAATACGTGGAGAAGCTGTTAGGGCTTGGCAATGGGGGCAGAGCAAAGGAAAGTTCGGGGCTTACTATGGATTTCCTGAGAGAATACGGGATATAAGAGGAGGAAGAACATGGAACAACAGTACCAATACAATACGGTGGAGGACGCGCTTAAAGAACTGAGAGAGGGGAGGATTATCTTGGTGACGGATGATCCGGACCGTGAAAATGAAGGGGATATGATCTGCGCGGCGCAGTTTGCAACCCAGGAAAATATTAATTTTATGGCAACTCACGCCAAGGGGCTGATCTGCACTCCTATGAGCGAGAGGGCAGCGTCGCGGCTTGGCCTGCCGCCTATGGTGACGGAAAACACGGATAACCATGGCACGGCGTTTACCGTGTCTATCGACCATGTGGATACCACCACAGGAATCTCGGCGGCAGAGCGTTCCTATACGATGATGAAATGCGTGGACGACGCCACGAGGCCGGAGGATATGCGAAAGCCAGGACATGTATTTCCTCTGATTGCAAGAGCAGGCGGGGTTCTGGTGAGAAACGGGCACACAGAGGCTACGGTTGATCTGATGCGTCTGGCAGGGCTTAAGGAGTGCGGCGTCTGCTGTGAGATTATGGAGGACGACGGTACCATGATGCGCACCCCCAATCTGTGGAAGCTGGCCAAAGCCTATCATCTTAAATTCATTACCATCAAAGATTTACAGGATTATTGCAGGATTCATGAAAAGCATGTGGTTAAGGAGGCATGTGCAAATATGCCGACACAGTACGGGCATTTCCAGATTCACGGGTTTGTAAACGACATTACGGGAGAACATCATGTGGCGTTGGTTAAGGGTGAGATTGGGGACGGGGAAAATGTCCTTTGCAGGGTGCATTCGGAATGTCTGACCGGAGACGTTTTCGGCTCTCTGCGCTGTGACTGTGGAAACCAGCTTAAGGAGGCTATGCGCCAGATTGAGGCGGAGGGACGTGGAATCGTTCTTTATATGCGCCAGGAGGGACGTGGAATCGGGCTGATTAATAAGCTGAAAGCCTACCAGCTTCAAGAACAGGGGATGGACACGGTGGAGGCGAATATCAGTCTTGGGTTTGCGCCGGATCTGAGGGAATACTGGGTGGGCGCCCAGATTTTGTCTGAGCTTGGGGTGAAATCCCTTCGCCTGCTGACAAATAATCCGGATAAGGTCTATGGGTTAAGCGACTTTGGGCTGGAGATTCGCGAGCGTGTGCCTATTGAGATTGAGCCCCAGAAGTATGACATTAACTATATGAAGACAAAACAGGAAAAGATGGGACATATATTTAACGAAATTACATTTTAGAAGGAGGAAAAGAACATGAAACAGATTCAGGTATTGGAAGGAAAAGTAGTTGCGCCCCAGGGAATGAAGGTGGGAATCGTAGCGTCCAGATTCAACGAGATTATTGTAAATAAGCTGCTCGGAGGCGCCGTGGACGGCCTGGTGCGCCATGGCGTAGAGGAGGAGAACATCACGGCGGCCTGGGTGCCGGGGGCGTTTGAGATTCCGCTTGCCGCTTCTAAGATGGCGAAGTCGGGGAAGTATGACGCGGTAGTCTGTGTCGGGGCTGTCATCCGCGGGGATACGTCACATTATGATTATGTGTGTAACGAGGTTTCCAAAGGCGTTGCTCAGGCGGGGCTTTCTTCAGGTGTTCCGGTAATATTCGGGGTGATTACCACGGAGAATATTGAGCAGGCCATCGCGCGCGCGGGAAGCAAGGCGGGCAACAAGGGGTATGACTGTGCCCTGTCAGCCATTGAGATGGTGAATCTGATGGGCCAGATGTAGAAGCCGTCAGCCATAAGGCGGCTTTTAATAGGGCGGATTTGCTGCAATGAACAGCAAATATACGAATTTGGTTGCAGTTTTTGCGGGAAAACACTATAATATATCCAGTTACTTTTTGTAAGATGCAGAGAAGATAATGCGGTTGAGGGAGGATACAAGAAGATTGGGTATATACGATACGTTAAATGAACAACAGAAAAAAGCGGTGCTTCATACGGAAGGGCCGCTTTTGGTGCTTGCAGGGGCAGGTTCAGGAAAGACCAGGGTACTGACCCATAGAATTGCCTATTTAATCGAAGAAATGGGAGTCAACCCGTGGAATATTCTGGCGATTACATTTACCAATAAGGCGGCGGGGGAGATGCGCGAGCGTGTGGACAAGCTGGTGAAATTCGGCGCGGAGAGTGTGTGGGTCAGCACTTTTCATTCCATGTGTGTCCGGATTCTCCGCAGGCACATTGATTTGCTTGGCTACGATACGAACTTTACCATCTATGACACGGACGACCAGAAAACCTTGATGAAGGATATCTGTAAGCTGTTGAAGGTTGATACAAAGGTTTATAAGGAACGCGCCCTGATGGCTGCGGTGTCACATGCCAAGGAGGAGTTGGTGAACCCTCAGGAGTTCAGACGCCGTGCAGAAGGGGATTTCGGCAGGCAGAAGATTGCGCAGGTGTACGAGGAGTACGAGAAGCAGCTTCGTGCCAACAATGCGCTGGATTTTGACGATTTGCTGGTAAAGACCGTACAGTTGTTCCAGACACAGGCAGACGTTTTAGAGCGTTATCAGGAGAGATTCCGTTATATCATGGTGGACGAGTACCAGGATACGAATACGGTGCAGTTTGAGCTGGTGCGGCTTCTGGCGGCGAAGTACCGGAATCTCTGTGTGGTGGGGGATGACGACCAGTCTATTTACAAGTTCCGCGGGGCTAATATCAAGAATATATTGGATTTTGAGCAGGTCTTTGAGGACGCCATGACGATTAAGCTTGAGCAGAATTACCGTTCTACGGGGTATATTTTAAATGCGGCAAATTCTGTAATCCGCCATAATGTGGGAAGAAAGGACAAGACTCTCTGGACGGCAAACGGGGAGGGGGAAAAGCTGTCCCTCCGCCAGTTTGACACAGCTTATGACGAGGCGGATTACATTGTGAATGATATTCGGAAAAATGTAGACAGGGGTGACTGTACTTACCAGGAGAATGCGATTCTGTACCGCACGAACGCCCAGTCCCGTATGTTTGAAGAAAAGTTTGTGACAGAGAATATTCCATATAAGATTGTGGGAGGCATCAACTTCTATGCAAGGCGTGAGATTAAGGATTTGCTGTGTTATCTGAAAACGGTGGATAACGGGCAGGATGATTTGGCTGTGCGCCGGATTGTCAATGTTCCGAAGCGGGGAATCGGGCTGACCAGTATTAACAGGGTACAGGAGTACGCGGCAGAGAGGGAAATTGGCTTCTATGACGCCCTTAAGGCGGTGGATCTGATTCCAAGCATCGGCAGAGGCGCGGCGAGGCTTGAGTCTTTTGTGGCGCTGATTGAGCATTTTAAGACGGATGCCAGGGAAATGACGGTTTCTAAACTGATGGAGGAAATCATCGAGGAGACGGGATATGTGGAGAGCCTGAAAGCCGAGGGGGATGAGGAGGCTGAGGCGAGGCTTGAGAATATTGACGAATTAATCAGTAAGATTGTCGCTTACGAGGAGACTTGCGAGGAGATGCATGAGCCTGTGACCTTAAGCGGCTTTCTGGCCGAGGTTGCCCTGGTGGCGGATATTGACAGCATGGATGCCAGCAAGGATTATGTGGTTCTGATGACCTTACATAGCGCCAAGGGGCTGGAGTTCCCCCATGTATATCTGGCGGGGCTGGAGGATGGGATTTTTCCCAGTTATATGACCATTTCCTCCGAGGATCCAGGAGATTTGGAGGAGGAGAGACGGCTGTGTTATGTGGGAATTACGAGGGCGATGAAGCGCCTGACTCTGACCTGCGCGAGACGCCGTATGATTAGGGGGGAGACACAGTATAACAGAATGTCCCGTTTCCTGAATGAAGTTCCTTTGGAGTTGGTATCCACAGGTGCGAAGGTTGAGAAGCTGGTGGAGGAGCCTCCGGTGAAGAATGTGTATAAGCAGGCGAAGCAGGCGTTTCAGACGAAGCTGTATGCGGCGCAGAAGCCTGCCAGACAGTTCGGGACGCCCTCCGGCGGCAAGCTTGCGTATAAGGTGGGAGACCGTGTGCTTCACGGGAAATTCGGGGAAGGCACCGTGAAGGCTATCGTAGAAGGCGGAAGGGATTATGAGGTGACGGTGGATTTTGACGAGCGCGGCACCAAGAAAATGTTTGCGGCTTTTGCGAAACTTCAGAAGTTATAGTGTAACTTTTTTGAAAGATTTCAGCCTGCAACTGCGCACTTGCTGCGCAGTTAGCAGCCAGTAAAGCAAAACAGCCAAGAATCCGCCCCCTTTGCCATAGGCAAACTTCAAATGGGGCGGATTCTGTAACAGCGAAGCCGTAGGCTGAACTGTTATACTTTTTTGAAAGATTTCCAGAAATGTGTAGTAATCTTAAAAATATAGTGTTATAATATTTATAATATTTGAATTGCTGGGAAAAGCATATGGAAAGGATGTGGGATTATGAATAAAGTCGAAGAATTGATTGCGGCATCAAGGCTGAGCGAACTGATTAATAAGAAGGAAGAAGAAGACAAGAACTGTAAGACAGTTCTGTGGGTTCTTGCAATCATGGGCGCAGTTGCAGCGGTTGCGGCGATTGCTTATGCGGTATATTGTTTCTTTACACCCGATTATCTTGAAGACTTTGAAGAAGATTTCGAGGATGATTTTGATGATGATTTCTTCAATGAAGACGATCAGGTATAAGAGAATATGTCGTAGGATGTACGATAGAGGAAGCAGGTTGGAGGCC
>CAJUBG010000067.1 GCA_910584575.1 uncultured Dorea sp.
GAGCACACGGCTGTTAACCGTGGGGTTGTTGGTTCGAGCCCAACTCGGGGAGTTGAAAAAGCCTGTAAAACTCAGTGTTTGCAGGTTTTTTATTTTAATAATAAACAAGGAAACGGAGAATTTTTTATGAAAATACTGATTATAGATGCACAGGGAGGCGGCATGGGCAGACAGCTTGTTGCCTCTGTGAAAAAGAACTTTCCGCATGTGGAGATTACGGCAGTCGGGACCAATGCTCTGTCAACCTCGAATATGCTGAAGGCAGGTCCAGACCATGCGGCCACCGGAGAGAATGCAGTAATTGTAGGCTGCAGAAATGCAGACCTTATTATCGGGCCGGTAGGGATTGCCATTGCAGATTCCATGTATGGTGAGATTACTCCGGCAATGGCTGCGGCTGTGGGACAGAGTGACGTTAAAAAGCTGTTGATTCCCATCAATCATTGCAATCATATCATCGTTGGAGTGGAGAATACTTCTATGTCTCATATGCTGGAGGCTGTGCTTGAAGAATTGAAGAAAGTTATGCCTTTAAAACAGCGTATAGATAACAAATTCGGCACTTTGCAACAAGAGAATTCATAAAGTGCCGGATTTGTTAGGCCACTGTTGTTGAGAACAGTAACTTAGATATGGAAAATTGCGATGCTTCTGTCAAGGATTCCCTTCATATAGGCAATGGTTGTCCCATAATTTGTAATTGGAACGCCGAAATCCTCAGCACATTTTAACCGATATTTCATCTCCCGTTCATTCAGCGTACATCCGCCGCAATGGACGATTAACTGATATTTCCCTAAATCCGCGGGGAACTCGGTTCCGCTGGTGAATTCAAAACGCAGCTCTTTTCCTGTATGTTTTTGTATCCATGCCGGAAGCTTCTCTGTTCCGATATCACCGCATTGCCTGTGATGAGTGCAGCCTTCACATATAAGTACTGTATCCCCGTCATTTAAGGCATCCAGAAACTTGGCGCCATTTACAACCGTCTCAAGATTCCCTTTATATCTTGCGAACAGTATGGAAAATGAAGTCAAGGGGATATCCTCCGGTACATCGGCAGCCACCTGTTCAAACGCCTGGCTGTCTGTGATGACGAGGGAAGGCTTCCTCCCAAGGGAGGAGAGGGTTTCCTTAAGCTCTGTATTTCTTGTTACGACGGAAACAGCGCCGGATTCAAGTATGTCCCGAATAGTCTGCTGCTGTGGCAGAATGAGGCGTCCCTTGGGCGCCGCCTTGTCAATGGGAATGACAAGGACGACAAGGTCAAAGGGCTTTAGAAGGTCAGCGACAATTCGCCGTTTGTTATCTTCAGCAGGAGAGAGGGAGGCAATCAAATCCTTTAATTCCTGTATGTTTGTACGGTCTTCGGCGCTGACCCAAATCACGGGGATAGCGGCTTCATTGCCGATTCCTTTGGCGTCTGTGTCAGATATCAGATCAGCCTTATTCATAACGATTACGCAGGGAATGGATTTGTCATTTATTTTATTAAGGATTGCCTCATCCTCTTTCGTCATACCAACCGTCCCGTCCACAACGAGAACGGCGATGTCCGTCTTATTTAATATCTGGTACGTCTTTTGGATTCTAAGTGCGCCAAGTTTTCCATCATCGTCAAGCCCAGGGGTGTCAATCATCACCACCGGACCAAGGGGCAGAAGCTCCATGGCTTTTAGTACAGGATCGGTAGTGGTTCCTTTAATGTCGGAGACAATGGCAAGGCTCTGTCCGGTCAGTGCGTTGATGATGCTGGATTTTCCGGCATTGCGTTTTCCGAAAATTCCGATGTGTATGCGTTCACCGGAGGGGGTGTTGTTTAAACTCATGATGTAAATTTCTCCTTCTAAAAACGAAAATCTCTCCGGTTATTCTCACGAATCAGCTTCAAATTCTCAAGCACAACCGAGCGCGCCTTCTCATTTGGCACATTTAAGACCTCTTTATCAATCAGCTTATCCCCAATGGCCTTGGTAGCGGGAGATGCGTAATCCATCAGATATTCCTCCAGGGTCATCAGTGCATTGGGATGACAGCAGTTTTGAATCTGCCCGCTTTTACACAGGGACATGAAACGGTCACCGGTTCGTCCCTCACGATAACATGCGGTGCAGAAGCTCGGAAGGTAGTCCATCTCCATCAGCCAGCGCACGACTTCATCCAGGGTACGGTTGTCGATTACGTCGAACTGCTCAGACTTTGCATCTTCTGGTTCCGGCTCGCAATAGCCGCCCACACTGGTCTTTGAGCCGCCGCTAATCTGAGAAATACCCAGATGGAGAACACGCTCACGGGTTTTCTGGCTCTCGCGGGTAGAGATAATCATGCCCGTATAAGGAACCGCAATCCGGATACAGGCAACAATCTTGGCGAATGTATCGTCGTCGATTCCATTTGTAAATGAATCCGCGTCAATATCGTCCGCATTGCGCAGTCTGGGTACACTGACGGTATGTGGGCCGACGCCGAAGGCAGCTTCTAAGTGTTCCGCGTGCATCAGAAGTCCTGCAAATTCATACCGGTATTTGTCAAGCCCAAAGAGAACCCCGACGCCCACGTCATCGATTCCGCCCTCCATGGCGCGGTCCATAGCCGTAGTGTGGTAGTCATAGTCGTGCTTCGGTCCGGTGGGGTGAAGCTCAAGATAGCTCTCCTTATGATAAGTCTCCTGGAACAGAATGTAGGTGCCGATTCCGGCTTCTTTAAGCAGACGGTAGTTGTCAACCGTGGTTGCCGCGATATTGATGTTCACACGGCGGATAGCGCCGTTTTTATGCTTGATACTGTAAATAGTATTGATGCAGTCCAGATAGTAGTCCATGGTATTGTGAACCGGGTCTTCACCGGCTTCTAAGGCAAGCCGTTTGTGCCCCATATCCTGAAGGGCGATTACCTCGCGGCGAATTTCCTCCTGGGTCAGCTTCTTTCTGGCGATATGCTTGTTCTTCATGTGGTAAGGGCAGTAGGTACAGCCATTGACACAGTAGTTGGACAGATACAGCGGTGCAAAGAGCACAATACGGTTGCCATAGAAGTCCTTCTTAATCTGCTCGGCCAGCCGGAAAATCTTCTGGTTCATTTCCTCGTCCTCACAGGCAAGGAGGACGGAAGCCTCCCTGTGGGATAAGCCTTTGCGGAGTGCGGCTTTTTCGATTAAGGACTCGATAAGCTCAGAGTTATTCTTGTTTGCGTCTGCGTAGGCGAGGGTGTCCAGAATTTCCTGGTGGTTGATAAAGTCTTCAGGGTTTTTTGAATGAACGTCATACATTATTATATCCTCCTAAATTTAAATGTTTTCTTTCTGAAAGGTTCAAGGAATCGCCGCGGGCGGTAACAATCCGATAACCGATAGTTTCCATACGGCTTTCCAGAGATTTCCGGCACTCGGCGGCTTCGTCTCCTGTACAGATTTTATTGTCATACAGGGAATAGTCTTTGCGCACACTGGTTGGCGACAGGTTCGGCATCACCACATTTGCACCTGCCAGAATCCCAAGCTCACGCCCGTTGGAGGCGATGGTGCCAAGCGCGGTTGTGGCGGGAAGTAATACCTTTGGAAGCATAAGCCTTAGAAGCCCAAGCATAAACAAGGTCAGTTCTAATGTGCCTGAGGTCTGGTCTTTAAATGGCGTGTCATGGTGTACGATAAATGGCCCAATCCCCACCATCTGGGGATTCAGTTCTTTGATAAACAGCATATCCTCGGCCAAATGTTCTGCCGTCTGGTAAGGCGAGCCTACCATGAAGCCGGTCCCTACCTGGTAGCCAATCTCTTTCAGGCGCCATAAACATTCCTGTCTTTTAGCGGCGGTAAGGGACGGTGGATGAAGCCTTGAATAGTGCAGTACATTATAGGTTTCGTGCCGCAGAAGATAACGGTCTGCGCCGGCCTCAAAGTATTGTCTGTAACTGTCATAGGATTTCTCTCCGATTGACAGGGTGAGCGCGCAGTCAGGGTGCTGCTTCTTGATTTGACGGATGAGACGCAGCATTTTTTCATCCGTGTAGTAACCATCCTCTCCGCCCTGCAGGACGAAGGTACGAAAGCCCAACTCATATCCTGTGCGGCAGCAGGAGAGGATGTCATCTTCTGTGAGCCGGTAGCGGGCGGCATGGGTGTTGCTTTTGCGTATCCCGCAATAGAGACAGTCGTTTCGGCAGTAGTTGGTAAATTCAATCAGCCCCCTTATATAGATATCATGGCCGTAATAAAGGTGGCGTTCTTCCCTTGCCAGAGTGAACAGATATTCTGCAAGTTCGGGGGTACGGCCTGTGATGAGCCGTACCCAATCGTCCTTGGTAAGCGTGCGGTTTTCTTTCAGCTTGTCAATGAGGCGGCAGGGCGCGGCTTTTTGTATATTCTTGTCACTGTCAGTATATTTCTGCATAAATCACTCCTTTGGAAATAGCCTCTGAAACGTAAAAAACCTGACGCAAAAAAGGCGTCAGGTTCGATAAATGCTACCCAAGGGTACACCGCAATAAATGCCCCTATCGGGGCGGGTGGACTTCGTCCAATAAGGTATGGGTATAAAACCAAAAGGGTAAAGATGTCCCTACCCTGTGAATCTGTCTGGAATCTGCGCGCCTTTTCACTCAGCATACCCTGGCGTATGGCAAGGATACCTTTGTGAGCAGTACGTTTTGATTTATTATACCACAGGGGGAAATGATGCACAATGAAAGTTTAAGTTTTCACAAAAATGGGGAAATCGGATTGCATGGTGGTTAGCATATGTTATAATATTTCTATAATAAAAAGGATGAAGTCAATGAGAGGAGAATATAAGTGGCAAGAGTGAAAAAGCGTTGGGAGGATGAGCAGCTTCTGCATATTGGAAGATGTACGCCCCACACGGATTTTAAGAGAAGGCCAGGGCATGAAGCCAGAATTTCCCTGAACGGAGACTGGCGGTTTCTCTACATCAAGGCGCCGGAATACTCGCCAGAGGGTTTTTCGGAGGTGGATTTTCCGGACAGTGAGTGGGACAAGCTTCAGGTGCCGTCCTGTTGGGAGATGAAGGGATACGGGAATATGCATTACACGGACGTCTGGTATCTGTTTCCGGTGAACCCGCCCTTTGTGCCTTCCGAGAATCCGACGGGGATTTACCGGAGAACCGTGACAGTTCCGGAGGAATGGGGTGGAAAGAGAATCATCTTAAGGTTTGAGGGCGCAGGCAGCGCCTTGGACGTATGGGTAAATGGACACCATGCGGGCTATACTAAGGGAAGCCGCCTTTCGTCGGAATTCGAGCTGACAGATTTCGTATATCCAGGTGAGAACCAGATTACGGTTCGTGTGTACAAATGGTCTGACGGAACCTACCTTGAGTGTCAGGATATGTGGTGGTATGGCGGGATTTACAGGGATGTTACGCTGATTGCCAGACCGGAAAAGGGACTTGAGGATTATGTTGTGGAGGCGGGGCTTGACGATCATTACCAGAAAGGGCTTTTGGTTCAGAAGATTACTGCTGCGAAAGAGGCAGAACGGGCAGAGTGGAGGCTTAAAGATGCAGAAGGAGTAGAGATTGCCTCCGGAAAGGAGAAGCTTCAATGTGGATATGGGGAAATCCGAACCAATATAGGCACAGTTTGGCCGTGGAGTGCAGAGATACCCTCTCTTTACAGACTGACACTTAGGCTGTATGGGAAGGAAGGGACGGCTGACATATTGGATGAGGCGGAGGTTTACACGGGCTTTAGGAGGGTGGAGGTTAGAGGTTCCAATTTCCTGGTAAACGGTGTACCCATTCTGCTGAACGGGGTCAATATGCACGATTTCAGTCCCAGAGGCGGCGCGGTGGTAAGTCGGGAGACGGTGGATGAGCATTTGCGGATGATGAAGCGTTATAATATCAATGCAATCCGCTGCGCCCACTATCCGAAGATGCCGTATTTTTATGAGTTGTGCGATAGATATGGTTTTTATGTCATTGATGAAGCGGATTTGGAAACCCATGGATTTGAATGGATTGAAAGGTACGAGTGGCTGAATAATGAGGAAAGCTGGCGGGAAGCGTACATTGACCGTGCTGTGCGCATGGTTAGAGAGCACCGGAATCACCCGTGCGTCTTGATGTGGTCCCTTGGAAACGAATCTTCGGTGGGGAAGAATTTTAACGCGTCGGCAGAAGCAATCCGAGAACTGGATAGTTCCCGACTTATCCATTATGAAAGCGATTATGGGGCGGATATCACAGACGTGTATTCAACCATGTATACCAGGCTTGACGGTCTTCGCCAGATTGGAGAGAGCAACGATGGCCATGGGAAGCCTCATATTCTGTGCGAGTATGGACATGCCATGGGAAACGGGCCTGGGAACCTTGAGGAGTACCAGGCGTTATTCCGGAAATACGACAGACTTCAGGGCGGCTTTATCTGGGAGTGGTACGACCATGGGATTGAGAAGAATGTGCGCGGCAGTCATACCACATGGCAGTATGGCGGTGATTTTGGGGATGAGCCCAACAATTCTAATTTCTGCATGGACGGGCTGATAAGACCGGACGGCGCTGCATCTTCAGGGCTTTGGCATTACAAGCAGGTGATTGCGCCGGTAAAGGCGGAGGCGGTTCGATTATCGGAGGGAATCGTCAAGGTTAAGAATCTTTACGACTTTAAGGACTTAAGGGGCGTTGCACTGGAATATCAGATTGTTCATGACGAGACGGTTGACGCTTCGGGACGGATAGAGGAATTACGGGCGGACGCAGGGGAAGAAACGCTGGTAAAGCTTCCCTATACGTTGGGAAAAATGGAGTCGGGAAAGGATTATTATCTGAATCTGTCATTTGTGTATAAAACTGCTGTGGATTATGCGCCTGCCGGCGCAGAGATTGGAACAGAGCAGTTTCTTCTACCGGCCTGTGGTACGGGAGACCGTGAGATTTTAGCAACTGTTCGTCAGGAGGCAGACGGCTTGGGCTGCTGTGCGCAGATACAGGAGGAAGCCCAAATGCCTGCATCAGTGGGAAAGGGGATTGAAGTTAAGGAAACGGCTGTTAAAACCGAGATAACCGGAGACGGCTTTTTCGTTGCTTTTGACAGAGTGACAGGCAGGCTTTTAGAGTATGAGGCAGAGGGAAAGAGAATGATTACGGCTGGCCCCTCTATGAATCTGTGGCGTGCCCCAATCGACAATGATATGTACAAGGTGGCGGATTGGAAGGGAAAATATTTCCTGCATCGGCAGCAAGAGCAGTTGGAGGAATTCGTGGTTGAAAAGGGCAAAGAGGAGGTACTTGTGCGGATTCGGACACATTTCTCACCCCTTAGCATGGCGTTTGGCTTCAAGGTTTGCTATGCCTGGACGATCCGAGGAAACGGAGAGCTTGCTCTGTCGTTGGATATGAAGGGCTTTCGATACAGCGGCTTCATACCGGAATTCATTCCACGCATTGGCATTGAGCTGCGGCTTCCAAAAGAAATGAGAAATATTGTGTGGTACGGGCTTGGACCGGAGGAAAATTATTGTGACATGAAGTCTGCGGCGCAGATGGGTATTTACCGGAAAACCGTGGAGGAGATGCATGTCGAGTATGGAAAGCCGCAGGAGAACGGGCATCGGGAGGCAGTGCGCTGGCTTGCGGCAGGCGACGGCAGGGAAAGCCTGCTAATCTGTTCTGAAAAAGGAATCGGGATAAATGTGCATGATTATACGATTGACGCGTTGGAGTGTGCGAGACATGCAGGCGAGATCAAACGCTGCGGTGAAACGGTGGTTCATTTGGATGCGAAGCACTCTGGATTGGGAAGTAATTCCTGCGGGGAAGAACAGACATATGTAAATAAAACGAAGCTCAATGATTATTCTATGAAGCTTGTATTTCGGTGCGTAAGGAATGAAGATTTGATTGAGGAAAGCAGGAGGCGTTAGGGGTGGAGGGTAAGACGTTACTGGATCGGTTACAGAGTGAAAAAGCGAGTAAATATTCAGGGGGGATTTATCATAAGACCCAGATTAACCTGACGTATAACTCCAATCACATGGAGGGAAGCAGGCTGACTCATGAACAGACAAGATATATTTTTGAAACAAATACGGTGGGGGCGGGAAATGAGGCGCTGAATGTGGATGATATCATTGAAACGGCTAATCATTTCCGGTGTATTGACGTGGTGATTGACTGTGCAGAGGATGAACTGACGGAGGATTTGATTAAGGAGTTGCACAGGATTTTGAAAACAGGAACCAGTGATTCCAGATTAGAATGGTTTGCTGTGGGAGAGTATAAAAGGCTTCCCAATGAAGTAGGGGGGATGGAAACTGCGCTTCCGGGGGAGGTTGCCGTTAAGATGGGTGAGCTTTTGGGTGAGTACAATAAAAAGGCGGATAAAACGTTGGAGGATTTGCTGGAATTCCATGTGGCGTTTGAACGGTTACATCCATTCCAGGATGGGAATGGACGCGTTGGCCGATTAATTCTATTTAAGGAGTGCTTGAAATACCGGATTGTTCCGTTTATTATTGAAGAACAATGGAAAATGTTTTATTATCGCGGTTTGAAGGAGTGGGAGAACGAAAGAGGGTATCTGAGGGATACGTGTCTGACTGCACAGGATCAGTATAAGGCATATCTGGATTATTTTCAGATTCAGTATGAATAAAAAGAGGAATGATAAGTGAAGATATTTGGAGAAAAACAGCATTTTGCCATAGAATACGGATTTGAAAGCGACGAATTTGAAAAAGGCGAGCCTGACAGCACCTACGGTTCTATCAGGCTTTGGATTAAGGGAAAGGATATCTGTTCTTACCGCGCAGATGGTGAAGATTATCAACAGGAGGGGAATCTCTATCATCTGATTGAGTGGTTCTGTGAAAAAATGGAATACATTCTTGGGTATGACCCTTTTCCATTGCCGGTAGAAGGGGAGAACACGTTAGAATTACTAGAGAATGCAGACAAGCGGTATGATACAATCGACACATTGGAGGAGGAACTGTGGTTTGAGGCAAAAAGCAGATGGATTTTTAATCATTGCTGGTTTCCTGTCAGAGATGGAATTCTGCCTTGCGTTCATTTCAGAAGGTTGGAAAATGCCGTTGAGATATCCTGGGACAACCTTTTCTGGGAGGAATACGACATAGCTTTTCATTCCGGAAAAGGGGTTTATTTAGCAGCATTACAAGACTTTACGGAGATTTACAGAAAGTTTTTACACTCTGCTGTCAGTGAGTTAGAACAGAGGCTTGGGGAATGTAAAAGTAGTATAAAGCGGGTGAGGGACTGGCTGTAACACAATTTATTAGAAAGAGAGATGCGGATGAAGAACAGGCAGATATGTTTAACGGAGGGACCGATTTTAAGGTCATTGGTTGCACTGGCGATGCCAATTATGGCGTCGTCCTTTTTAAATACGGTTTACAGTATTACAGATATGGCGTGGATTGGCCTGCTCGGCTCAAAAGCCGTGGCAGGAGTGGGCGTGGGAGGTATGTATGTCTGGCTTTCCCAGGGGTTGTCGTCCCTTGCGAGGATGGGGGCGCAGGTCAACGTGGCCCAGTCGTTTGGAAGGGGCAGGAAGGACGAGGCGAAGGAGTATGCCCGCGCGGCGATTCAGCTTACCCTGTTGTTTGGAGTATTGTTTGCCCTGGTTAGCGTAGGTTTTACGGAGGGGCTTGTGGATTTGTTCCGCCTTGGGGACGGGGAGACGATACAGTATGCAGAAAGTTATATGCAAATTACCTGCGGACTGGTGATATTCTCCTATATGACCGTGGTGCTCACCGGTATTTACACGGCTCAGGGAGATTCTAAGACGCCTCTTGTGGCAAATATTGTCGGGCTTATCATCAATATGATTATGGATCCAGTCCTAATCCTTGGGCTTGGCCCGTTTCCTCGGCTGGAGGTAGTGGGGGCGGCAGTCGCCACGGTTGCAGCTCAGTTTATCGTTATGCTTGTGATGCTTCTGGGCGCTTGGAACGCAAAGGGTTCAGAAAATGTCCTGACAGGGATGAAGGTTCACAAACCGGTGGAAAGAAGGTTTTTCAAGGGCGTGTTTCGGATTGGAGTGCCTACTGCGATACAGGGGACGGTGTACTGCGCGATTTCCATGGTGCTGACCCGCATGGTGGCTGTGTTCGGTCCCGGCGCTGTCGCCGTACAGCGTGTGGGAGGCCAGGTGGAAGCGGTGTCCTGGAACACGGCGGACGGGTTTGCGGCGGCGATTAATGCCTTTGCCGCACAGAATTACGGCGCAGGGCAGATGGAGAGGGTACGGAAGGGATATCGAATCTCGTTTCGGACCATTGCCATATGGGGAACCTTGATTACGCTGGCATTCATCCTTCTGCCAGGCCCGATTTCGGAAGTATTCTTCCATGAGGCAGAGGTTATCGGGATATCGATCGATTATTTTAAGATTGTGGGTATAAGCGAGGCGTTTATGTGCGTAGAGCTGATGACCGTTGGGGCTTTGTCCGGATTGGGAAGGACAAAGCTGTGCAGTATCATCAGTATTCTGCTCACCGTGGCAAGGGTGCCGCTTGCAATAGCTCTTGCGGCAACTCCCCTGGCGCTGAACGGTATCTGGTGGGCGCTTACGTTATCGTCTGTGTCAAAAGGGATTGTGTTTGTGATTGCATTTAACAGAGTGACAGCTTGTGAAAAATATACAATAGCATAAAAAAATACTTGAAATCTTGAAAAGAGTGTGCTAAGATAGGAGACAAATTTTTAGAAAAGCGATGAAAGAGACTCTGTCCTTTGGAACTTGACAGGAATGAGGCGTCACCGACTGAGAGCGCTTCTTGAGGAATAAGGACAATAGGGAACACTCTTGAGCTGACCGGTTGAACATGCTGGATGTGTTGAGGCAGAGATTGCCACAGGATTTTAGATTTGAAGCAGAGCCAGGAAGTAGGCCGGTACGTGGGGCGCGCGTTAAGCGTAAGGAACGATATGCAGTCTGCATGTGGTTTCACAGAGGGGAATCCTTAGGATTCAATGCGGGTGGTACCGCGGATAGGAAAGATATCCGTCCCGAAATACAGTCATGTATTTCGGGACTTTTTACGTTGTCCTAAAACATGAAATACATGGCATGAACAGCAGTCAGAAGGGAAAAGGAGGACAATTATGGATTATTTCACAGGCGTAAGGCAAAAGAGAGCATTGGAGATTAGCGAGTTACTTAAGCAGGCTAAGACTGGACAGAGGGTGAAGGTCAATGGCGCCGTCCATACAATCCGCGATATGGGTACAGTAGCATTCGTAATCCTGAGAAAAAGAGAAGGGCTTCTTCAGGGAGTCTATGAGGAAGGCGTCGCGGATTTTAGGCTAAAAGATATCAGGGAGGCTGCGGCGGTTGAGATAGAGGGCGTCTTAGTGGAAAATGAAAAAGCGCCGAACGGGATAGAGCTTCGGATGGAGAAGGTAAGGATTTTAAGCGAGCCCACGGATGAAATGCTGCCCCTTGCCATCGGCAAATGGAAGTTAAACACCTCCTTGGAGGCGAAGCTAAACTATCGCTCTATTGCCCTTCGGAACCTTCGGGAGAGGGCAAAATTCCGAATCCAGGAGGGACTTGTGCGCTCGTTCAGAGATTTTCTGTACGGGCAGGGATTTACGGAGATTCATACGCCGAAGATCGGCGCAAAGGGCGCTGAGGGCGGCGCAAATATATTTAAGCTGGATTATTTCCACCGTCCGGCTGTTCTGGCTCAAAGCCCTCAGTTTTACAAACAGATGATGGTGGGCGTATTTGACAGGGTGTTTGAGACGGCGCCTGTGTTTCGGGCAGAGAAGCACAACACCAAGCGGCATCTGAACGAGTATACCAGTTTGGATTTTGAGATGGGATACATCGACGGGTTTGAGGATATTATGGCAATGGAGACAGGGTATCTTCAATATGCCATGGAAATGCTTGAGAGAGATTACGAAAATGAGCTTCGGCTTCTTAAAATTACGCTGCCGGATGTAACGCGGATTCCGGCGGTTAAGTTTAGTGAGATCAAAGAACTTGTTTCCCGAAAATACGGGCATCAGATGCGCAATCCCTTTGACCTTGAGCCAGAGGAGGAGTCGTTAATCAGCCGGTACGCGAAAGAGGAATGGGGCAGCGATTTTATTTTCGTGACCCATTATCCGTCGAAGAAGCGTCCCTTCTATGCCATGGACGATCCTGAGGATACCAGATATACCTTAAGTTTTGACCTTCTGTTTCGGGGGATGGAGATTACCACGGGAGGACAGCGCATCCATGATTACCGGATGCTGACCAAAAAGCTTGAGGCCAGAGGAATGACTGAGGAAGGAATGGAGCAGTATCTTGATACCTTCCGGCATGGGATGCCGCCTCACGGCGGACTTGGGATTGGGCTTGAAAGGCTGACCATGAAGCTGGTGGGAGAAGACAACGTGCGGGAGACGACGCTGTTCCCAAGAGATTTAAGCAGATTAGAGCCGTAGCTTTTTGTTACCGTTTTGGGATGGAGGATGAAAATGGCGAATAAAATATCAGACGAAACGATTGAATATGTGGGAATTCTTGCAAAACTTGAATTATCCGGCGAGGAGAAGGAGAAGGCCAAGACGGATATGGAGAAGATGCTGGATTATATAGATACGTTAAATGAACTGGATACGGAAGGGGTTACCCCCATGTCTCATGTGTTTCCGGTGAACAATGTGTTCAGGGAGGATGTGGCAAGCCAGAAGGACGGAAGATGGGATACCCTTGCAAATGCCCCCAAGAGTAAGGATAATAGCTTTAAGGTCCCAAAGACGATTGGATAGGAGGTGGGCAAAAAATGGATATTACGAGTATGACCGCAGTTGAACTGGGAAAGAAGCTTCGGGAGAGAGAACTGTCTGTGGCGGAGGCGGTGAATGCATTCTTTGAGCAGATTGACAGAGTGGAGGGGGATGTCCACAGCTTCGTGACCCTTAACCGAGAGGGTGCGCTTAAAAGAGCAGAAGAAGTACAGAAGCAGATTGACGGGGGAACGCTTACAGGTCCCCTTGCGGGAGTGCCGGTTGCGGTAAAAGATAATCTGTGTACCAAGGGAATGTTGACCACCTGTTGTTCTAAGATGCTTGAAAATTTTAAACCTACGTTTACGGCGGAGGCGGTTTGTAATCTTGAGAAGGCAGGAGCCGTGATTCTGGGAAAGACGAATATGGATGAATTTGCTATGGGAAGCACCACAGAGACTTCGTATTACGGCGTTACCAGGAATCCGCGGAATTTGAACCACGTCCCTGGGGGTTCCTCCGGCGGCTCGTGCGCGGCGGTTGCTGCCTGTGAGAGCCCTTATGCCCTTGGTTCAGATACAGGCGGCTCGATTCGTCAGCCTAGCTCTTTCTGCGGGGTGGTGGGGCTTAAGCCTACCTATGGGACGGTATCCAGATATGGCTTAATTGCTTACGGGTCGTCGCTGGACCAGATTGGACCCATTGCAAAGGATGTGACGGACTGTGCGGCGATTCTGGAGGTAATTGCATCTTATGATTCCAAGGACAGCACATCCATTGACCGCTTGAAGTATCCTGAAGGGGCGGGACTTAACCGTGCAGGGTATGATTTTATGAGCGCCTTGGTGAATGATGTAAGCGGAATGAGGATTGGAATCCCTAAGGATTATTTTGGAGACGGGTTGGACACAGAGGTTAAGGAGAAGATACTCTCAGCCGTGAAGCTTATGGAGGATAGGGGCGCCATTGTGGAGGAATTTGATTTAAGCCTGGTTAAGTATGCCATTCCTGCGTATTACGTAATCGCCTCCGCTGAGGCAAGCTCTAACTTATCCCGCTTCGACGGGGTGAAATACGGCTATCGCACAGAGGAGTATGAGGGGCTTCACAACATGTATAAAAAGACACGCTCAGAAGGCTTCGGGGCGGAAGTGAAGCGCAGGATTATGCTTGGCTCTTTCGTGTTAAGCTCTGGATACTATGATGCTTATTATCTCAAAGCATTAAAGACGAAGGCATTGATTAAAGAGGCGTTTGACAGGGCGTTTGCAAGTTTTGATGTGATTATTGCCCCTGCTGCGCCCACTACTGCGCCTGAGCTTGGCAAGAGCCTAAGCGACCCGCTTAAGATGTATCTGGGAGATATCTATACTATTTCCGTAAACCTGGCGGGGCTGCCTGGAATCAGTGTGCCGGTGGGGGAGGATTCCAAAGGACTTCCAATCGGGATGCAGCTTATTGGGAATTGTTTTGATGAGCATAAGATTATCAGGGCGGCTTATACATTAGAGCAGACCCGAAAAACAGCAAATTTGCGGATGTAAAGGAGGCAGGGTATCATGGCAAAGCAGTATGAAACAGTGATTGGACTGGAGGTCCATGTAGAGCTTGCGACAAAGACGAAGATTTTCTGCTCATGCAGCACCGAGTTTGGCGGCGCGCCAAATACACATACATGTCCGGTGTGTACAGGGATGCCTGGGTCTCTGCCTGTATTAAATAAGAAGGTAGTGGAATATGCCATGGCGATTGGGCTTGCGACGAACTGTGATATCACACGGGTCTGCAAGTTTGACCGGAAGAATTATTTTTATCCGGACAATCCCCAGAACTACCAGATTTCACAGTTATACCTGCCAATCGCGAGAAACGGCTATGTGGAGATTGAAGTGGGAGATATTAAGAAGAAGGTTCGTATCCACGAGATGCACATGGAGGAGGACGCCGGTAAGCTGATTCATGACGAATGGGATGATACCTCTCTGGTGGATTATAACCGAAGCGGAGTGCCTCTCGTGGAAATCGTGTCTGAGCCGGATATGCGTTCTGCCGACGAGGTGATTGCCTATCTTGAAAAGCTGCGTATGATTATTCAATATCTGGGCGCGTCAGACTGTAAGCTTCAGGAGGGTTCTATGCGGGCTGACGTCAACCTGTCTGTGAGAGAAGCAGGCACAGAAAAATTCGGCACAAGAACGGAGATGAAGAACCTGAACTCTTTTAAGGCAATCGCCAGGGCAATCGAGGGTGAGAGGGAACGGCAGATTGAATTGTTGGAGGAGGGAAAAGCTGTCGTCCAGGAAACCAGAAGGTGGGACGACAACAAGGAAGCCTCTTATGCCATGCGCTCAAAGGAGGACGCCCAGGATTACCGCTATTTTCCAGAGCCGGACCTTGTACCAATTGTTATAAGCGACGAGTGGATTGAACAGATTCGCTCAAAACAGCCAGAGCTTCAGACGGAGAAGCTAAAGAGATATAAGGAGGAATTCGATATCCCCCAGTATGACGCAAAGATTATCACCGGCTCTAAGCATATGGCAGATATTTTCGAGGCGGCTTCGGCAATCTGCGGGAAGCCTAAGAAGGTGTCCAACTGGCTGATGGTAGAGACCCTTCGTCTGTTGAAGGAACACAATATGGAGGCCGAGGAGATTGCATTTTCACCGGAAAACCTGGCGAAGCTGGTAGAGCTTACGGAGAGCAGGGTTATCAACAGCTCGGTTGCAAAAGAGGTGTTTGAGAAAATATTTGCAGAGAATATTGACCCTGAGATTTATGTGGAAGAACATGGACTTAAGACGGTAAATGATGAAGGTGCGCTTGAAGAAACGCTTAAAAAAGTGATTGAGGACAATCCAAAGGCTGTGGCGGATTACAGGGGCGGCAAGGAAAAAGCTCTGGGCGCGTTAGTAGGCCAGACTATGAAGGCAATGAAGGGGAAGGCAGACCCAGGGCTTGTGACCCAGAGGTTAAGAGAGCTGCTGGCGCTGCCGGAATAAAGTAATACTTTTTATTTACCGGCGGATGTGATATGATATTGATGGACATATAAGGAAAATAAATAAATCAATATTATTTATAAAGCTGAGAAGAAGGAGATATTATATGGGAGGATTTTTTGGTGTAGCATCAAAGAAGGATTGTGTATTAGAACTTTTTTATGGCGTGGATTATCATTCCCACCTTGGCACACGGCGGGGCGGGATGGCGACCTATGGGGAGGACGGCTTTAATCGGGCGATCCATAACATTGAAAACTCACCGTTTAGGACGAAATTCGACCGTGATGTGGGCGAGATGAAGGGATATCTGGGGATTGGATGTATCTCGGACTTTGAGCCTCAGCCATTGTTGATCAGTTCAAGGCTTGGCAGCTTTGCAATCACATTCGTGGGAAAGGTGAACAACTCTGATGAACTGCTAAAGCAGCTATATGAGAATACACATTCTCATTTTCAGGAAATGACAAACGGACAGATTAATGTGACCGAGCTTGTGGCAGCGTTAATCTGTGAGAAGGACTCTATCCTGGAGGGAATCAAGTATGTCCAGGATATTGTGGACGGCTCTATGACCATGCTGGTGATGACGAAGGAGGGTATCTATGCGGCGAGAGACAGGTACGGAAGGACGCCTCTTGTAATCGGAAAGAAGGAGGACGCATACTGTGTGTCTTTTGAGAGCCATGCATACATTAATCTGGGATATACAGACTACAAGGAGTTGGGTCCCTCAGAGGTGGCGTTTATCACGCCGGAGGGCGTCGAGACGCTTAGGGGGCCCCGTGAGGAGATGAGAATCTGTTCGTTTTTGTGGGTCTACTATGGATATCCTACTTCTTCCTACGAGGGGGTAAATGTAGAAGAAATGCGTTACAAGTGCGGAAGTATGCTTGCCAAACGGGACGGGGACAGCGTTCATCCGGACGTGGTGGCAGGTGTGCCGGATTCCGGTATAGCCCATGCCATCGGCTATGCCAATGAATCCGGAATCCCTTATGCAAGGCCATTTATCAAATATACGCCTACTTGGCCGCGGTCCTTCATGCCTACCAGCCAGAGCCAGCGTAATCTGATTGCCCGTATGAAGCTGATTCCTGTGCAGGCTTTGATTGAGAATAAGAAGCTTTTGTTAATCGACGATTCTATCGTGAGGGGAACGCAGCTTCGGGAGACAACGGAATTTCTTTACAACAGCGGGGCCAAGGAGGTACATGTCCGTCCGGCTTGCCCGCCCCTTCTCTATGGATGTAAATATCTGAATTTCTCCCGTTCTAAGTCGGAGATGGAATTGATTACAAGGCAGATGATCCGTAAACGGGAGGGGGATGAATGTACCCAGGAGGTTCTGGATGATTATGCCAACCCATGCTCTTGTAAGTATGCGCAGTTGATTGAGGATATCAGAAAACAGCAGAATTTTACCACTTTGCGGTTCCACAGGCTGGACGATTTGCTGGAGTCTATCGGGATTGAGCCTTGTAAGGTGTGTACGTATTGCTTTAACGGCAAAGAATAGGAGGATGTTATGGAAAATAATACTAGACCGGAGTGTATGGAACGTATTACGACGAGTGAGCTTGCGGATGCATTTATCGCAGAGCAGGTAAAAGAGCTTCAGGCGCAGGTGGGGGACAAGAAGGTTCTTCTGGCTCTTTCAGGCGGAGTGGATTCCTCCGTTGTTGCGGCGCTTCTCATTAAGGCTATTGGCAGGCAGTTGGTGTGTGTGCATGTGAACCATGGGCTTCTCAGAAAAGGGGAACCAGAGCAGGTGGTTGAGGTATTCCGCAACCAGATGGATGCGAACCTGATCTATGTGGATGCTGTTGACCGTTTCCTTGATAAGCTGGCGGACGTGGCAGAGCCGGAGAAGAAGCGTAAGATTATCGGCGCTGAGTTTATCCGTGTGTTTGAGGAGGAAGCGCGTAAGCAGGAGGGGATTGAGTTTCTGGCCCAGGGAACGATTTATCCGGATATTATCGAGAGCGACGGCGTGAAGGCTCATCATAATGTGGGTGGTCTGCCGGAGGATCTTAAGTTTGAGCTGGTAGAGCCTCTGAAATTCCTGTATAAAGACGAGGTGCGTGTGGTAGGTAAGGCTTTGGGTCTGCCGGATGGCATGGTTTACCGACAGCCGTTCCCAGGGCCAGGACTTGGCGTGCGGTGTCTCGGCGCTATTACGCGTGAGAGGCTTGAGATTGTACGGGAGTCTGATGCGATTCTTCGTGAGGAGTTTGCAAAGAACGGATTGGAGGGGAAGGTGTGGCAGTATTTTACTGCGGTGCCGGATTTCCGGTCTGTGGGGGTTTCGGACGGTGCGAGGACGTTTGCGTATCCGGTGATTCTGCGGGCGGTGAATACGGTGGACGCTATGACGGCTACTGTGGAGAATGTGCCGTTTGAATTGCTTGAGCATATTACGGAGAGGATTACCCATGAGGTGGCGGGGGTGAATCGGGTGCTGTATGATTTGACGCCGAAGCCGTGTGGGACGATTGAATGGGAATAAGGTGGGAGGTCGGAGAAACCCAGTGTTTATGCGGGTTTGAGGTGCTTCAAGAAGTCTTTTGATAACGAATTGATAACAGTCATTTCAGCGGCATTATTCTTGTTGTCTGAGGGTTTACAGGTAGAAGAATGATTTTAAAGAGGTTTGTATGACTGTAAAAAATCCATATTAGAAACGCCCTTAGCTGTGGGTAGGAACACATGGCTAAGGGTGTTTTTGTCGTTTTTATAACACGGTGGGCAACCATTTCGGTATTTAGTTAATCTT
>CAJUBG010000068.1 GCA_910584575.1 uncultured Dorea sp.
AAGTAATATTTTATAGAAATTTTTAAATTCAGTAATGGATATAACAATGCTATTTCCCTTTCTACTTGAAAAAGTTCTATTTAATAATAAAATTATAACATATACAGAAGGGGTGTCAACCATAATATATTAGTGTAGCGTCTGCATGATATCTATTTTCAATTTCTAAAAAAATGTCACTATTCTGTCACATTCCCCTGTTACGATACAAGCATATACAATACACTACTTTGTAAAAATCCAAAAAAGAAAGGATATGACACAATATGGAAATTCTCCGCTGTACCAACCTCACAAAAACCTACGGCCAAGGCTATGACACAATCACAGCCCTTGACCACGTAAATCTCACCCTTGACCGCGGCAGCTTCACCGCCGTGGTAGGCGCCTCCGGTTCAGGGAAATCCACACTCCTGCACATGTTAGGAGGCGTAGACCGTCCCACAAAAGGCAATATCTATATAGAAGACACTGATATTTCCACCCTAACATTAGAGCAGCTTGCCATCTTCCGGCGCAGAAAGGTAGGGCTTGTCTATCAGTTCTACAACCTGATACCCACCTTAAATGTACGTAAAAATATTCTTCTCCCCATCCTGCTGGACGGCGAGAAACCAGATGAGGCACGATTTGAAAAGCTCGTCAATACCTTGGGACTTTTTGACCGGCTCACCCACTATCCCAGAGAGCTTTCCGGAGGCCAGCAGCAGCGGGTCGCTATCGCAAGAAGCTTAATCTACCAGCCTGCACTCCTGCTAGCAGACGAACCTACCGGCAACTTAGACCGGAAGAATTCCAACGAAACACTAGAGCTTTTACAACTGTCCAACCAACAATATAAACAGACGGTGCTCTTAATCACCCATGATGAAAAAATTGCACTAAAGGCAGACCGGATTATCACTCTTGAGGACGGGAAAATCGTATCAGACGAGGTGACAAAATAATGAAAATATTACGTGAATATGTATGGGACACACTTTGCCAGAACAAACGCTCTGGCGCAATCATCATGATTGCATTGTTTCTTATGACAAGCCTGATGTCCTGCTTCTGCGGACTCACCTATACCATGTGGACCGACGCCGTAGCCCTGGAAAAATGGCACAACGGCGACTGGCATGGAGAGCTTTTTGACGATACGCCCGGCAAAGCATTAGAGCAGATTGAAAATTATGCATCTGTGTCTGCCGTCTTGATCAAAGGCCCATGGGAGACAGCGAAACTTCCTGACGCGGTCGATATCCAGGCTGGCATTGCGGATACCGTTGATACGAAAAATACAAAACGCAGATTCTACCTCATTTTCAGAGGCGCAAATAGCGAATACTGGGACTCTATGCCCGAAAAATACAGCATCACAGAAGGCCGCATTCCGTCCTCTGAGACAGAAATTGTACTGTCTAAACAATATTTTGAGGACTATCCCGAAGCTCAGGTGGGAGATACGCTTACCCTGCCTGTCGGACGACGCACATACAACGGGCAGCCCTGTATGGATACCGCCATTTTCCATGAAGGGGAAATCTTTCAGGAAACAGGCACAAAAACCTACACCATCGTAGGCGTCATGGATGTCACCACCTCCTCCGCCGTGCCTGCCTATACCGGAATGACCGGTCTTGATAAGGCTTCCATCCAACCCGACGACCTGATTACCGTCTACCTGCGTTTTAAGCCAATGCGCAGCACCTACCGAGAGCTTCCTGCCCTGGCAAAAGCCATTGGCTATGAACCGGATGAATACGGAGAATACACTCTCCGGTACAATACCGGACTACTTTCCACCTACGGTATCTTCGCCCCGACAGCGAAAGGACTTCCCATCCATCTAAGCAGCCTTGCCGTACCGCTGATGTTTTTGGTATTTACAGCGCTTCTGGTGGGTGTGTTCGTATTAGTGATTCATAATGCCTTTGTTATGTCTGTCAACGAAAAACTAATACAGCTTGGAACCCTCGCCGGAGTCGGCGCCACCCCGAAGCAGATTAAAAAAACCGTCCAGTACGAAGCTCTGCTTCTGGCCGCCATCCCCCTTCCCCTCGGTATCCTGGCAGGCTGGTTTCTGGATTTTAAGCTGTTCCGGTTAATCAACGCCTCAAACGACCTGGGACGGGAGGCGCCGGACATCGTCGTCACCTTCGGACTGCCCGCCATCCTGCCCGCCGTCCTGCTTTCCCTGCTGACCGCATGGCTTTCCGCCAGGATTCCCGCCAAAAAGGCCGCGAAAATGCTGCCGCTTGAAATCCTGAAGCAAGATGGGGCTTTAGACGAGAGAAGAAAAAAACGAAAAAAAGAACGGAAACTGTTTCGTTTTCCTGGCATCACCGGAGAGTTAGCCGCCAACGCCGTTTCAGCCAGAAGCCGTTCCTACCGGATGGCTGTTATTTCCCTGTGTATGTCCTTCCTGCTGCTTACAATATTTCAGTATATCATTACAATACAGGAGGCAAACGATAACATTTTCCGGATAGACCCGTCTGAAACCGGACATATTTTCCTCTCCATCAGCGACGGACGGACGCCGGATATGGAAGCCATACAACAGACAAAAACGGTTTCAGGAGTCACAAAATCCTTTATCAATAACTCCCTGCCCTGTGCAATCTGGATTGACCAGACAGAGGTTGCCGAGGATATCAACGCCTATCTTGGCGGGATGGAACAGATTATTGCAAAGAAAAAATATTCTCCCATTGAACGGGACGGAAAGTACAGAATTCAATCCGTCGTCTATGGGCTTGAGCAGGACAGCTTCCAGGATTACTGCGAAAGGCTTGGAATCTCACCGCAGCCTTATTTTGACGACCCGACTAAGGCGCTGGTTTACAATTACACCAAGGACCCTGAAAACAGTACCCGCAGGAACGTGCTTTACAGAGAGCTTCTGGAGATTCATGAAGGACAGAAGATGGCATTTACAGAGAAAAATGCCGATGAAATTGAAGGGGATTTTGAATTCACTCTTACCGCCGAAAAACTGGTGGATGAGCTTCCTATGGAAACTCTGGGGCTTTCTAACTTTACCCTGGCTATGGTCATGCCAATGGAGCACGTCCTGAAATTAGGGGAATCCTGCTGTGAGAGAAGACAAAATTCCACCCGCATAATCAATGGCATTTTCTGGACGGACAGCTCTGCCGCAACGCCTGACTACACGGTAATTCAGGAGACCACCAGACGGATGGAGGAAACTCTCACAAGTTATTACGCAAGCGGCGATTATCTCTTATCTGACCTTGCCGAAAAAGAGGAGATTACCCAAAGCGCGCAGAACGTCATAAATTTAGTCATTTCATTTCTGACGGGGTTCCTGGCTGTTATTGGGCTGTCTAATGTGTGGGCAAGCATTTCCGGCAACCTAAGGCAGAGACGGCAGGAATTCGCCATGCTGAAATCCGTTGGGCTGTCTCCCCGTCAGCTATGGGTGCTGCTGCTTTTGGAGGGACTGACTCTGGGGCTTAAGCCGCTTCTCTACTCCCTTCCGGTACAGATTACCGTACTAGCGGCAATGCTTACACTCTCGGAAATCTCTCTGCCGGAATACCTGCCCTTTGCGCCTTACGGCATTCTAATAGGGTATACCTGCCTGATTCTTCTGGCAATCGTCGGCGCTTACGCAGTCGGAGGGAGGCGGCTTATACGGGAAAATATTATTGCAATGATAAAGGATGACACTTTGTAGGAAAATAAGAGTCACGGCACTTCTCATAACTGCCGTGACTCATCTCTGTACTATTTTCTAACCTATCGAAATTCTAAGCGAACCCGTATATTCTGATTCAGACTCCTTTTCCAAAAGAATAACTTGTAAATCATAAACCTTTCCACAGAGCATTACCTTTTTCTCTGAAAAATCCCGAATACGCTTTACTTCATTTTTATATGGACCAAGGCTGTTTTTAAGCTTTATTTCTAATGTCCTTGAAACCGTGCCGGATTCTTTCTGATACAAATCCTCCAACATATCCGCTACTGCAATAAATTTTTCCTTTTCAAATCTTTTTGTAATAATCCCAATATTCTCTTGCTCAGAAAATCCGACGTCTTTGTAGTATATTATAAACCCATCTTTATGTAACATTTCCGCATGAATCTGTTCGACAAAATCCCGCACCTCTTTTATCGCGGTCAGCAGAGCATTATCCTTTAACAAATTATCACTAAATGCAGAAATATTACTTTTTACATCAAATATAAATGTAGCAATCTTCTTCTCACTCTCATCAACAACACACGCCAGAATATCAGCCGTTTTACATCCTTTCTTTGAAATTACCGGATTCCTGTATTCATGAGCAAATATGCCATACTGATGGGAATATAAATCATAAACCAAATCTACCCGTTCACTATTAGCGCTGTCTCCGTGTGTTTCCTCAAACGGGATAATTACAGCTTTATCAATTTTGTATATAATATTTTTCTTATAAGGTTTGCTTTCGTCATATGGTTGAGTGTTAAGATTAATCATCCTGTAAGAGTTCTCCTATTTCTAACGCCTCCTGATACAAATGCATGGTAGATTCTGTAAATAAGTCAAATTGAAAACCTGTCTGGCTGTCTCCGGCTATTTCTTTGACAACACTTTTCCCGTTTGGCAAATTGATAAATTCATATACAAATAATTGTTCGGGAGACACTAAATCTTCTTTTTCCAAACCCAATTTTTGTATCATGTCATCCTTTTTATGTTCTTTCACATAATTCGATAAAATATACAGATTATTCACTTTCGATGCAAACGTATCGCTATGGGTACTCAGAATTAATTTAATGCCTTTGTTATTCAGCCGGTTTAAGAATCTTACCAGTTCCAACTGCTTTTTCGGATGCAGGCTGGCTTCGATTTCATCGATGATAAACCCATCATAAACATCTTTACTTGTTAGAGCCAGCACAAAAGGGGCAATCTCATTAACCATGGACGAAGCCATATACATAGGTACACTTACATGGTCTGTATTTGAATCGTATGAAAAACCAGTGTGATTATTTGTATCAATATGCCCTTCAATTAATTTTTCTTCAAAAAAATCAATCTCTGTCTTATACTTTTTCATCCTACTCTGATTCTCTGAATAGGTTTGCAAAAACCTCAAAAACTGGTAGGCTGGCTGAGTCAAATTACTTTGATTGCTTTTTGGTACTATTTCCTCCTCTGATTTCACTTGATAAAGCATTATCTCATCCACTCTGTTGGCAAAAAAATCACGGTATAACAGCATGAGTCCTGTCCGTGAAGCAGGCAAAAATAAACTATGACGCCGTAAAATACTGTGCAATGCCAATAATTGTCTCTTGTTTTCAGCAGAAGACGCAAAAAGAGATATCACTTCACCATCCACTTGCTTTAAGCTATACTTCATCAGGATATTAGTTTGAATTGCATCTAAATATTTTAATAATCTCTTTTTATTAATTAAAGAATCTATGGAATCCTTCTTTCCCATCTTATCTTTTTTATTATTAAGTTGAATAACCTCATACACTTCTCCCATATCTAATAATATCTCAATATACAATTTTTTAATAGGAACATTTCTTCCGAATATCTCTCTTACAATCTCCTCCTTCTTTTCGTCCAACTTTGTATTGAGATATTCCACAAACTGCAAAATATTGTCCTGCGAAATAATGTAGCTTCTAGCATTAGAATCCTGATTTTCTCCATGCTTCAAAATCTTAAGTATTTCCTCATCAACCAACTCCGTAAGTCTTTCGTTCACTCCCTGTATCAACTGCATCAAATACGTCTTTCCGCTGTTATTCGGTCCAACAAAAAGCGTATAGCTATTAATACAGACTTTGGCATGTTCAATTTTTGCAAAATTTTCTACCCCTAAAAAAATTAGCATGATTCTTCTCCTATTTTATCAATAACGACTATCCCTATTATATCGCAGAACTCTCAAATAATTCAACTACCGAATACTCTTTTACGCATTTTACAGGCATACCCTCAGCACGGCATCACAATATACTCCACAATCCCGCCCTTCTCAATCCTCCTGTAAGCCGCCGCCGGCACGCTTACACAAATCACCACCGATACCGCCATCATCCCCAAAACAGGCAGAACCGGCACCATAAAATCAGCCCCCATATAATTCATCGACTGATAAATCCCATAGGTCACGGCAGTCCCCACAACTGCTGTGACACTCCATGCACCCATCGCATACAAAAGTCCCTCCAGCAAAAGCATCCTCCTGACCTGACGCCCCGTCATCCCAATACTTTCCAGTATAGCAATCTCTACCCGCCTGTTCTGAATATTCCCGATAAACGTATTGACATAATTCATAACCCCAATCAATGCAAGAATCGCGGCAACTCCGATTCCTACCAACATCATATTTCCCTGAGCTTTCCTAACCTCTTTCATCATCTCGATTTTAGAGCCACAAGAATAATCCCTGCTGTAAGGGCTTTCCTCCATCACAGCCAGAACATCTGCCTCCGTCTTTTCATGAGCCTTCGAGGGCTGATATCCGCCGGTTTGTACCATACGTCTTAAGATACCCTCATTTTTCTTATCCTCCTCATACCGAAGCCCTATTTTAAATATCAAAGGTTCCTCCACGAATTCCTCTACCACCTGTCTGCTGACAATGATCGTAGGCGGATAGCCAAGCAGCGCCGTATAATCATTTCCGTCAACCAGTCCGGCGATTTCAAATGTAAGCGCATTTTCCCGATTCCCATACTCCGTACAGGTAACCCTTTTGCCCTCTACATTATCATTTTTCAATTCCAGGCTATTCCGATATAACAGGCAAGTCTTTCCGCTTAAGAAATCTTCTTCATCCACAGGCTGTTCGGCCAGTTCGTTCAACGCCTCAAAATCCTCTTTGCCAATTCCAACCAGGGACGAGCCGAAATTCTCCGGAAAATCTTTATATTCCTGCAAATCCTCCTCATAAGGAATGTTCATCCACATCTCATAAAACTCCCGCATCCATAGATCCGCAAAATCCTCCTCCCATGGCACTGTAATCTCCGTATAAACTAACGGGTCAATCTCCGTAATACCCTGGATTTCCTTAAGCTTCTCCATTACCTCTCCATCAAAAATCTGAACCCGTTCCTCTTGCTTCTCCTTCTTAATGGTATCATTTTTCATCACCAGATCAAAGTCCCTGTAATTCGGATTGTACTCCCTTGCCCCCTGAGAGACGAGAAGTGTAATCATACACAGGAACACAGACATGCCTGCTGCCAGGGACAGCATAACAAGCCCTGCTTTTTTCTTATCCTTTGCAATGGACTCCTTCGCCATGCGCCAAATCCTGCCGTTTGAGCTGACGCGCCGAGTGCCTCCCTTTCTTCTTTTCGGCTCTGTACCGCTGCGTCCCAGAAGCCTTGCGGGCAGACTCCACTTGGCCGCGCGCGCCCTTTGGTTCGCGCTAGGGCGATAACCCAACGCCTCCATAGGAGAACACATCACCGCCATTTTCCCAGGCTTCCTGCCTGCGACAAAAATGGTAACCCCTGTGAATAAAACCGTCAGCACAAGGATCATCGGATGAAACGCCACCTGAATCTCTCCGCCCTTTCCCATATGAATACCTAACGCTTTTACCACAGACGGGACCACAAAAAATGACACGCCGCTTCCTGTCACGATACCGCCCAAAATTCCGATTCCGCCAATCAAAAGCATTTGCCGGCCCACCAGATAACGAAGCTGCCGTCCGGTCATCCCGATGGTTTGCAGCAAGCCATAATATCGTATATTTCCCGCCACAGCCAGATACATAATATTATAAATCAAAAGGTATGCGCACAGGCAGGTCACCAGCACAAGCCCCGCAATCCCTGATAGTATCTGTACAGAAAAAGCAGAGTCCACGGTAAAAAATAATCTCTGCTGTTTTCTCAGATTCATAGCTTCTATAAACTCCTCCTGCATTTTCTGTGTAATCATCCTTTGCCTAAACTGCACACAGATACGCCCAGAGGAAACGTCCGCCGGTTGAAGCCCAGTCTGCCCATAGAATTTCTCTGACACAAAGAACACGCTCTTATCCCCATATCCGTCCCAAATCCCGCTGATACGGAAGGTCATCTCCTGCTTTACATCTTTCGCCCCGTATACTGCCGTAAATTCGTCGCCTGTTTTTAGCCCCTTAAAACCGCATTTTTCCAGAGCATACTCTGTGACCATGACTTCATTTTCTTCCACGGGATAACGCCCCTTCACCCACTTACGCGCCGGAGACATAATCTCATTCCACCAGGTTTCATCCGCCCACATAAGCGTCACATTGGGCGTACCGTCAAATTCCGTCTCCGAGATATACCCTGACATGGCGCTCACTCCTGCCCTCAGGATATTTGGATTTTCCTCACAGCTTTTCTTCTGCTCATCTGAGACGCCGTACATAATCGCGTCAAATTCGCCTCCACTCATACGGATATTTTGAAGCCTCTGCATTTGAAAATAAGTTACGCCTACCGTAAACACACAGAAAATCATGAAGGAGGACAACAGCGCCGCCAGAATCAAAGTAAGGCTGCGACGTTTATGGCTCTTAAGCGTTCTTGCCGCCATACGGGAAATGACCTGCATATTATGATTCCTAAGCATAAAAATCACTTCCTTTCCGAATCCTTCCATCCTCGATACATACAATCCTGTCTGCCATCTGAGCGATATCCTGGTCGTGGGTAATCAAAATGATGGTCTGCTGAAACTGCTTCGCCACAACCTTCAAAAGTCCCATCACATCATGGCCGGAGGCTGTGTCCAGATTGCCGGTGGGCTCGTCGGCAAGGATAATCGCAGGCTTAGACGCTATCGCCCGCGCAATGGCCGCCCTCTGCTGCTGGCCGCCCGACAGATTCCCTGGATACGCCTCCTTTTTTTCCGTAAGCTTCAGAACCTCAAGAATTTCCTCCACGAAAATATGGTCAACCTTCTTCCCATCCAATTCTGTGGGCAGAACAATATTTTCATATACATTTAAGTCCGGTACAAGATTATAATTCTGGAAGATAAATCCCACCTTCCGCCGTCTGAAAACGGCAAGCTCATCCTTTGTAAGACCCGAAAGGCTTCTCCCCGCCACAAAGACCTCCCCTTTTGAAGGCACGTCTAAGCCTCCTACCATATGGAGAAGGGTACTCTTTCCGCTTCCGGATTTTCCGATCATAGCCACGAATTCCTGTTCCTTTACCCGAAAATCCACGCCGTCTAACGCCTTTACCACATTGCCGCCTAATTTGTAATATTTCTTCAAGCCTCTAGTCTCAACAATCCATGATTCCATCTCTTACACCTCTTTTTCTTATTGATAAAATCAGCATATCAGACAAATATCACAAAGCTGTCACAATATACAATTATCACAAAAGTGTGATTTTATGAATTGGGGAGATAGAGATTAAATTCTGCGCCTTCCCCTTCCTGGGAACGGACTTCAATGTACCCGTCCTGAAGCGTTAGAATCTTTCTGGTAAGATACAGCCCAATCCCAATGCCGTTCTGGTCATGTACCTCCGGCTCTCTGTAAAAGCGGGAAAATATCTCTGCCTGCCTCTGTGGCATAATTCCCTTTCCTGTATCCCTCACACTGATTTTCGTAAATACCTCCTGGCATTTAACCTGAATATGGACGCGCCCTCCTGGCTTCGTATATTTCACGGCATTATCCAGCACGTTAAAGACAGCCTCCTCCGTCCATTTCTTATCATGCTTTACCTCAATATCCTCCTGACAGTCCACCGACAACTGAATCTGCTTCCTCGCTGCCGCTGGTACAGCCTCCTCTACCGCTTTGGCTATGGTTTCATATAGCCTTTCCTGCTGCTTACGGATATGGATGATTCCCGCCTCCAGACGTGACATTTTGACCATACTCTGCAAAAGGAACTCAAGCTTCTCCGTCTGCCCCTCAAGATGGGTTAGAAAATCTCTGCCTTTCTCTGAAAGTTCTTCCTCCTGCAGGAATTCAAGATACAGCCGCATATTGGCAATGGGCGTCCTGGTCTGATGGGAAATGTCTGAGATTAACTCCTTCATCAACTGCTTTTCCTTTTCGCCCGCTTCTTCCTTCTTTGTCCAGATATGGTTTACCCGCCACAATTTTTCGCTGCATCTCCCCCAGAGCGTATCCTTCTCACTTTCTACTCCCTCTGGAAAACCTTTACCGGAAATGATATCGTCAAGTCCTCTCTCTACCTGTTCCGTGAAGCGTAAGACCTCTCTTTTTAGCTTACGGACTCTCCACAGAGATATAAAAGCCGCCCCTATGGCAACTATCACCATACCTGTACCTAACCAATCCATTGATACCCCATCCCGTATACATTTGAAATATATTTGTGCTGCTCATCCTCAAGCTTGCCTCTTAAACGATTGACATTGACCGCCAGGGCGTGCTTGTCCACGAACTGGCCGCCAGTGTCCCACAGACGCTCTAAGAGAATATTGTAGGTAAGAAGCTGCCCCTGATTCCGGATAAATTCCCGCAGAAGCCGCAGTTCAGTGGGAGTAACGCTGCATTTTTTTCCATTTATGGATACCTTGGCATTATTTAATTCTATTTTAAGATAACCATCGTCAAAATCGGCATGACCTATGGAATCGGCTTTGGGAGTCCGCTTTAAAATGACCTCTATTTTTCTTAATAATATTTTCATGGAAAATGGTTTTGTCACATAGTCCTCTGCCCCCAGGTCATAACCGGAAAGCACGTCCTCCTCCATGTCGCGGGCTGTCAGGAATAGTACCGGTACGTCATTTTGGGACTTCATCCATCGGCATAATTCAAAGCCTTCCCCGTCTGGAAGATTGATATCCATTAAGACTAAATGTGGGGCTTCTTTCGCATAGATTTCCTTCGCCTGGCTGATGGAAAATACTGAAGCCACTGAATATTTTTGCTTTTCCAGGGCGTAGCTAAGAGATGCGTTTAAGTCTCTGTCGTCCTCAACGATTAATATTTTCTGCATAATTTTATTCACTTTCTGTTTCACCAATTTATTAAGCGGACAGCCACCAAAATATTAGTCACTGTCCGCTTTTTCATTGCATATTCAAAATATCCCCTAAAACACCAACCATTTATATTTTTCATCCGTCTAAATTATAACATGAATAATGCTTAAAGTCATCAGCCATTTAAACTGCTGTTCCGAATATCACTTTATCCCCCTCACACATGTCCATCTACCGTATTTTCCGCACATATCTGCGATAAAACTTCTTTAAAGAAGGCTATTACACCATCATCAACAGAAGAACTTACATCTTTTAAATCGAGATTATAATAATACTCACCTTCCGAAATATCAATAGATAATGAATCAAGAGGAAATCCCTCTACACGTTTAGGGTGTGGAACCGCCGATAGTATAAATGGCTCTGTGGCGATAGATTTATCCATACTTGAGTAGGAATGATTTTCATCCAATACGAAATATATGGCATTTTGGTATTGACCAGTTATCTTTCCACCATATCGTCTGGCTAAAGACGAATAATATTCAATCATTTCATCATCTGACAACTCCCTGCCATTTACTCTCCTTACATAAGTACCTGGTTGTTCTTCATCCTCCAACTCATCAAAGTAAAGCCCACTGTCACAAGAAAATACCGGCATTTTAAATGCTTCATAGTATGCCTTTGCTTTGATTTCTGCATTTTCCAACGGCGTTTTACCACATTCCTTAACCTTAGGAATTTCACCTTCTATATCATCTAAGCCAATAATGTCTATTCCAAGAAGCTCTACGGCATTGCGCATAGCTTGTAATTTCGCTTTATTGGTTGTTCCATATAAAATTTTCATATGATTACCTACCATATATTATTTTTTAGTTGTTCCTAATATTGCAACAGACATCTACATATGCTATAATGCCTGTAGGCAAAAAGATAACAGTATCCGAGTGATACAAGTCGAAAACCCCAGAGTCGCAACCTCTGGGGTTTTCTTCCTGTTTTATGTAGTCAGGCATCTACAGGCTAGTTACCGGCTAATCGCCGCCGTCTAACCATTTGATGATGTAGTGGCAAGCTACACCAGCCATAACGGCGACATAAAAAGATAACAGTAATTCCATAAGAATGCCTCACTAGAAATACCACTTTATCCGAAACCCTGCATGTCCATCCGCCGTATTTTCCGCGCATATCTGCCCATTCTGCTGTTCTAACACCGCCTTCGCAAGCGCCAGCCCGATTCCCGCATTGTCCTTCGCCGCGCCTTCCCCTCGATAAAAACGTTCAAATATATGGGGAAGCTCTTTTGCATGAAACCCGCTTCCCCCATCTTCAACCCGTAACTCCGTATAGATTGGATTTTGGCTATATGAAGCCACAATCCGGCCTCCATCCGGCGTATGCTCGATACAGTTTTTCAGGATATTCATAACCGCCTCCTCCGTCCACTGACGATCCGCATATATGAAGCATTCTCCCTTGCTTTCTTCCGCAGCAAACGTAATCCCTCGCTCTGTCATGATTTCCCTGAGCAGCTCTGAGACCGCTTCCAAAAGCTCTGGCATCTCAACCCTCTCCACCTGAAATACAACGCCGTGGGAATCCAGCTTTGCCAGTGCCAAAAGCCCTGTCACCAGATTTTTCAGCCGTTCAATCTGATTGGATAACCGGCTGTAATAGTCTTCTGTCTCAATAGTCTGATATTCCTCCAAAAGCTCTGTCATCAATGACATAGAAGTCAGAGGCGTCTTTAATTGATGAGCAATGTCCGCAATCCGTTCTGCCAGAACCTCGTGGTTCTTTACTGCCGCTTCCTTGGCGCTCTGTAATTCTGTCACGGTTTTATACATCTCATCCTCAAGATGGGAAAAATCATCCTCGCGGCGGCAAAGCACAGCGCCTTCTCCCGAATTCACAGCCCTGAGATATTCTGTCAACTCCCGAATCCGTTTCTTCGTCTGCAAATCCTCCCTGTATCGTACTCTGAAAGTACACAATCCAGCCAGTTGAAACAGCAAGACATTGATGCCGGCAGTAAAAGGAAGATATGCGCCCCAGTTTCTCATAGGGCGATAACCATAGGCCGCCAAATATTTACTTCCTTCCGTATTCATTTCCAAAGAAAATGACTGAAAAGCATAACTATTCTTCAATCCCTCTGCCAGTGAAGCCGACTGCAAAACATCTCCTGTAATATCCGCCACGGCCTGATACTCATGGTAACTTAAGACAGCCGCCAGAAAAACTCCGGCGGCCAGTCCCAGAAGCAGCCAGAACAGGAAATTTCTTGCCGCTTTTCTTCCTGTGTTCATTCCTTTTCCTCCATACGGTAGCCGATTCCCCTGACCGTCGCAATACATGTGGTATGGTATAATTTCTCCCGCAGACGTTTCATAGCGACTGTTAATGTATTATCATTCACGAAATTCCGGTCTGCATCCCACAGCTTATCAAGAATCCGGCTTCGGGGCAGGATACACCCCTTATTCTCCATCAGCATTAGAAGAAGCCGGTACTCAAGGCTGGTAAGCGTGACCGCCTTCTCCTCAACAGATACCTGCATCCTTTTCTTGTCCAACCGAATATTGCCGCAGACAAGCACATGGGAAGCTGACATATTTTCAGAGGCCATGTCAGCATTTTCCCCAAAAACTCTCCTTAGAACTGCCTGTATCCTGGATTCCAACACAGCAATATGAAACGGCTTCGTGATATAATCATCTGCACCCATATCCAGCCCGCGGGTAATATCCTTTACGTCGTCCCTTACCGTCAGAAAAATGACCGGCGTATTGCACCTTTCCTTCAACCACCTGCAAAAATCATATCCGCTTCCGTCCGGCAGATTTAAATCCAAAAGAACAAGGTGAAATTCCGGTGAGAACATGCTTCTTCCTTCTTCCATTCCAGAACAGCAGGCTACCTCATAGCCTTTTCTGACCAGGGCCAAACGAATGCCAAAGGAAATCGTCTCATCATCCTCTACAAGTAAAATCTTCAATATGAATCTCTCCCTAAAGTCTAAGCACAGCGACCCCGTATCCTTTTAACCTCATCTTTCCAACTACTCTGGCTTCAGAAGCCATATCCGTCATTTCTTTCTTAAGAACAACGGTCTGCTCATTTGCCGAATAGTTCAGAACAAAGAAATACTTCTTTTCCTCCTTTTCCCTGACGCACAATTCGCACTCGTTTGGAAGCTCTATCTGGTCATTGTAAGGACTTAAAATCCCCGTATACCGAAGCATAGCCGCCACATTCTCTCTGGTAAATGTCCCGCCGAAATGAAGAATTCTTCCCTCTCCTACTGTCCGTTCTGTAAGCGCCGGCTTTCCTTCATAATAGTTGGCGGCATATCGGGCAAGCACCTTCACATCCTCATCTACATTTTCAAGGATATCGTTAAATATACCCGTATCCAGCCTAGCCCCTTCCCAGTCCATACACACTTTTCCATCCACAGCCCCTACAAAGGTAAATTCCTCTACTGCCGTCCCTGTCAGCTCTGTAAGAAGCCCCGGCATCGGCGTCATCACGCACCGTCCATGGTTTTCCTTCTGTCCGGTACGCGCACCGACAATGAGACAGCCTCCCTTCTCCACATACATTTTCAAAAGTGCCGCCCTTCTCTCGGTCAAAATCACCCCATGAGGGTAGAACAAAACCGGATATTTCTTCAATTCCTCATACTCTGTGTCATCCGACAAGGCTACATAGTCCATCGGCGTATGGCTCAACTGGGACGCCGCAAAAATCTCCTTCTTGCTCGCCTTCTCCACCCGTCTGTGCCATACATCCACATCCGCATCCCAGAGATTATCGTAATCCTCCAGAACACCAAAGCTTGCCAGGTATCCGGCACCTGCCAGTTCCTTAACCTTCTGAACGGTCTCGTTAAGCCTGGCAATCTCCCGAAGCTTCCGATTGTCCCGATTGTCATAATCCAGAATCCCGTGCCAGTAAATCTCCGTTCCGATTGTACAGGTGCGCCAACGGAAGAAGCTGACAAAATCCGCCCCGTGGGCAATACTCTGCATGGCCCAAAGCGTAATCTGCCCTGGCTTCGGCGCAGGCGCCTCCATTCGGGTATTCCATCCATTTGCCCCTGACTGCTGCTCCATAATCCCAAAATGCGGACAGACAGAGCGAACCCTTGACAGATGGTTACTCCACTTCCTGTCGTTCAATCCCTTGCTATGTACGGGGTCTTCCTCAAGGCAATAGGCAAAGTTGGGATAAGAATCATAGGTATACACATCTAACGCCTCATCCATCATCCTGTGATTGTCAAGGTGGTTAAACATACCGTTTGTGGTAATAAAATCTCCTGGCTTTGCATACTTCCTGATAATGTCACTCTGCATCCTGCAAAAAGAAATGGCGCTCTCGGACACAAACCTGTAATACTCAAGAGTCAGATGGGGATTGGATGAATCGTGAATCGTCGTGCGCGGAACATAGACCTCGTCCCATTCCGTATATTCCTGATTCCAGAAAACCATCCCAAGCTCTTGGTTCAGCTTCTCAAGGGTTCCGTATTTTTTCTTCAAATATTCACGAAACGCTGTGGTGTCGCTCTCTGAATAGAAAACATCCACCTCGCAGTTAATCTCGTTGTCAATCTGCCAACCGATGACGCTTGGATGGGTTGCATAATGCCCTGCAAATTTCTCCACAATCCGCGCGCTTAACTTCTGGTATACCTGTGAATTATAATTATAGTGCCTGCGCATACCGTGACGGTATTTGACCCCGTCCATCCGGCAGTTAAGCACCTCCGGATATTTCTCAGTCAACCATGCCGGAGGGGTTGCAGTCGGAGTTCCGAAAATTACCTTCATACCCGCTTTGCATGCCACCTCCAAAAAACCGTCGAAGAATTCATAGGTGAATTCGCCTTCCCTTGGCTCTACCTTACTCCACGCAAATTCACCGATTCGGATTGTCCTGATACCAACGGCCTTCATCCGTTCAAGGTCCTCTGCCCACAAACTTTTATCCCAGTGCTCCGGGTAATAGCAGGTGCCTAGTGAAATAGTGTTCCATTGAAAATTCTGTGTTTTTCTCATTGTCTTTGTTCCTCGCTTTCTGTGCAAATGATATCTTGATATCCCATCCATCTTATGCCATTTCAACCTTACATTTCTTCTTCCAGCAGGCAATTCCGTACTTGATAATCGTCTCCATCCCATCCTCCACAAGCCTTGCCTCATATTCCCTGTCCTGAATCTGTCTCAAAGCCTCCTGACAGCCAGCTCTCAGATCTCCATCCTCTGCATACTTTATTTCTATCACGATGCCAATCCCCTTCTCATCCTCTGTCTCCACAAGGATATCACTGTACACTGTACACTGTCCCTGACTCCGCATTAGAACTGACATCCCAATCACCTTATACTGATCGTTTTCTTCAAATAAGCCGAAAACTGTTTCTCTATTGCTTCTGCATCCCCACAGGTAATTTTAAGGGTGACGTCATATAAAACTCTCCTTCTCATTTCAAACTGTCAAATACTCCGTTGTCCCAATACCTATAATATACTCAATTTTCCACAGTTTGTACAGCCAAAAGCATATAAATTGCTTCTTATCTTTTTCCAATATAATGCCGATATTATTTTCGGAGTATTGCTCATGTATATAATGCAATAAAAGATTGTGGAAACGAAAGGAGAAAATACTACATGGCGTCACGTATTAAAAATCTCAAAATCAGTCTGAAGCTCTATATTCTCATTGGAGTTGCGCTAAGCGGTATGCTCATTATCGGGGGCATCTCATTCTACTTAATGGGCGTATTAAACCACAGGACTGACAACATCTCAACAGGATGGCTTCCCCGCATAGACACAGCGCGGGATATGACTGGTACACTCTCCAACATCCGTCTTAATGAATTAAGGTATCTCACAGCCCTTTCCGACAAAGTAACGGAAACAAGCCTTCAATATGTAGAAAAAGAAAAGGGCGAAATGGATGCACTTTTTGCCAAATACAAAGAGCTAACTACCGGAGAAGAAAAGGCATTATACGATACAGCCTTTGAATTTTGGACTCAGTACAGCGAAGCCGACGACAGGCTTATGACACTGGCAAAACAGGGCGACATAGACGGCGCCCGCGCAATCTTAGAGGGTGAATGTATAGACCTCTACATATCCCTGAACAGTGCTCTTGATGAAATCATCAATTATACGGAAGAAGGAAGCCAGGAGGAAACCGACTCAAGCGAAAATCTATATAGAGACGCAATTATCCTCCAAATTGGCGTCATGGTCATCATATACCTGATTGGCACCTACTTCTTTGTTATAATCATTCGCGGAATCAAATATCCAATCCTCGAAATCGAGAGCGCCGCCTCCAGAATGGCACAGGGCGATCTGGATGTAGAGATATCCTATACCTCAAAGGATGAATTGGGGATTCTCTCTAAACAGATGCGCGAACTGATACGCAAACTTCAGGTCATTATTGATGATGAAAATAAATTCCTTGCCCGCATGGCTTCCGGCGATTTTACCGTGGATTCCATCTGCGAAGATGAATATATCGGAGGCTTTAAACCTCTTTTGGTTTCCTTCCGCATGATTGCCGATAAGCTCAACCAGACCATCTTACAGATCAGCCAGAGCTCAGCACAGGTTGCAAGCGGTTCCAACCAGGTGTCGGGCGGGGCGCAGGCGCTCTCTCAGGGCGCTACTGAGCAGGCAAGCTCTGTCGAGGAGCTCTCTGCCTCCATTAACGAGATTTCGATGAAGGTACAGCAGAATGCCGAATATGCCCATAAGGCTAACGATATGGCAGGCAATGTAGGAAACGAGATGCAAAAAAGCAACCAGAAGATGCAGGAAATGATTCAGGCAATGAACAATATAAGCGCCTGCTCGGATGAGATTGGCAAGATTATAAAAACCATCGAGGATATCGCTTTCCAGACTAATATTCTTGCCCTGAATGCCGCCGTAGAAGCGGCGCGCGCCGGCGATGCCGGAAAAGGCTTCGCGGTTGTGGCTGACGAAGTCCGCAATCTGGCAGGCAAGAGCGCGGAAGCGTCCAAGAATACATCTGCTCTCATTGAGAATTCATTAAGAGCCGTGGAAAACGGAACCTTGATTGCCGATGAGACTGCCGCTTCATTACTGAATACGGTAAAAGGAGTCGAGGAGGTTGCCGGCATCATCAGCCAGATTTCCGAGGCAAGCGGCAATCAGGCTGAGGCAATCGCTCAGATAACAATGGGTATTGACCAGATTTCCAGCGTTGTACAAACCAATTCTGCAACTGCTGAAGAAAGTGCGGCGGCCAGCCAGGAATTATCCAATCAGTCGCAGCTTATGAAAGATCTGGTAGGAGCATTCCGGCTAAAGGATTAAAATACTGCCATTTTCGAGAACGAAGGGCTTCTAAAGCCCCTCGTTCTCTTCTATAAACCTATTTACAATCACTTTACATTTCTTCTTCCAGCATGCGATTCCATATTTCCGAATTGTCTCCATTCCGTCCT
>CAJUBG010000069.1 GCA_910584575.1 uncultured Dorea sp.
GGGAAGCTGACGCATGATCTCTCTTGCAACCGTCAGCCCGCCCACACCGGAATCAAAGACTCCAATTGGCGATGTACTCCTTGAATTAGTCTTCACACTCTGAATCTCCTTCTATAAACACATTCGTACTATCCATTGTACCGCCTGTATCATAGAATTTCAAGGAAAACAAAATATTATTTCTCCTGGCTGATCATCCGCATAATCAAATCAACCGAGCCTTGGATTCCATAGCTTGCGCTGTTGATACAAAGATCATAGTTCCTTGCCTTTCCCCAGTTGCGCCCTGTGTAATACTTATAATACTTGATGTGCGCTTTGTCAAGACGTGTCAGGAGATGCCGCGCTTTCTTTTCATTCTCCACCTTCCTGACCTCCATTACCCTGTGTATCCTCTGCTCTAACGGCGCTGTAATAAATATACTGATATGAGGGATTCGGTTGTTGGTCAGGATTGCATCCGCGCACCTGCCCATCACAACGAAATCTTCTTTTTTCGCCATATCACACAAAAGGTCGCTCTGATTAAAGAATACCGCATCCTTTTTAGGCAGGCCATGATACCGGTTAAATTCACGAAGCTTTTCTTTTAAAGTTGATTTGGGTGCAGGTGCGAACGCAGGTATCTCATTGAGATACTGCCGATTATCCCTGCCGCCCTTCTTGTAAGGATAACCGCCTTTGTCATGCACCGTACTTTTCTCTGCCTCAAGACGCTTTAGCACTTCGTCAAATATCTCTACGTCATAGTAATTAATCTTCAAGGTATCCGCCAGGGTAAACCCAATCTCGCTGCCGCCGCAGCCGTAGGTGCGCCCGATACAGATAATCAGATGATCGCTGTCAGAAAAACGGGATTGGAGATTCAATGTATTTAACTGGGCTATCTTCGTATCCAGAATATCCCCTTTGATAAAACTGGCGGGGAGCTCGGTTACCGCCTTCAAAATCTCATCATATTTTGCCATAATCCGGCGCTTACTTTCCTGCTCAGGGATCGTCCTTGCCATATTGCTAATCAGCGCAAGCTCATTTCTCAAAATATGAGCCTCGTTCCTCTCCTGCATCATCCGGACAGTTTCCTCTATACAATCCTCCCTCTTTCCATTGAACACACGTCCAAGGGAGGAGCCTAATTCTCGATATACTTCTTCATCCAGGTCATAGATACGTCCGGCAAGCCCTCTTAAATCCTTTTCTTCATTTGCCATGAAAACGTCCCCTCCTTATCTGAAAAATATGAATGTATCCAGCAGAAATACCGGTACAAGAACCGTCAGCGACCACCCGATATACCGGAAAAACGACGGCATATGGATACCGTTTTCGTCCGCAATCGCCTTTACCATGAAGTTCGGCGCATTTCCGATATACGTATTGGCGCCCATGAACACAGCGCCGCAGGAAATCGCCGTCAATACCTTGACGGGAACCATTCCCAATGTAGTGGCAAGCCCATCCGTAAACCCGATTGCCCCCGCTGTTGTCAAAAACACCAGATAGGTCGGCGTATTGTCAAGGAAGCTTGAGAGCACTCCTGTGGTCCAGAACATCTGATAAGGCTCTGTGATTCCTAAGTCAGCGCCCATTCCCTTCAATATGGCCAGCGCCGGCTGCATAGTGATAAAGATTCCGATAAATAAGGTCCCTACCTCCTGGATTGCACCCCAGGTGAAATGGTTCTTCTTCCGGATAACCGGATCTGTGGTGCGGAATGAAAGGAACGCGGCAAGGAGGATAATCAAAATCTCTATAATTGCCGGAAAACTTAAGACCACTTCTCCGAAAATGTGGATTCCCCTCACATTTCCTTCTGCATCCTGAAACATTGGCTGATCCGGCAGGATTCCGCTTAAGACCACCGCCGCAACAATCATTGCCAGAAAAATCAGGTTATGGAGTCCCCGAAGCTGAATCTTTGTTCCCGGCTTGCTGATATCCGGTTTTCTTCCTCTCGCCATATCCCGACAGTATCGTTTCCGGTCAATCCAGTAGAATACGAATAAAAGCACAACCATGTTAAACAGCATAATCGGAAACAGATGCAGACTCCAGAAGAAGGGCACCCCTCTTGAGAAGCCCATCAAAAGCGGCGGGTCTCCGATAGGCGTTAGACAGCCTCCAATATTGGATACCAGGAAGATAAAGAACACCAGGATATGAGACCGGTTCCTCCGCCATGCGTTCATCTTAATGACCGGACGAACCATCAGCATACTTGCACCCGTCGTCCCAATCCAGCTTGAAAGCAGGGTTCCTATGGTCAGCAGGATGATATTTACCCTCGGAGAACCTGCCAGGTCTCCCTCCATGGTTATATTTCCGGCTACACAGAACAGGCCGAATAGCAGTACAATAAATGTAAGATAATCATTTACCAGACATTCAAGCACCGTTTCCAACGCAGCCCCCGCCCCAAAAAGAAAACCAAAGGGCAGAATAAAAAGAAGCGACCAGCCTGCTACTGCCAAGGCTTGATGGGATTCCCACCATTCTGCCTTCACCAACGGAAGTACCGCGATACAGAACAAAAGTCCGGCAAATGGAATACACATCCACACCGGTATGGGCTTCGCCGCCGTCTCCTGTGCGGCAAATACGGTCAGCGAGTTCAAAGCCAGAATGGCAAGGAGGCTCACAGAGTAAGCAATACATTTTTTCAACATAATATCCCCCTATCCTCTTTACATATTCTCGGAAAAATCTGCCGAAAATATTCCTGTGAAAGATTTATCAATTAACCAAAATATTATAGTCAAATCTTTCGTTTTATTCAAGAAGAAAATATACCAATTCTTGGCTCTGATTTGGGGAAGAAATATGCAATTTAGTTCAAAAAATCCAGCCTCCTTCTGAACATCTCATATTCCTGCTCTCTGCCAGAAAACCATGCGGCGTCTATTCCCCGAAGCTGGTTTAACCCGATTTCCCTGACTGCCTCAGCCGCCGCCTCCTTCTGGGTAAGAAGCCTTGGCCATACTGTCTGGCATCTGGCGCCCTCCAACGTATCATATTCCCGAAATGTCTGGTTAAAATCCATAAGCGGATGGAGACTTACTGGTTCATTGCTTCGGTTATCCACCAGAAATCCCCAGTTTCCCCAGTGGCGGTCCGTATTCCCTGTCAAATAATCCAGAATATTCATCATATAGTATGCATATGCATCCAGCTTAAGAATATAGGAGGGGACGTCGATATCGTGGTTTACGGCATAGATTTCAAATGCCTCTCTTGACACAATCGAGTATTCCTTTGACGTCATAATCTCGCTGACCGACACCTTCTCCCCGTCATAACTTCCCTGGGTATACGTCACCTGTCTGCACTGGAAGCACTGGCAGATACGGCTTGCAAGAAGCTCTCTTTCCACGGCATCCTTTCCGCCGTCTTTTAGAAGCCTAAAGCCCGTTTCTGTCCTCACCCAAGCCTTGGGGAAGCAGCCGTTTGTGGACAAATCCTGGGCAAGCTTATGGTTCTGGACAGTAATCTGTTTTCCTCGAAGCGATATAGACACAAAACTGTTGTCCAAATGATTGTCATAGAGGTTGACGTCCTGAAAACTGATTTTTTCTTCCTGTTCCCTCACCCAATAAATATCTGTAAGCGATACACAGCGGTAAGACAATGCAAGCTTTGCCCTATCCCTGTCTGTTACTGCCTGGCTGGCGCCAATACTGTTCAATATCTCTTTGGCATACTGCCTGTCCAGCGTCAGGACTCTGGAAGCGCACCAGTAGTTAAAATTCGTCACATTATTGACCAGTGTATCGATATCTTCGTCATTTTCTTCCAGATATAGGTTATACGGCATGAAGCTATCGTCCAATATCCTGCAATGCCCTTGGGTATCAATCTGCGCAACTGCCTTTTCTCCATGCATAATCTCATAAATGACTTTCATGAGACTCCGCCTCCCTTCTATGTGTGATTATAACACGCCTCAATGGACAAAGTATACTCTATTTGAATTCTTCATGAAACAGTCTTCCCAAAAATGGTCAACGGAGTATAATAAGAGATAACCTATTGACCGTTTCAGTCAGCGAGGTATCACTATGAACGAGAGATTTTATACCCTTCCGCCCGAAAAGCAGCAGCGGATCATCAACGCCGGCTTCCGTGTATTTTCACAGAATTCCTACCGCAAAAGCCCCATGCAGGAGATTGCGGATGAGGCCGGAATCAGCAAATCCCTTCTCTTTCATTACTTTCAAAACAAGAAGGAGTTGTATCTGTTCCTGTGGAACAAAGCGGCGGATATCACCTGCGAACATCTCGCCCTGAACCATTGTTATGAATCTACGGATTTATTTGAAATGATGGAGAGAGGAATGTACGCAAAGATTCAAATGATGTGCCTTTATCCCGACATGGCGGCATTTGCCATGAAGGCGTTTTATGAGAAGGATTCTAACGTTTATGAAGATATCCAGAAAAGCTACCGACAGCATTTTAACCAGAAGGCGGCGGACGCCCTTTCTCGGCTTAATCCTGATGATTTCATTCCTGGGCTTGACCTTGAAATGATGCACAGGCAGATTTACCTGATGTCCGTGGGCTATCTGTGGGAGATTGCACAGCGCAGCGCGGTTCTGGATGCAAAAACGCTTGAGAAGGATTTCTCAGAAATGCTTTTGTTCTGGAAAAATGTGTATCTAAGAAAGGAGTCTTTAAAATAAAATGGATGCGTTAAAAACTATTTCACTTACAAAATATTATGGCAAATCGCGGGGAATTCTGGATATGAACCTGACTGTTGAGCAGGGTGATTTCTTCGGCTTTATCGGGCCAAACGGCGCCGGAAAAAGCACCACCATCCGTACCCTCCTGGGATTGATTGCGCCTACGTCCGGAAGCGCCAGGCTTCTGGGAATGGATATTCTTTGTCAGAAGGAGACTATCCTCTCCCATGTGGGGTACATGCCCTCGGAAGCCTCCTTTTACCGCAATATGCGTGTAAAGGAGGTAATAAAGTTCTCGGCAGACCTTCGGCACAGGGATTGCCGCGCAGAGGCAAAAAAACTCTGCGAACGCCTGGAATTAGACGTCAATAAGAAGATTCGTGAGCTGTCTCTCGGCAACCGCAAGAAGGTTTCCATCATCTGCGCCCTTCAGCATATGCCTGACCTGTGTATCCTGGATGAACCCACCAGCGGGCTTGACCCTTTGATGCAGCGGGAATTCTATGCCATACTGGAGGAACGCAACCAGGAAGGCGCAACTATTTTCGTATCCTCCCATATTCTCTCAGAGATTCAGCGGTATTGCAGACACGCCGCCGTAATCCGGGAAGGGCGTCTGCTTGCTTTGGACAGTACGGAAAGGCTTGGACATACCGATACGAAAAGAGTCCGGCTTGGAGGTGTTCATACGCCGCCTGACCTGCCGCATATAAAGGATGTACAGATGGACGGAGATTCTGTCAGTTTTCTGTACGGAGGTAATCTGAACGAATTGCTGAACACCCTGTCTGCCCTTCCGTTGACAGATGTTTCGATTACTGAGCCGGATTTGGAGGAAATATTCATGCACTATTATGAGGAGGAGAATTGATATGACACTCATCAAACATGAACTAAAGCAGGGGCGGACGACGCTCATTATATGGACCGCGGTTATTGCGTTTATGCTGGCGCTCTGTGTCCTAATCTATCCGGAGATGGAGACGCAGATGGGGGATGTGAGTTCTATGTTTGCAGAAATGGGCAGCTTTTCCGCCGCTTTTGGCATGGACAGGCTTAATTTCGGTGAATTCCTGGGCTTCTTCGGCGTTGAATGCGGCAATATTCTGGGGCTTGGAGGGGCTTTTTTCGCGGCTCTCCTTGGCATATCGGTTCTGGCAAAGGAGGAAAAAGAGCAGACGGCAGAATTCCTTCTCACCCATCCAATCAGCCGGCGGGAAATTGTGGGGCAGAAGCTTGTTGCTGTATTGATACAGATTTTCTTGATGAATGTGATTGTGATTGCTGTAACTTCGGCCTCTATATGGGGGATTGGAGAATCGCCGGATATGCGTCCTCTCGTTTTGTTATTTCTGGCTTATTTTATCCTTCAGGTTGAGGTAGCCTGCGTATGCTTCGGGATGTCAGCTTTCTTAAGCCAGGGCGGGGTTGGAATCGGACTTGGCATGGCGGCGCTTCTCTACTTTCTTAATATTATTGCGAATCTGACAGACGGGGCAAAATTTTTGAAGTATGTTACGCCTTTTAGTTATACGGAAAGCGCGGATATTATCGCGGATGGGTGTCTGGCGGTTAAGTATCTGGCGGTGGGGATGGTGTTTACGGTAATCGGAGTGGGGTTGGGCTTCTGGAGGTACTGTAAAAAGGATATTTTCTCGTAAGGTGGGTATAAACCTGGGGTTTTATGGAGGGGCTGTTATGCTTCCTCCTTTGCTTTTCACCAGCACTCCTCCAACTCACTTTTTCTATCTTCCCAATCAGGCATCATCATTGTCATATAGCCATAAAATTTTTTAGAATGATTCGGACATATAAAATGCACAAATTCGTGCAGAATAACATATTCAATACAATGCCTCGGCGCTTCTATTAGCCTGCTGTTAAGCGTAATGATTCCCCTTCGCGGCTGGCAAGACCCCCACTGCGACATCATACCCTTAATTTTTAGTTCCGGATATAAAATATCATATTTCTTAAACCTCTTGTATACCTCGCCGCAAATCTCCCCAAATGTTTCCTCCTGCATCTTTTTCATCCAATCACTAAACAATTTTTCCCTTCTTCCGAAATCCTCCTTTTCTTTGACGCATAAAAACACAAAAACTCCGTCTGTCCAGACCCCGTCCTTCTCCCCTTCTATCACTTTCAACCGAAGACACTTTCCTAAAATTTCAACACTCTCTCCACTGATATATCTTTTTATAGATGAGGATTGTTCTTTCAAATTCAACCTATATTTGTGTTGATTTCGATAAATATATTCCTGCTTCCGATACACAAAATCATCAATATATTTTACAGACACCTCCGGTTTAGCCGAAACAGAAATCTGGCCATCGGATTTTATTCTCAAATTTATGTTCTTCACATCTTTTCTTGTAAGACAATATTCAAGCGCCCCTCTTTTGCAGACAACCCTTCTTATCTCTGAGTCAAATTCCTTCAATCTTTAAATCTCCTTAACGCTGTCATCTTAACATTTTCAATCACTTTATCAATTATGTCAAACGGCAGACTTAATCTCCCCATACATTCATAGCGGTAGAACAAATCGTCAATATCCTGGTCAATCTTGGAATGGATGCTTGTATTGTGCGTCCAGTCCACCTTACTATGTTTTTCTATGATATCCGTAATCTCTATTGCAAGATCCGCAACCAATTCCTGCTTTGACTGCTTTTTTCCCCCACGATATACGCTCTCCTCCGCCATCCTGTCAGACTTTTCTGTTTTATCCAACTCATCGAATAATATTGCCCCTGTTACACCATAAAAAGCCTGGGCATGGAGATTATCCTTTAATTTCTCCGGATATTTTATATCCGTGACACCGGCTGTATAATCCTCCATAATCGCACATATTCTGGAGTGATACTCCGCATCCGTTATAACTTTTTCTTGATACTGTCTTAAAGTCTCCTTAATGCGTTTGGAAAAGCTCTCATAGTATGCCGGATTTTCTTCATACTTTTCATGAATATTCTTTGACATTCTTGAACGGATGGCGTCCGCCTTCGCGCGCAAAGTTCCCAGTTCCTCTAATTCTTTTTCCAATTCTGACCGATTCAAAATATCCACCGGCTCTGTAATCTGCTTCAAGCCTGCAACCGATAAATGGGTATCCAGTAAATTCTGCATCTGTTTTTCGTATTCTTTATGGTCAACCCCATCACTATAACGTATCTTCACAGAGCGTCTTATCTTGGAATAGAAGCCGAATGCATCCTGATATCTGGTTCGTTCCCCGCCCGGCATATCCTGGTACGCCTTCTCGGAATTCAATACTACGGCCAAATCTTTTCCAAAACTACAAAGCAAATGGTAGAAGTCATTTCGTATGGCTTCATCTGCAAGAAACAGCTCTATTTCCTCCGGCTCTTTGCTGTTATGAACAGGAAGAAACAGATTCTCCAACCGAGAGTAAGACTGGCGCAAGTTAGCTACCACTCCCATGATATCCACAATCGTCCCCTTCAAGTCACATGCATCAAACTGCTCTAAGCCTGCGCCGCTGTACATATTCACCGCGTCATCCAATTCTTGAATTAGCCCTCTGTAATCCACAATCAAGCCGTAATCTTTCCCTTCATGCAAACGGTTCGTCCTTGCGATAGCCTGCAAAAGGCCATGTTCCTTTAATTCTTTATCAATATAAAGCACCTGGCATAAAGGCGCGTCAAATCCTGTTAAAAGTTTACTGCATACAATAAGAATATCGACATCCCCATCCACGAACCTGCTTTTGACGGAATCTTCATACGAGTCGGCGTCACCGTACCGCTTCATCATCCTATTCCAGTAAGCAGCAACCTTGTCGTCTATTCCGTCCTCTATATCGTCTACACCTTCGCGCATATCCGGCGGCGATATACAAACTTCACAACTAAGCTCGCCAAACTGTTCAAAACATTCCAGATATGACACGGCGTCTCTCTTTCTGTTCGTCGCAAGCATAGCCTTGAAGCCTGTCGCCTGGTATCCCGTGACAAAATGATTATTAATGTCAAGGGCAATTCGCTTGATTCTGGCTTCTGTCGATGTAAGCCGCTTCATGCTGCTCCATTTCCTTTTTAAATCAATCTTCTGCTTGTCATTTAACCGCTTTGTAGCCTGCTCAAACCATAAATCAATATTTTCTTCGTCTACCCTCTGTTCCACGAACCTGCCTTCATAGATTAAGGGGACAATCGCCTTATCATTTACACCGTCTATCAGCGTATATTTATGAATAGGCTTCCCGAACTTCGTCAAGGTATTCTTCTCTTTCTTCATCAGCGGGGTTCCCGTAAATCCAATATAACACGCATTCGGAAATACAACACGCATCTTTGCGGCAAGTTCCCCGTAATTAGAACGGTGGCTTTCATCTACGAGCACAAAAATATCTCTGCTTCGCGCCTTCAATCCGCTTTTTTCAACCGTGTTAAACTTATGAATCACCGTGGTTATGATATCTGCCTTCCCTTCCCTAATAATATCAATCAGATTCTTGCCGGAGGTGGCGCGCGCCGGCCTGCATCTGGTATGTGAAAATGTCTTGGCAATCTGCTTATCAAGCTCTTTCCGGTCAGTCACGATTACTACCTTGGGCTCTAACTCCTCCATTTCCTCCAGTATATATTTGGCAAGCATTACCATTGTTAATGACTTGCCTGAGCCTTGTGTATGCCAGATTACTCCGCTTTGACGATTCCCCTCGTTATCATTCGCGCTAATTGTTTTCAGAATCTCTTTGATGGCAAAATACTGCTGATATCTGCATATTTTCTTGACATTAGCGTCATACACCACAAAATATTTTGTCAACTCTAATAACCGTCTTTTTGAAAAAAGAGAGATAATATTCTCATCCTGCACCGTTGGGGTTCTATCCTGAATGTATTTCTTTTTATTCTTGTCTAAAAACTCCTGGTTTTCTTCCTTCCATACACTCCAAAATTTCTTCTGTGTACCTGCCGTCGCATATTTTACAAAATTCTTATTGGTGGACATGACAAGCTGCACATATTTGAATAATTGTGGAATACAATCCTTCTGCTGATTGCGGTTCATCTGTTCGATGCCTTGGCTTACATCATTCACCGGCGCTTTACATTCGATTACCGCAAATGGAATACCATTTACAAACAATACAATATCCGGACGTGCCGTGTACTCGCCGTCGCTGCTTGTGACAGTAAATTCTTCCGTCAAATGGAACACATTATTCTCTATATTCTCCCAGTCAATATATTTTAAATCGAAGCTTAATACCTTTCCGCCGCCGACCGTCTCAAGGTAGCTTCGTCCAAGCATAAGTGCGTCATATATCTTCTCATTGGTTTTGATTAGGCCATCCGTCAGAGGTTCGTCCAGTTCATCAATGGCACGCTCGATATTGGCGGATGAAAATTCCTGTTCTACTCCGCCAAATTCAAAACGGTTTAACCTGCGCAGTTGATTGCGGAGGATTCCTTTCAATAGAACTTGGTATGTACTGCCTCTTAGCTGCGTACAGTCTTTCGGGGGGATATAGGTATACCCCAGTCTTTCCAGTAATTCGATTGCCGGATGTTTGCTTATGTTTTTTTCTAAATATTTATCCTTATTCATTCTCTCACCGTTCTTTTACTTTTCAACCACTCGTACAATTCCTGTCAAGAGAAGCTGCATCATGGCTTTTTTCTCTAGTTTTATCTGCTCTAATTGTTTTTCTAATAATTCGATTTCTTTGTCTGCGGTAGCCAGGACTTTGGCGATTGCTTTTTGTTCTTCAAATTTAGGAATAGCAATACTGATATTACATAACTTTGTAAATTTTAATGATTGTCTTGTACCTCCTTGCTGCAATATTTTTATATACTTTTTAAATGGAAAGTTGTTCATCATATAATATACATATTGGGGAACTGCTATCTTTTCATTGACACAAAAAACAGAATATGCTGGACTTATTATTCCCTTCTCACAAATATTCTGTATATTAAACGTATAATTTCCGTCATCACTCATTGTTCTATATGTAAATTCACCTCTATTTACTATTTTATACCCTATGTTTTCCTTACTAGCAACTTGCTTTTGGAAATAATCTTTTTGAAAAAAAATGCCTTTTCTTGAAGAAGTCAAAACAGGATATTCATTATTTTTTACTGATTTTTGATTAACTTCTGCCAAAAAATCAGTAAGATTAGTTTCTTCCCACTTAGCTTTAAATCCTGACAAATGTTTTTTTGCTGTAAGCAAATTCTGCATAAACCACTTCTTTTGTCTCTGCTTTACCTTTATTAACTCATCCTGTTTAAAAAACAAATTATTATACTTAATCAATATTTCTGCAATACGACCTTGTTCATTGTAAGGCGGACAAACAATATAACTTTTCATAAACCTATCTTGTCCTAATGTTTTGTTTCTTCCGGCGCCTCCTGGAGAAGCATCTTTTAGTATCCTCTCTCCCATAGACGTCATAAAATATTGTATAAGATAGTCTACCAATATTCTATTTCCAATCGGTCTATACATTGGGAATCTGTGCGAAGCAATCATTCCAGCTTCATCCTCTGTAGTTTTCCCAATTGCTTGTTCCCATGCAAAAACTATATTTACAATAAAGCAATTTGGCTCTATCCAATAGACTTTTTTATTCCCTAACTCTTTACCGGTAACTTCTTCTTTATAAAATAATCCTCTCCCATGTGAACGAATTCCTATCTGTATATATTTCCTCTCCGCTTCAACATTTACAGGATTATCCACACGTTCTAAGCAATCTTTAATCTGCACCACCTCCCAATCATTGGGAATAATACCTAACTTAGTTTTCTTATACCCTTTTGGAACCTCCCCTCTCTTTATCATCTCAATCCGTTCTCTTATGTCTTCTCGCACTCGCTCTCACCGCCGTTCTACGCTTTTTCCACTCTCTTGGCTTCCTCTCTCTCAATCTGCTTGATACTCTTTCTTGGCGTCGGCAAATCCTCTGGCATGGTTCCGCCAAGTTCCGCAATCGTCTGTCTGACTTTCTTCCCTACTTCGTAATGCACTTCTCCCGCCGACTCTTTTCCGATTACACGTTCGCGTCTCAGCTTTTCATCTGTCTGCGTGGCACGGAATAGATTCGCCGCAAGCTCTGTACTCCCCATATGGTCAAGTATCTTCTGGCTTTCACTTCCTATTCTGACCATCTCGCTCACCTGGGCGAAATGGTCTTCAACATTATTCCCACTCTGTTCACATGCTTTCATAGCTTTCTTAATGACAGGTAAAAACTTATTAAATTCTATATACTCCAAAGCCTTTTGAAGCTCTCTCGAATACCAGAACTCTTGTCCATACTCATTCACATGCTTAATATTCTCAAATACAGCCTCCTGATATTCCATCATCTTATCACTCATAACCCCAACTCCTTTAAATACACATCCATCTGCGCCTGCACTTCTTTTAATTCCCTCTCAATACTCGCAATATTTGCGCGCACATCCTCAATATCCACCATCTCCTCATCTTCAAACGTATCTACATAACGAGGGATATTCAGATTGTACTCATTCTCTTTCATCTCATCATATGAAGCAACATAAGAATACTTATCTTTTGTCTCATATGCCTTATAGGCAGAAGCAATCGCATCAATATCTTCATCCCGCAAAACATTCTGATTCTTTCCTTTTTCAAAATGCCCCTCACCGCTGGCATCTATAAACAACACCTCCCGTCGGTTCCGATTCTTCTTAAACACAAGGATGCACGCCGGAATTGATGTCCCGTAAAACAAATTCGCAGGCAGCCCGATTACCGCGTCTAACAAATTAGAATCCACAATCTGCTGCCGAATCCTTCCTTCTGACGCCCCTCTGAACAGAACCCCGTGAGGCAGAACAACCGCCATCCTTCCGTTCTTGGCGTCAAGACAATTCAGCATATGGAGGACAAAGGCATAATCTCCCTTACTTGACGGCGGTACTCCCCAGTCAAAACGGTGATACATGTCAAGTTCAGCCGACATCTTAGGCTTCTTTTTCTCATCCGTAGCATCCGGAAGAAATCCACTGTCCCATTTATCGAGACTGAACGGCGGATTCGCAACTACTACCTGGAACGTCATTAATTTATCGTCCTCTAAATTCTGTGGGTTCGATAAAGTATCTCCCTGCCAGATTCTTGCATCGTCAATTCCATGTAAAAACATATTCATACTGCATAACGCCCACGTCTGCATATTCTTTTCCTGTCCGTAGATTGCAACCTTTTTCGTATCAGCCTGCGCATACGCTTTCAACAATAATCCGCCGCTTCCACAGGTCGGATCATAAATCCGGTCATTCACTTTAGGCTCTGCCAGCCTCGCAACCAACTTCGATACCTGGCTTGGCGTAAAAAATTCACCGCCCTTTTTTCCGGCGTCAGACGCAAAATTCGCAATCATGTATTCATAAGCATCGCCTATGATATCATTACTCTCCAATACCGAAGGACGCAAATCCAGCGTATGGAAATCAGTCAGTAAATTCTTAAGAATTCCATTCTTCTCCTTTTTTTCACCAAAATCCACCGGCGAATTAAAATCAATCGCACGAAATACATTCCTTAATTTCCCACTATTGTGTTCTTCAATGCTATTCAACGCAATATTAATCTTCTGTCCAATCTCTGAGTCGTTACGATTCTCATACAGATAATAAAATGTTGCGTCTTCATCCAAAGTAAACGGTTCTCTCCCCATCGCTCTTTTCACTCTGCGCTCATCACCCGCATACTGCTTCATGTATTTCTCTTTTGTCTCTATACAAACGTCGCTTAAATATTTAACAAAAAGCATAGAAAGGACGTAATCTTTATACCTAGAGCTGTCAATCTTCCCCCTGAAACTATCGCAGGCTTTCCATAACACAGTCTCAATATCACTCTTTGTCGTCTTTTTCATATTCTTTATCCCTCATCTCTCTCTGAATTCTATCAATTGCAGTCTCATAATATAACTTCTTCTGTTCCTTTAAACGCTCTAACAAATCCAACTCTTTTTTCGCTAACAGATTCAGCCTCGCAATTCTTTGCTGCTGTTCCAAGCTAAGTATCTCTATATCAAGGCATGCGTATGACTTAGGCTTTATTGTTCCTATCATAATACTGCTGACATTCTGCGTAAGCTTTTCCCGTATCTTTTTCGTATTCAACAGCCAATACAAATATTCTGGCAGTAACCGATTGTCAGGACGTATAATCACAAAATGAGACGGAACCACAACTCCTTTCCATTCTTCATCAATCAATACAGCCGTATACGGCGTTGTAAGCCTTACCACAATATCTCCTGATTGGGTTAAATACTCTGCCGGAAGTGTTTCTTTTGCGCCAAAGTCTTCAACATATGTTCTCTCAATATATCCATCAGGATGAATAGAACGCAGATTTAATTGTTTATACCTGACCACTTCGTTACACGGCTGCTTCGCTTGCTTTCTCGCCATGACCAATCCGGTTTTAATCGTTGCTAATTCATTCAGCTTCACTTTTTACCTCCATTTGATTTTATGATAAAATGCATATTGAAAATGATTTCTGCATATGCTATAATGCCAGTAGGCAAAAGAAATGAAAAGTCCACGTTGACAAAGAATCGAATCCCCAAACTGTAATGCCGTACAGTTTGGGGATTCTTCTTTTCTTTTATAGTGGCCAAGCGCCCACTAGGCTATTTGTTGCTCTTGCCGTCACTGTCTAACCATTTGATGATGTAGTGGCAAGCCACACCAGCCGTAACAGTGATTAAGAAAGAAATGAAAATCTCCAACGCTGACACCTCCTCCCTGTTGCCAGGTATCGGTGAGCAACATAGAAATTATAGCATATTATTCCATATACGTCAAATATTTTGTTATGTGTAATTTGAACATTAAGGGATTGACTTTCCATACCCCTTCCTATACTGCCCTGGCGTCATCCCCGTATATTTTTTAAATATCCTGATAAAATAACTCTGCGTCGAAAAGTATAGATACTGGCTGATAGCGGACAGCGTCTCATCTGAATGGGTAAGCATATGCTTCGCCGCCTCCACCCTCTCCTTCTGTACATACTCAACCATAGACACCCCCACCTCTTTCTTAAAAACCCGCGACAAATGGCAAGAGCTTAATCCCACAGCCTCCGCCACAGCCTCCAGCGTAACCTTCTCATGCAGATGAATAGTAATATAATGCAATGCCGCCTCTATCTTACAACTATATCCCTGCTTCTTCCTTGCGGCAACCGCACAGGTATATTCCCTGAACGCCTGGTTACTAAGTCCATCCAACTCCTCAATCGAAGTACACTCCTCCCCCTTCAAAATATAACTGTCGCTCATGGCATATGCTATTTCCTCCGGAAGCCCCCCATCCATGGCAGAACGGGTAAATATTGTGATAGCGGCAATCAGCATATTCTTCTGGTTGCGGAGTGCATCCCTTGACAGTATGCCTTCCGTTCCGTCCGGAGGAAGCCGAGTCACAGAATCCATAAGGTCAACCCGCCCTTCACGAATCACCCGATATTTTTCTTTTTCATATGCGTATGACATATGGGGCTGCGCCAGTTCCCTCCTCTCAAATATACTGTATCCCCTGTACGCTTCCAAAAACTCCTTTTCTTTCCTCATCCCAGTCCTCCCACTCCATATTCCGATTGTCACTCTTAATCTTTATAATTAAATATTTTATAACAAGATTTTAACATTTTTCACAAGATATTACTATATATTCCTGCACACAACTGGTAAATTAAATGTTAAGAATAATAACGAAAAGGAGACACTCACCATGAAGCCAAACGTAAAAGAACTCATCAGCCAAATGACCCTGGAGGAAAAAGCCGGAATGTGCTCAGGTCTTGATTTCTGGCACCTCAAAGGCATAGAGAGACTGGGAATCCCAAGTGTGATGGTAAGCGACGGCCCTCACGGTCTGCGCAAACAGGACGAGGCGGCTGACCATCTGGGAATCAACGACAGCATCAAAGCCGTATGCTTTCCGCCCGCTGTACTTAGCGCCTGCTCTTTTGATCGCGATCTCATGCATGAATTCGGCGACGCCATCGGAAAGGAGGCTCAGGCAAACGATCTCTCTGTGGTTCTCGGACCCGCGGTCAACATCAAACGTTCCCCCTTATGCGGGCGCAATTTTGAATACTATTCAGAAGATCCCTACCTTGCCGGAGAGACTGCCGCTGCATTTATCAATGGAGTGCAAAAACACCATGTCGGAACCTCAATTAAACACTTTGCCGCAAATAATCAGGAATACAACCGTATGAGCTGCTCATCAGACGCCGACGAGCGCACGCTGCGAGAAATCTATTTCCCTGCGTTCGAGACTGCGGTTAAGAAATCTCAGCCCTACACAGTCATGTGCTCATACAACCAACTCAACGGGACCTTCGCTTCTGAAAATCCATGGCTTTTAACGGATGTTCTGCGCGGCGATTGGGGCTTCAAGGGGTATGTGATGTCAGACTGGGGCGCAGTCAATGACCGTGTCGCCGGACTGAAGGCCGGATTAGAGCTTGAGATGCCGTCTTCTAACGGTGTCTATGACAAGGAGATTGTCGCCGCAGTAAAGGACGGCTCTCTGGATGAAACAATACTTGATGAGGCTTGCGAGCGAATTTTAAACATTATATTTGAATACACAGAGCACCGCGAGAACCAGGAATTTACATTGGAGGCTGACCATGAGCTGGCAAAAAAAATCGCGGCGGAATCCATGGTGCTTTTAAAGAATGATTCCATACTCCCCTTAAAGGATACGGAAAAGATTGCATTTATCGGAGAATTTGCCAAAAAACCTCGTTTCCAGGGCGGCGGAAGCTCTCACATTAACAGCTTCCGTGTCAGCAATGTCATAGATTCTGTTTCCGATAATGCGAATATAACTTATGCCAAAGGCTTTCCGGCTAACGCTGACATTTACGATGAAGGGCTGGCAAAAGAAGCGTTGGAGGCCGCAAAAGCCGCCGATAAGGTTGTAATTTTCGCAGGTCTGCCTGACAGTTTTGAGTCTGAGGGATACGACCGAGCACACATGCGTCTGCCTGACTGCCAGAATCGTCTGATTGACGAAATTCTCGCCGTCCAGCCTGAGACAATTATCGTCCTGCATAATGGTTCTCCTGTGGAAATGCCCTGGCTTTCCCGTGTAAAAGGGCTTCTGGAGGCATACTTAGGCGGCCAGGCTGTGGGAGAGGCCGTGGCAGATATTCTGTACGGTAAATGCTGTCCATGCGGGAAGCTGGCGGAAACCATTCCTTACAAGCTGTCTGACAATCCCTCTTATCTCTCATTTGGAGACGGGGAAAATGTAACGTACCAGGAGGGGATTTTTGTTGGTTATCGTTACTATGACGCCAAAGAAATGCCGGTAGCATTTCCCTTTGGGTACGGGCTTTCTTATACCAGTTTTGCGTACAGCAACCTGCGATTAGACAGGTCCAAAATGGCAGATAATGATACGGTTACGGTTTCTGTGGATGTGACAAATACAGGCGATATAGAGGGGAAAGAAATCGTCCAGTTATACATAAGCGACCTGACCGGCGCCGCCCGCCGTCCCCTTCGGGAATTGAAGGGGTATGAGAAGGTATCCTTAAAGCCTGGCGAGACAAAGATAGTAAGTTTTGTTCTGGATTACAGGAGTTTCGCATGGTATCACACGGGAATCAAAGACTGGTACGCTGCTTCCGGTGATTATGAGATATTGATTGGCGCCTCCTCCCGTGATATGCGGCTGTCTGAGAAGGTGCATTTGACGACGCAGAAGACGCTTCCTCTCAAAGTGCATATGAATACGACTCTTGGGGAATTGCTTGCTGATGAGCGTACCGCAGGATATGCGGCAGATTTTAAGAAGCAGTTGGAGGAGATATTCGGGGCGTCTACTTCTCAGGATAAGGAGGATGGAGATGTTGCGATTAGTGATGAGATGAATAACGCCATGGTTGCGTCCATGCCCCTTCGTAATGTTGTGTCGTATGGGATGTGCGGGAAAAAAGAGCTTTTGGATATGATTGAGGAGATGAATCGGTTGTAAAATATCTGTTTCAATCTTTTATTCCATTTTATCAATACGACAAATCAGCGCCCCCATTTAAAATGGGGGTATTTTTCTACTTCCTCAAAGTGTGTATATAAATAACGGTATTCCTCATCCGTATCCAATAGATAGTCATGCGTTCCAGATATTATCGTATACTGATCCTTCAGAAACTGAACCACTACCGGCTAAAGCCGGTAGGTTCGATGTGCTGCTAAAGCAGCC
>CAJUBG010000070.1 GCA_910584575.1 uncultured Dorea sp.
CATCCTTTACCGAGGAACAGATTACGGACAACTTCCAGACGCTTATTGACGCAATCATCAAGGCAAGACCGGCGGCAGTAAAGGGACAGTTCTTAAGGAGTGTGACTCTTACTTCCACAATGGGGCCTGGCGTTAAGATTAATCCGATGAAATTGGTTTAGTCATTTTCGCGCTGATTGAATCAGATATAGAAAAGTGCAGCCGCACCTGTGTGTTTATTGCAGGTGCGGCTGTTTTTTGTTTTATAGGAAGCTTGAACTGCCTCAAAAGACCGTAATGCGGACAATTATCAGTATGGTCTGCAACAGAAAAAGTAGTATTTAATTTGTATAGAGAATGGTATAATATATAAAGTGAAAAACAACTTGATTTTGGAAAGGAGAATGGTTATGTCAATATTGGAGAAAACGATAAACCTGTTAAACACCTTACCGGAAAACCAAATTGAAACAATATATAGTTTCGTGCAATTCCTCAGTTCGCAGCAGATAGTAGAAAAACCTGCCGCTATGGATTCTTTGGATGATATTTTTAGGAATATTGTAGGCGCTGTGCCCGATACGGGAAAGTCAGTGGAGGAATACAGAGAGGAAAGGATACGGGAAAGATATGAAGTTACTAATTGATACCAATGTGATTCTTGACATGGTGTTTAACCGTAGAGGCTGTGATATTTCTGTGGAATTATTCAGGCAGGTAAAGGAGACTGGCGCCAGTGCATATATAACAGCATCTTCTGTGACGGATATTTTTTATATTATTCGTAAAGAAATACATGATACGGGGCGGACATATGTTGTCATGGAAAATATTTTTCGGTTGGTGGCAATCCTTTCCGTGACAGATAAAGATATTAAGGATGCGTTTGGTGAAAAATGGAAAGATTTTGAAGACTGTGTTCAGTATATGACAGGGAAAAATGCCAGGATGGATTATATCATCACAGGAAACCGTAAAGATTATGCGGATGCTATGCTGCCTGTTATGACACCGGTTGCATGGATAGAGATGGCCAGCGGTATATAAGAAAAAATAAATAATGTTTTAATGGCAAGGCGGACCTCTATATGGAGTTCCGTCTTTTTGTGATGAAGAAAAATGTATGTTTGATAGAAATGTGGATTGGTTCATTTTGTATTTCAGGAAAGTTCTTCCAAGAAATTTATATTTTTTATATTGCTATTTTCAAAAAAGGTATTGACAATATGAAATTTTATTTTATAATGTTTATATACAAATAGCATAAGTAAACACGAAATAAGCAAAATATAGTTGTCAGAGTGAACAAAAATAATGACATTTCAAGAAATATATTTCGTGCCTTACAAAATGCAGAAAAAAAATTTTATTTAAGGAGGAAGAATTATGAAATTCAGAACAGTAGCGAAGAAGACATTTTCCGCGGCTATGGTGGGTACGATGGTGTTGTCACTGGCGGCATGCGGCGGCAATGGTGGCAGCGGGGACTCTGGAAGTGATTCCGACAGCGGCAATGATTCCAAGAGCGAGAGCAGCAGCGACGGCGTAACCTTGAAGTTCCAGCAGTGGTGGGGCGCAGAGCTGCCGGAAGGGTACTTAGACGAGATTGTCGAGAACTATGAGAAAGAGACAGGCGTTAAGGTAGAGCTTCTTACAGCGCCATGGGCAGACACCAAGACAGCAATCACGGCAGGCGCGACCAACAACACGATTGCGGATATCATCAGTGTTGACGGCGCTTGGCTTTCTGAGTTTGTTGACATGGGAATCCTTGCAGATGTTGAAGCGGCAGGTTTCGATTCCAGCCTTGCAAGCGATGTGTGGGAAGTAGACGGAACGAAGTATGTCATTCCGGTCAACAACTTTGCATATCCTATGTATGTCAATATGGACATCCTTGAGGAAGCCGGTGTTGCTGAGATTCCGACGAACTGGACGGAATTGACGGACGCATGTAAGAAGATTACAGAAGCAGGACATTCTGCCTTCGCGCTGAACCTTGGTACAACCAATGCCAATGGTATCCAGAACGTATTCGGCGGAACCGGATGGGCGTCAGGAATCAAGTTAAAAGACGACAATGGCGAATATAAGACAGAAGGCAATGAGGATCTTGCAGAATTAGCAGAGTTATTCAAGCAGATGTATGACGACGGTTCTTTATATCCAGGTATGAGCACACTGGAGGAGTCAGAGATGACGAGTAACTTTGCGGCTGGAAACTGTGCGTTTACTCTTGCATCCGCAGCTACCATGAGCCAGTTTACAGACGTTAATTTCGAGGCGGTTACCGTTCCGTCCAGGGATGGATTTACAGGCGAGAAGGGTATCTGCTACGCAAGCTGGGCGGTTGGTATCTCAGAAGCCAGCGAGAATAAGGAGGAAGCAGCGAAATTCGTGAATTACCTTCTTGGCGGTCTTGACGGGAAAGACGGTTCTGTTGCGGCAGGATTGGCAGCTACTATGTCCGCGTTCCCGAACAGTACGGTTGCAGAGCCGGATTACAGCGACGCGCCAGAGCAGTTCCAGTCATTCTATGAGCTGTACAAAGAGGGTTATGTAATCAATGAGTACATTGGTCTGCCTAACGCTTCTGATGTTATGACCTCCATGACGAATGATCTGGTATTATATCTGGAAGGCGATCTGGAATGTGACGCAATGTTGAAAAATTGGCAGGGTTATCTTGACGAAGCTGGTAAATAGATTTATTTCAGAAGGGGGAGTCGGATTGCTGACTCTCTCTTTTATCATAAGATTTCCTTGGAGTAGGAGGGATTGATTTTGAAAATATTTGGAAAAAAGACAGCTCCATACAGATATCTGCTCCCGACTTTGGCTTTGATGATCGTATTTTTAGTAGTGCCGATCTGTATGGTGATCAGATATTCGTTTTTAGATAAGGCTGTCGTTTCAAAGACTCCGTCATTTGTAGGGATGGGGAATTATAAAGAATTATTTGCAGACAGTGCATTCTGGAATGCAACATCCAACACAGTTATTTTCGTGGTGGTCAGCGTGGTTGCCCATCTTGTGATTGGAATGATATTTGCGATGCTGTTGAATTCAAAGTATTTTACCACCAGGACTAAGACAATTGCCCGTGTTGTGTATATTTTGCCATGGGTATTTACGGCGTCTGTCGTAGCGATTTTGTGGAAGCTCATGCTTCAGCCGTCTGGTATCATTAATTATCTGTTGGAATTCCTTCCCAATGTGTCGAGAAATTCCGAATGGCTGAGTAACAAGGACCTTGCCCTTGCAGTTATTTGCTTCATTAATATATGGTGCGGTTATCCGTTTTATATGATTAGTATCCTTGCAGGGCTTCAGGGGATTTCGGGTGATTTGTACGAGAGTGCGGCTATTGACGGCGCGACCATGACCAAGAGCTTTCTCCACATTACGATTCCCCAGTTAAAGCCAATCTTAATCAGTATCGCGATGCTGGACTTTATCTGGACTTTGCAGTCCTTTAACGTAATCTGGATGCTGACAGGAGGCGGTCCGGTCAACGCTACCGAGACATTAAGTATCTACATATATAAACTGGCGTTCCAGAAGCTGGATTACAGTATGGCGGGAACAGCCGCGACAGTTCTTCTGGTCGTATGTGTGATTATTGCGATTTTCTACGTGAAACAGCAGAAGAAAGTGAGGGAATAGAGTATGGTTGGCAGTTATAAGAAATCAATGAAGGTGTTACTTTCTATTCTTTTGGTTTTGGGCGGCTTATTCGCGGGATTTCCGATTATTTGGATGATTTGTTCTTCGCTGAAAGCAAACTCGGCAATCTTTTCATGGCCGCCGAAGTTTTTTGACGAGACTGCAAGCCTTTCGTCTTATATAGCGGTGCTTACCGATTCGTCTAAGGTGCGTTTCTTTATCAACAGTTATATTGTGGCGGCTTCCGTGGTATTGATTACGTTGTTTGTTGGAATCCTTGCCGCGTATGCGTTCAGCCGTTTTGATTTCCCAGGGAAGGGTGTATTTAATTCTCTGATTGTCAGCGTACAGGCAATTCCGCCAATCGTACTGTTGATTCCGTATATGGGAATGATTGTTGCGATGAAGCTGTTCAATACCTATTTTGCGCTGATACTTACGTATCTGGTGACGACACTTCCCTACTGTATCCTGATGATGACCGGTTATTTTAACACTTTGTCAAGAGAGCTTGACGAGGCGGTCATGATTGACGGAGGTTCAAGGTGGAGGGCGCTCTGGGGCGTGCTGGTTCCAATCTCCCTTCCAGGAATGGTTTCCGTAGGAATGTATACATTTATGCAGGCGTGGAATGAGTATCTGTTTGCGCTGGCATTGACTCAGACCACAGAGATGAGGACAGTACCAATCGGTATCAACCTGCTGATGGGACAGCATGCGTATGATTGGAGCCAAATGATGGCAATGAGCGTATTAGGCTCGATTCCGGTATTGATTTTCTTTATCTTCTTCCAGAAGTATTTTATTGCCGGTATGTCATCCGGTGGTGTAAAGGGTTAGGCATAAGACAGCAAATTAGACATAAGGAGACTTGGGGATGAGTGAAAGAATTGCCATGGGGTTTCATACATGCGTGGATTATGAACTTGTATGGGATACAAAGGTTGTAGAGGAACAGATCAAGGCATTTGATATTCGGGCGGATGAGCTGCGGATGGATATAGAAGTTGATTCGGAGAGGGCAATCTGGATCGTCTGCCTCGCACATTTTAAGGAAGGAATCGGGGGCGAGGCAGTCCCCTCAGTGCCGGAGGACTGCGAACGGTTCGCCAGTCATTTTGAGTACAAGGTGACCCTTGGCGGAACAGCTACAAGGGCAGCGATTATCCTGGACGGCCTGGGCTATCCGACCCTTTTGCAGACGAGCTGTTACAATGAGCATGTCAAGCGGCTGATGCCAAAGGGCGTGCGTGCATTGCCGGGTGTGGACAAAGACCATAACAAGGTGTATCCGCATGTTGTCCTGCAATGCCGCGGCGGGGTCAGGATTCATGCGAACGATATTGATTTTGTGACGCCCAGAGAAAACCGGATTATGGTTTCACGGGATTTTGACAGCCTGAATATTCCGGTTTTGCCGGAGGAATTCGGGAAAATGATTACGGACGTGGATGTTTTTCTGCTCGGATGCTTCAGCGAGGTCATTGACAAGGATGTGCTTAAGGGCTGCATGGAAAAGACGCGGGCATTGCTTTCCCATCTGAAAAAAGACGCGGTGGTGGTGCTGGAGGACGGCTGCTATGTGAAGAAGGAATTCCGTTACTATGTGCATGAGCAGCTTGCTCAAGTAATAGACGTGCTGAGTATGAATGAGGATGAATTACAGGATTATATTGGCAGAAGAATCGATATTCTTAACCCGCAGGCAGTAAAAGAGGCGTTGGAGAACGTCCGTGAGAGTACGGGGGTTAAGACGCTTATCACTCATTCCGCTGCGTGGGCGCTGGCCTATGGAGAAAATGCGTCAGGTATGAGAGAGGCGTTGGAGGGCGGCAGTATTGCGGCGTCAACACGGTTCCGTATGGGGGATGGTTTTACACTTAAGGATTTTGAGGCTACGAAGGAGATTCCTGACAAGGCGCAGGGGATTCGATTCTGTGAAGAATTAAGAGGTCTGCTTGGAGAAAAGGTATGCTGTATCCCGTCCAAGGATTTAAGCTTCGTAGAACACCCGACGGTGGTTGGGCTTGGAGATACTTTCGCAGGAGGACTCCTGACGGGGCTTCTCCGTTAAGACAGATGTGGGATTGACAGAAGTAAGAAGGAGAGATTATGTACGAAAAAGTAGGAAATATTTTAAAGACTGCAAAAGAGAGTAATACGGCTGCGATTGCATTTATCTGCATGGATTATGTGATGGCGCGGACAGTGGTTTATGCCGCGGAGGCGACGAATACGCCGGCGATTGTCATGCTGTTTCCAGAGCATGTGACAATCCAGCACACAACCGGCTTCGAGAAATATGCCGCTATGGTAAAGGAGTTGGCGGGTGAGGTGAAGGTGCCAATCGGCCTGCACTGTGACCACGATTACAGCTATGAAGCGATTATGAGGACAATCCGGGCAGGGTTTGGCTCTGTCATGATGGATGGCTCTATGAATGACCTGGATACGAATATTGCGGTGACAAAGAAGGTTGTAGACGCGGCTCACGAGACAGGCGTTTTTGTGGAGGGTGAAATCGGCCATGTAGGGACGGCGGCGGATGCGGACAACGATAAGACAGACTTGTACACAAAGCCGGAGGCGGCTGAGAAGTTCTGTAAGGAGTCTGGGGTAGATTCCCTGGCAATTTCTATCGGAAACGCACACGGCGAGTACCGCGATACACCTCATCTGGATATCCGCCGTCTTGAAGAAATTCATGCGGCTACCAGCGTGCCGTTGGTACTCCACGGGGGAAGCGGGATTCCGGACGACCAGTTACTTGTGGCTTTCTCAAAAGGAATCAACAAGTTTAACCTGGGGACAGAATTTCTCGGCAAATACTTCCAGGCAGTTTCATCATTTGCGGCGGAAAATGCCAAGAATCCGGATCCTGTTAAGATCATCAATATGCCGGAATACGTGCAGTCAAAACTACAACCATATGTGGAAGGACGCATGAGGACATTGTGTAAGTTTTAATCAATTTGTATCCCTCTAAAACTACTGTTTTCCTGTTGTACGTGAATAAAAGCTTATGGTATCATACATATAAGAGGTGTGGACGAATGAAAAGTGAAGTGCAGAAAACAGTGTTAGAGACGATTGATGAGATGTATGATAAGATCTTCCAGGCGGAGAGAAAAGTGGCGGATTTTGTCAGGCGGAATCCAGAGCTGGTAGTGAATGCCAATGTGTCTGAGCTTGCGAATTACAGCGGTGTCAGCGACGCGACGGTAATCCGGATGTGCAAGCATCTGGGGTATGAAGGGTATTATCAGATGAAGATTTGCTTGTCAGGTGATTTGGGAGGAACCAGCCTCCTGTTGGGGAGGCGGAGCTCCTCGGATACAAAGACAGATTATTTTCGGGATATTGCAGAGGGAATTTTGCAGACGGAAGCGGCGGTTGACGAGACGGTTTTTAACGAGAGTGCGGAGTTGATTAAGAACAGTACCATGGTGCATCTGGTGGGAGTGGGAAACACCAGTCCGGTGTGCCTGTACTGTGGGTTTCGGCTTGAGCGTATCGGGATTCGCTGTACCTATGACGCCTTGCCGGAATATTATATGAACCATATCAGTCTGGCGCCGCCGACGGATGTGGTGCTTGCAATCTCCTGGTCCGGAACTACCAGGAATGTGGTAAGCGCGCTTAAATTAGCCAAGGAAAAGGGGCTAAAGACGGTGGCGGTTACCGCGTACAAGAGGTCGCCGGTGTCCGGCTCGGCTGATTACCTTCTGCTGTCAGCCCTTGAGAACGGAGAGAACGGCAGGATGTCCCAGTATTCCCGTATGAATGAGATGGCGGTTGTGGAGGCGTTAATCCAGGCCGTTGCAGCAGGGAAGGACGAGATATCCGAGCCTGAGATGTGGTTGTCAGAGTTAAAGTATTAAGAAATTTTATTTCGTGAAAATCTTGACATAAACGTTTAAGTAGACTAAAATATGTTTTATAAAGAAATTTTATTTTTTGGAGGAATGAACTATGTTAATGAACATGAAGGACATTTTAGCGGTAGCCAAAGAGAACAGATTCGCGCTTCCAGCGTTTAATATCAGTGATTATTCCATGTTTCTGGGAATCATGGATGTGTGCGAGGAGACGAATTCTCCGGTAATTATTGAGATTCATCCGGATGAGTTAAGCTTTATCGGCCAGGAGATGGTGACAGCGATTAAGGAGAAGGCTTATCGTTCACCGGTTCCGGTATGTATCCATCTTGACCACTGTGGAGACTTCGGAAAGATTATCTGGGCGATCCAGAGTGGATTTACTTCTGTTATGTTTGACGGCGCTGAGCTTTCTTTTGAGGATAACATTGCAGGGACAAAGAAGGTTGTAGAGGCTGCCCATCCGGTTAATGTGTCTGTCGAGGCTGAGCTTGGCACGATTGGCTCTACTAATCCGGAGGATTTAGAGGGCGGTTCTGCCAAGATTATTTACACCAATCCGGAGGATGCTGTAAAATTTGTTGCTGAGACGGGTGTTGATACTCTGGCGGTTGCAATCGGGACATGCCATGGACTGTATCCGGCAGGCATGAAGCCAGAGCTTAAGCTGGATATCCTGAAGGATATTGCTTCTAAGGTGGATATTCCGCTTGTTCTTCACGGAGGCTCTAACAATCCGGATAAGGAGATTGGGGAGTCTGTTACACTTGGAATTAACAAGATTAACATTTCCTCTGATATCAAGGCTGCTTATTTTGAAAAGATGCGCGAGGTTCTTAAGGATCAGAGCGTAAGAGAGCCGAACGTGATTGAGCCTATCTGTATGGAGGCTATGAAAGAGGTTGCAAGGCATAAGCTGGAGTTATTCCAGACCATCGGAAAAGCATCTTTATATTAATAGAAAATTATGGTAAATTATGCTATACTATATGCAAGATGCCAGGGTCAAAAAGTCATGTATGAAATACGTAGCAATCCGTGGCATCGTGGGTCAAATATGATAGCATGAGGTATCAACAGGTGGATAAGAATGGTGCAAAAGAAGATGTTGCAGGAAGGGAAGTTCTTGAGGTAATCCGCGAGAAATATGACGAGATATTTTCCGCGGAGAAGAAGGTGGCGGATTTTGTCCTTAAGAATCCGCAGAAGGCGGTAGATTCCAACGTCTCTGAGCTGGCGAGGAAAAGCGGTGTGAGCGACGCTACCGTTATCCGGATGTGTCATCACATCGGATATGCGGGATATTATCAGTTTCGGATTACGCTGGCGGGGGATCTGGGAAGGAAGCAGTATGGAGTTGATAATATTCCGGAGAGCAAGGATGCCGTGGAGAAGCGTTTTCGCGAGTATGCAGAGGAGATGCTTGTAATCGGCAGGAATATTGATTCGGATGTCATGTGGAATTGCGTGAAGCTTCTTAAGACGTGTAAGCAGGCGCATATTATGGCAGTAGGGAATACAAGCCCTCTTGCCCAGTATATGGGCTTCCGTCTGGGACGCCTTGGAATTAAGTGTACATATAATGTGGCGCCGGAGTATTTCATGAACCATGTGAATCTTGCGGATGAAGGGGATATTCTGGTTGCCATATCACAGTCCGGTACCTCCAAGCAGGTAATCCAGGGATTAGAGCTTGGGAAGGAGAAGGGGCTTAAGAGCATGGTGATTACCGCATTTCCTCAATCGCCTGCAGCGGCGCTGGCGGATTATGTACTCCCTTCAGCGGGAAAGGAAGAAGCTTTTAGTTATTATAAGAGCTATGCACATTTATATGAGACAGCGGTGATCGACGCGCTGCTGAGTTTTGTTACGAATGAGGAATTGATTAAGACGAAGCAGGCGGATAAGCCGGAGATTATGCTGTCTGAAATGAAGATGTAGATGTAGATTGAGATGGAGTTGTTATATGAAAAGATCAAGAATCAATGAAGTAATAAGGGATATGGAGGCGTTAATCAAAGAGCATGGGTTCGAGCTTCCGCCCTTTGCCAAATGGAGTGCGAAGGATTGGCAGAATATTGGACATGAGTACGACGAGATTCGTGACAACTGCCTGGGGTGGGATATTACGGATTATGGCCTTGGGGATTTCGACAAGGTGGGCTTTTCCCTTTTAACAATTCGTAACGGTAATCAGAAGATGCCTGAAAAATATCCTAAGACTTATGCGGAAAAGCTGCTTATGCTTTATGAAGGGCAGACGGCGCCTATGCACTATCACTGGAATAAGATGGAGGATATCATTAATCGGGGAGGTAACGATATCTATATCACCGTGTATAACGGGACTGAGGACGGTTCTATGCTGGATACGGATGTGACGGTGCACTGTGACGGCAAGACGGAGGCGGTTTCGGCAGGGACAAAGGTTCTCCTTAAGCCAGGGCAGAGCATTACCATCACTCCCTATATGTACCATGATTTTATTGTGCCTGAGACGGGCGGCGCGGTGCTTCTGGGCGAAGTGTCCATGTGTAATGATGACGAGAACGACAATCGCTTCTATGAGCCGATTGGACGTTTTCCGGAAGTGGAGGAGGACGAACCTCCCTACCGTCTGCTCTGCAACGAGTATCCTAAGGCAAAATAAGTTAGTGAAAAAGTGACAGAAATTTCTCGCGGATATGTGCATATCTGCTCTTGTATATTTTGTCTTTTTGTATTATGATAATAACAGGCTGGATTTGTGTTCAGGTCTATATACTAAAAAAGGAGGGTACATACTATGGCACACGTAATTAGTGATGAATGTGTAAGCTGTGGAGCATGCGAGTCTGAATGTCCAGTAGGAGCAATCTCTCAGGGCGCAGATCATTATGAGATCGATGCGGACGCTTGTGTAGATTGCGGAGCATGTGCAGCTCAGTGTCCGACAGGAGCAATCTCCCAGGGTTAGGAACTGTGAAGGATAACCGCAGGTTATTCTTTCGTTCCCCATACATTGACAATGAAAAGATACGAAAAAAGCGTTGTGTATTTCTTTTGAGGACATGCAGCGCTTTTTTTGTGTTCCTGACACCGTTTTACTTGTTTCGCAGACATGCCGTGATATGATGAATGGGACAAGTTTTGATAAGGGGGTATAGACCATGAGCAGTAACGCATTAGAACAGCTAAAGAGGGAGACAAAGGATGATGCGAAGCTATTCGGCTGCATCAAAGAACTATACGAACAGGGAGTCCCGTTCTCTGAGTTAAAGGCATTGATTCCGGACCTTAGGAGGACGCGCGACCAGCTACATATGAAGCGGATGCTGGAGAATAACAATGAGGTCCTGCTGTCCATGATTACGAAAGAGATGTCTTTTATGTTGGATGCAAAGGAACGGCGGGAAGAAGAATCCTTCCGCAGACTGGACCAGCTCATCCGTCAGCAGCAATCCTATCGGAAAAATGCGGCGGAGGCGGGTCCGGTGGAAAAATTAAAAAGATTCTTCCTGCCTGCTTAGGTTGGCGAACTTGGTGTACTCGCCTAACCAGGCCAGATTAACGGTCCCAACAGGGCCGTTTCTTTGTTTTGCAATGATAATCTCAGCCTGTCTCTTGAATTCTGAATCCTTGTTGTAGTATTCATCCCGGTAAATGAACATGACTACATCCGCGTCCTGCTCGATGGCGCCGGATTCACGCAGGTCAGAAAGCATGGGCCGTTTGTCCGGCCTGCTCTCCACCGCACGGCTTAACTGAGACAGGGCGATAACAGGGACGTTTAACTCCCTTGCCAGTCCTTTCAGGGAACGGGAAATCTCCGAAATCTCCTGCTGCCTGGATTCAGAGCTTTTACCTACGCTTCCGGTCATCAATTGCAGGTAGTCGATGATGATGATATCCAGGCCATGCTCAAGTTTGTATTTTCTGCACTTAGAACGCAGCTCGGAAATAGAGATGCCCGGTGTGTCATCAATAATCAGGCGGGATTTGCCGATGATTCCGGCCCCTTCTATCAGCTTCTCCCAATCAGAATCCTTCATGTTACCAGTTCGGATTGACTGTGCGTCTACCTGTGCTTCCAGGGAGAACAGACGGTTCACCAACTGCTCTTTAGACATCTCAAGGCTGAATATGGCGACGCTTCTGTCCTTTTTAAATGCAATATACTGTGCGATATTCAGGACGAAGGCAGTCTTACCCATAGAGGGTCTTGCGGCGATCAGCACCAGGTCTGAGGGCTGAAGTCCGGAGAGCTTGTAATCCAGGTCTATGAAGCCTGTTGGGATGCCTGTGACGGTTCCCTTGCTCTTGGAGGCTTTCTCAATTCGTTCCAGAGCGTTTAATACAACCTGCTTGATGGGGACAAGCTCGCCGGAATTACGTCTCTGTAATAATTCAAAGACGGATTTCTCCGTCTTTTCCAGTACCGCCTCAAGAGATTCGCTGCCGGCGTAACAGACGTTGGCGATATCTTCATTCAGACGGATTAATTTGCGCATCACGGACTTATCCGCGACAATCTGTGCGTAATACTTAACATTTGCCGAGGTTGACGCTATGTTCAGAAGCTCGCGGACAAACTCAAGGCTTGAAATCTCAGCAGGAACCTCCTTCATCCGCAGACGGTCCTGGAGTGTAACCAGGTCTGCGGGCTGTCCCTCGTTGAACAGCTCTACAATGGCGTCAAAGACTACGCCATAGACGCTCTGATAGAAATCCTTGCCGCTGATCATCTCGGAGGCTGTGGTGATGGCGTCCCTGTCCATGAGCATAGCGCTGACGACAGACTGCTCTGCCTCAATGCTGTGGGGCATTACCCGTTTGATAAGCGCATCTTCCATGAATGAACTCCTTATGCTTCCTCGCTTACAATTACTTTCAATTCTACGGTTACTTTAGGATGCAGCTTAACCGGTACGTTGTGAGTACCCAGAGTCTTAATCGCCTCTTTGAGCTGAAGCTTCTTTTTGTCTATATCCAGTCCCATCTGCTCCTTTACTTCTGCCGCAATCTCCTTGGAGGCGATTGAGCCGAATGCCTTGCCTCCCTCGCCGGTCTTGATGGACATCTCAACCTTTCCTGCTTCAATCTTCTTTCCAAGCTCTTGGGCTGCCTCGTACTGCTGCTGTGCCAGCTTATCGTCATTAGCCTTCTTAAGCTTCAAATCATTGAGATTCTTCTGGTTGGCCTCAAGGCCCTTTTTCTTTTTAAGGATAAAATTCCTTGCGTATCCGTCGCTTACCTCTACAATCTCTCCCTTTTTTCCAAGGGATTTTACGTCTTCGGTCAATATTACTTTCATTAAATATCTCCTCCTTCTATCATGTCGTCGATTACTTTCTTGAGGGTATTGATTGCCTCGTTCATGTCGGTATGGTCAAACTGCGCGCCTGACGCATTCATATGACCGCCTCCGCCAAGGCGCTCCATGATAATCTGTACATTCACCTCGTCGATGGACCTTGCGCTTACATAAATTCTTCCGTTGTATTCTGTCAGTACAAAGGAAGCCTTAATGTTGCTGATGTCCAGAAGCTCGTTCGCAGCCTGCGCGCCGATGATGGTGGGGCTTTCAATCTTGAGAGCAGTACCTCTGGCAATGGCAAACTTCTTGTGGTAGACCTCCGCGCTGCTGATAATCTCTGCCTTTGCGCGGTAGGAATCCATATCGTCCCTGAACATCTTGCGGACATGGGTAATATCTGCCCCGCATCTGCGCAGGAAAGCCGCCGCCTCAAAGGTACGCACGCCTGTATGATTCACAAAGTTGTTGGTATCAATCATGATGCCGGCGTACATGCTGCTTGCTTCAATCTTAGGAATCTTGATGTCGTCAACAATGTATTGCAGAACCTCGGCCACCATCTCACATGCAGAGGAGGCATAAGGCTCAATATAGGAAAGCAGGGCGTTCTCGATATTATCGCTGCTCTGCCTGTGGTGGTCAAGCACCACGATGGTTTTTGTCTTTTTTAACAATTCTTCACATTCCGTCATCTTGGGGCGGTTCGTATCAACCACCACTACCATGGAATTCTCATCCGCCATCTCAATCGCCTGGCTGGACTTAAGAAACAGCCCTTCAGGGTAATTGGAATCCTTCACAAAGCATTCATACAGCGGGCGCAGGGAGGCCGATACCTCGTTGATTACCACATAGGCTTTCTTCTCCATGGACGCCGCCGCCCGACAGATTCCGATGGCTGCCCCAAATGCGTCTGCATCCGTCAGCTTATGCCCCATGACGAAAATCTTGTCTTTTAAGGTAATGAACTCCCTTAGGGCCTCTGCCTTCACCCGTGCCTTTACGCGGGTGTTCTTGGAGGTCTGTTCACGTTTTCCGCCATAGTATGTAATACCATGGCTGTCCTTGATGACCGCCTGGTCGCCGCCTCTTGCAAGCGCAAGGTCAATGGCGACTCTGGCGTAGTTATAACCCTGAGAATAGGCGTCGTTGCTTAATCCAAGACCGATACTTAAGGTTGCCGGAATTCCGTTCCCGATATTCACGGACTTCACGTCGTCAAGCAGAGAGAACTTGTCAGCCGCTAATTCCTTAAAATACTGCTTCTTGAGTACAATGAAATACTTGTCTGACTCCATCTTCTTGACAATACCGTCCACCCTGGCGATATACTGATTAATCTTGCGGTCTACCAGCGCCATCAGCAAGGACTGGCGAACCTCCTCCACGCTGTTGATGACTTCGTCATAGTTATCAATATAGATTAAACCAGCGACCAGACGCTGTTCTTCATTCTCTTTGATATAGCGGTTCAATTCGGTCACATCCTGAAGGTGAACGGCGATAAAGTATTCCTTCTCCGCCGGCATCTGAAGGAGAAGCCCTGTATCGTTAAAGCCTTCCACGGAAACCTGCCGAAGCTCTGCCTTAAATTCTCTGTCAGCGAAATAGACGTCCATCTCCACCGTATCCTGTAATTCCTTAGGAAAAATACTTCGGTTCAGTTCAGGAATATATTTGCTGATGGGCACATCCCGTCTGGGCTTACATCCCAGAAGCTCTTTGAACAGGTCGTTCATCCAGATTGTCTTACCGTCGCTCATCAGAATCGCGTAGGGTAATGTCAGCTCTTTCAGCAGGGTATTCTGGACGATCCCGTACTGTGCGGCAAATTCGACAAGATCCTTCAAGAGGACTGTCTTACTGCGGAAATAAAGTCCGAGAGCAATTAGGCTGTATACCACGACGAAGATTCCCATCAGGCTTCCCGCCCGCCGGTCAATAATATAGACCCAGACATTCATTGCGATTAACAGCACCGCCATGATGGACGGCCACTGAATATACATCTTTAATTGTCCTCTTAGTTTCAGTTTTTCGTTTTCACTTTTCTTTTCTAACATCAGCCCATCCTCATGTTCTCTCAAGAATAAAATATACGGAAATCATTATACCACTTTTTAAAGCAAATGAAAAGCTATTAGGAAAAGTAGCAGAAATTTAAGAAATTCTTTAACATTTTCATAGAAAATTGGTGTATAGTGTTTCATGAAAATGTTTCACACTAATATCAGAGTGTTGGGAGAGAAGTGTTATGATAAAGAAAATCAGAAGATGGGCTGCCGTTGCCCTGTGTGCGGCGATGTGTATAAGCGGGTGCTCGGCTAAAGACGGCGCAGAAGAACCAACGAAGCCGGCAGATACGGAGGCAAAGAAGGATAAGCCTCAGAAGAAGGAGAAAGCATACCAGAAAAAGCTGGATATGATAAAGCCCTCTGCCTATGATAACGTAATGGGACTGAACCTAGAGGAAGGCACGAGCCTTTCCATTATAGGCAAGGCGGAGGGCGTGCCTTACTGGGACGAGGTACGCAGCGGCGCAGAGCAGGCGGTGAAGGATATTAACGACAATCTTGGATATGAGGGAAAGAAGCAGGTGAAGGTGACTTACAGCGCGCCTGGTACGCCGGACAATGTGGATGAGCAGGTGAATATCCTCGATGAGGAGTTGGCGAGATATCCGGCTGCGGTGGGAATTGCCATTGCAGATACCCAGGCATGTGAGGTGCAGTTTGACCTGGCGGCAGAGAGTGATATACCTGTGGTGGCCTTCGACTCAGGAAGTGATTACCAGGGATTGATGGCAATGGTATCCACGGATAACCGGACGGCTGCGAGGGAGGCGGCCCAAAGGCTAGCGGAATCAGTGGGGGAGAAGGGCGAGATTATGCTGTTCATACACGATTCCAAATCTGAGTCGGCAATGAGCCGTGAACAGGCTTTCAGGGAAGAATTGGAGGCAAATTATCCGGAGATTATTATTGCGGAGGTCTATTATATGGACCGTTTGTCTGACATGCAGGAAAGGATTGCGGCGGAGATGAATGGGGAGAGTGTAGGCGAAGGTGGAGAAACGCCTGACGCTGACGGAAACGCCAAAGAAGAAGGGGAGAACGGCGAGCCGGCAGGCGGGAATGGTACACAGAGCGAGGGAGCAGGGAATGGTGAGCCGCAGGCTCAGGCGGCGCAGGATGCGGGTGAAACAGAAGTCCTGGCAGACGGTGAGGCAATTTTGGCAGACACAATCTCCGAGGAGGAGGTCATAGATTATCTGTTTGAGAAGCATCCGGATATTAAGGGAATCTATGCTACGAACGGGGATGCTGTAAAACGTGCTTTGGAGACTTTAGAGCGCAATGAGGCACAGGCTTCCATTATTGGCTTTGATGCAGATGAAGAAGAACTCGACGCATTGAGGGATGGCAGAGTCGATGCGCTGGTTCTCCAGAATCCTTTTGGAATGGGATATGCGGCGGTCATCGCTTCGGCAAGGGCGGCGCTTTCTATGGGAAACGAGGCGGTAGTCGATACAGGATATGTATGGCTTACGAAGGAAAGCCTGGAGGATGAGGAAATTCAGAAGTTGTTGTACTAGGCCATGAAAAAAGCAGGTTTCATAGAAACCTGCCTTTTCAGTGATATGCCATCTCTGTATTGTGGATGTTCTGAATACTGATATGCCAATATGAATCGTCTTAAATACTGGCAGTCAGATATCAGCAAAATTATATATCGAACGTCGGCGTCTCATTAGTGTCAGGAGTCGCCTCAGGGAGATACAAGTGTACAAGCTCAATCCGGTTCTTATCAAGCTTCTCTACAACCATGTGGATTCCATCCTCTGTGTGGATGCTGTCGCCTGTCTCCGGAAGCCGGTCAAGGCGTTCAATGATGAAGCCGCCCAAAGAATCATATTCCTCCGAATTCAAATCCAACTCCAGACGGTCATTCAAGTCGTCCAGATTCGTAGAGCCTTCTACAATATATTCACGCTCATCAATCTCTTGAATAAAATCTTCCTCATTCTCGTCATACTCGTCGTGAATCTCACCGACGATTTCCTCCAGAATATCCTCCAGAGTAATCAGTCCGGCAGTCTCACCGTATTCGTCAAGTACGATTGCAATATTAAATGAAGCTTTGCGCATCTCTACCAAAAGCTCTGAGATATTCTTATACTCGTAGGTGAAATACGCCTCTCTTAAAATATCCTGAATATGAAATCCTTTTGTGTTGTCATATAACAGCAAGTCTTTCATATTAATAGTACCAACCACATTGTCCGTCGTATCCTTAAATACCGGAAGCCTTGTAAACTTATCTTCGCGGAAGATATCGATAAGCTCGTCGTAGGTACTGTTGACATCGGCAAATGTCACATGGACACGGGGAACCATGACATCCTTTGCCCTGGCGTCGCCCAGATCAAACACGTTATTGATCATTTCCCGTTCGTCGGATTCTATGACTCCGTCCTCATGGCTTACATCCACGATGGTACGAAGCTCTGTCTCCGTCATGACATTGTTCTTGGCATTCGGATCAACGCGCAGAAGAAACAGTACGCCGATAGAAAGCCCGTTAATAACAAAGATTGCAGGCGTCATAACCTTCATAAACATACTGATAATCGGGGCATATAAAAGCGACATCTTCTCAGAATGGATGGTAGCCATCGTCTTAGGTGTAATCTCCCCGAATAGCAGGATCAATATAGTTAGGATACCGCTTGCGATTGCAACCATAGAACCGCCAAAGCTATAAGCAAGCGAGGTGGTTAAGGATGCTGCCGACAGGTTTACAATGTTGTTGCCAATCAGTATGGCACTTAGCATCTTGCCGGAATCATCCGTGATTGCAAGAACTGTCCTGGCGCGTTTGCTGCCTTCATCCGCCAGGGTTCGCATCCGTATCTTATTAACGGTAGTCAGCGCTGTCTCCGCAGATGAAAAAAATGCAGACAACAATAATAAAATAAACAGAATAATGATTCGTGTGGCGTCACTCGAGTCCAATTGATCAGTTCACTCCTT
>CAJUBG010000071.1 GCA_910584575.1 uncultured Dorea sp.
TCTTTGCATAGTTTCCCTGGGCTTTTGCATAGTCTCCCTGAGCTGTGGCATAGTCCGCCTTTTTTACTGCGTCGATACAGACTAATTCTGCGATGTCTGCATAAGTGCGCCGAACGTCCTCACCATATATAGCAGTACGGAATTCCTGTATCAATGCCCGTATCCGCTGCTCTAACGCCGCTGTCATTTCTATGCACCTCCCTCCAGGGCTTCCAGTCTGTTAAGTATCCCCTGTATCTTTGCTTCTAAATCCTGCTTAGCTTCCTCCAGAGTGCCCAAACGGTTGAGAATCCCCTGTGTCGTCTCCGCGGCCTGCTGGCCTGCCTTCTCAAGCGCATGAAGCCGGTCCCGATCCTCCTGGATATCCTCTCTCATTCCCTTTATTTTTTCTTCCTGGGCTGTCAGGCTGTTATGGATACCCTGCAGGGTTTTCTGTACCTCCGAAGAATTTCCCTCCAAGGTCTGCACCTTCCCGCCCAATGTAGACATATCCTGTTTCGCGGAATCAACCGCGCCTGCTAGGGCTGATACACTCCCCCGCACTTCCTCCACGGAAGCTGAAAAGTGCTTCTGTTTCTCCACATTTTTCTGTAAGGCCGCCTGCCGTTCGGTCAGGGCCGCTATGGTATCACCTAGCACAATCTTATCGTCCTGCGGGTTTACAAGGTTGTATTCCCGTTTGGATACCATCATGTATTTATCCAGCTTGTGGGGCGGTGATACCACGCGGAGCATATCGCCTAACTTGATACGGTCTATATCCACGTCAACCAGATGCAGGTCAATGGCCGTCAGTTCAATCGTAGTGGTAAGATTGCGGGCACTTGCCAGATATTCCTGGCCTTTTGCTTTTAAATTTGCGGGGACGGTCACATCGTCCCAGGTTTGCGTACCGACAATCCGGCCATACAGGGAAACTGCTTCTGTATCCTCCAGGTAATCCTTACCGCCGTTTACGGACTCAATGGTCAGCCGTTTGCCGCTTTCCCCGTTCTCCCCCTCTGCGGCCTTACCGAGAGGAACCAGGACTGTGATTACATTTTCCGCGCTGATATGCTCAGTCAGTTCCAGGATATTTTCCCCGAACCGGATGACCTGGCCGGAGGTCCGGTGATAGGATTCCAGATAATCCAGATAGCGGGTATCCCCTTGCTTTCTTACCCGAAGATACCCGCCGTTGCTGTCCACCAGCTTATCCATGATAGTATCCAGAGTGTTGGTATACTGGTTATCCTCCCTGGCATCATAATTCATGGCCTGCTTTTCTACCGTCCCCAGAAGGATACGCTTCTCGGCCTCCACCTGGCTGTTATGCTGTGTGAGCTTGTCGCTGAGGTAGGATGCAGGAGTCAGATCATGATATGCCTTGGGACGCTGGATACTGTCTAACAGGTATGCAAGAGTCCCTTCGCAGGTATAAGTCACGGTATGGTACATATCTGCCTTGGCGTCCAATACCCGCCCTTCATAGAGCAGCTCCCCGCTGTCATACACCTGAACAACGGACGTTAGCTTACGGATCATGTCTATTCCCCGATGCATGGGCGGCAAGGTAAAGGTCAATATATCCGTTGCATTTACTTCTTGATCCACTTTACCCGATACGATCGGAATATCTTCATCCCTGGGATCGTATAAGAGTGAATTGTCACAAAAAATCTGATACATTACAAACGCGCCCCCCTGTACTCTACACTTACCCTTCCCGTTCCCTGAAATGTCAGGTAATGCTCACCTGCCCCTAACTGCAGATCCACAATCTTAGACCGGCCTACCGGAAGATAATAAGTCCGCCCACCATAACCAAGGGTCATAGCAGCCGAACAATCCATAACGGGAACAACCTTTTTCCGCCGCCCAGGAATTAATAAGGTCATCGTACCATTGACTTCCAAATCTTTGTAATCACGGATAATCCCATCTTCAAAACAAAACGTATCCCACACCCACGGCTCAAGGCTGCTGTATCGCTCGTATTTATAAGGCTCTACATTTGCGGAAATGGTAAAGCAATCCACACCTTGGAAATTCTTCTCTGTCTCTGCCTTCAGCCTTCCTTCGTAATAATACGAACGGTCACTGTCCAGTATCAGTTTCCTGCGCTGTCCATGGCAGTAATCGGAGATATCCGATGAACGTATATGCCACAGAGTCCTGTTATCCTGCCTCCTGATAAACTCCATACGGATTTCCCGATTGCCATACTTCACATCTCCAACCAGCGCCTCACTTAAATCTATCACTCCATCCCGTCCAGGAATCTCCACAAAATAGGTTTTCTGTTCAGGGTCAGATATCTCTATCCTTGTACAAATCAGTCCCCAATCGTCATATGTATGCTTTTCTCCAATTTTAATCCCATGCTCAAACACTCGCCGCATACCTCCTTTTCATGGCCGCGCGGTTTCCCATATTCCGGTCAACGTATTTTGTCGTCGCATCTCCTGCATCCCTTGCCGATATGACAGCTTCAACCTGAATCTGCAACTCAGATATCGCCTCTTTCAGCCCGTCAATCAGATAGTCATAGTCCATGACAGGACCGCCCGTCTGCCTTGCGTCAACCACATATCTTCCGCTATGGCTCTCATTAATCCGAGTCGCAAATTCTGAAATTGTTCCAGGCACCATTGCCGCCGCCACCTTCTTACTGGCACGTTCTACCTGCGGAATCATATTCAACAATCCCTCTGCTGCCCCGATGCCCGTGTACTCCCCAATCTCAGTCGTGACCCGTGACGGAGAATGTACTTGAAGTGCACTCCGCATTGTAGCGGCAATCGTATTGGCAAGACGATTCGCGGCAGAAATGGCAGAATTGGCACCGCTGTTGATGCCATTCGCAAGCCCGATAGACGCATTATAACCAATACTGCGCCAATCTGACGGCAGGCCAGACATTGCTGATTTCATTCCGCTTCTCCCCTGGGCTGCTCTGTTTTCCGCACGCCTCATACCGCTGTCAATTTCCTTTGAAAACTGGCTCATTCCTGTTCTAGCCGAATTTTGTACGGAGGTCATTCCCAACTTTACCGCGGAATTCATAACCGTCATTCCCGATTTCGTAGATGTCTGCGCCATTTTCATTCCAGCCGTAATCTTCTGGTTAGCCATGTTCATACCGGCTGTAATGGCCGCAGATGTCTGTGTCATACTGCTTTTTGCGGCAGTCGGTATTTTTTCAAATGATACGGTGGTAAGGCTGGTCATTCCGTTGAGTTGACTGTTTAATGCATCTACCGCCGTTCTTCCCGCTGACTGCATCATACTGGACAAGGCTGAATTCAAATTACCGGACTGGCCTTGGATACCAATCACCAAGCCTTCAATAAGGTTTGTGCCATATCCTTGAAATACTACGGAAGGTGAATGAATTCCCAATGTATTTGCAACCGTCTCTGACACACCGGTTGCCATAGCTGTAGCCGCCGTCCAGACAGGCCCCGTACCTTCTGTGATACCGTTCTCCATGCCCTCAGGGATATTTCTTCCAAGACTGGCAAAATCAGCCGCCTCTATCTGGCTGCTTAGAGTTTCCTGCGTTCTGGTAACCATATTCATTGCCGCTTCCGGAACCTCAGATGTATCGAACACAGTTTTCAAGGCGTTCGTAGCCGTCTGCCCGCCATTGGAATACACTTCTGACAACCTTTGCAACTCCGCATCCGACGCTTGCACCATCGCATTGACATACCCTGCGGACTCTGGCCCTGCCTGCCGCAACTGCTCAAGAAGCCCCTGGTCAACACCGCGCTCTGCAAGTGCCGTAATGTTATCTGCCCAACTACTGATAACCCTCTGGTTTTCTTCCAGATTCTTAGTCATTTCCGCCACAGACAGCTCTGACTTATCAGATAAGGTGTCAAACATGTTTGTAGCCTGGTCTGCATAGGACTGCCAGGTTTCGTTCAGGCTTTGTACAACCGCCTGCTGCGTTTCGTCCAAATCCTCCATAGACAAGGTCTGGGACTCCACAGCCTGACTTACCGCCTCCGCCTGTGCCCTCTGGCTCTCTGCCACGACCTCGTTCAGATGCCGTTCGGATGATGCCAGATTTTTCTTTTTTTCGTCCAGGGCCGTTTCCTGCTCATTTAACTCGGCAAGAGAATCCCGATATCTTGCCATGGCTGCCGGCCCCTGATTAACCAGATTCTGCCACTCTCCTTCAACCGTCTTTCTCTGAGCCGCAAGCGCCGCCAATTCCTCATCAATCTGTATCTGCTCTTTCTTGATTTCTATATACCGTTCCTGCGCCGCCTGTGCTTCTGCCTCTGCGTTATATGCCTCCACCTTCCGCATAATGGCATCCGTAGACATATTCAGGGCGTCATTCTCCTCATCATATTTGAGGTTAAGCCCCTCCATGGAGGAATTCAGGTGGTCCACATAGGTTTTTAATGCCGCCTTTTCCTGTGTACTCCGGCTTTCTTGATTGGCAAGGGCTGATATCTGGCTGGCAAGTTCTTGGTTCGCTTTCGCGCTTGCTTCAATATCCGAAGTCATCTCCTTATACGCCTTTTTCGAGGAATCCAATGATTCCACAAGATTCTTGGAGGATTCGATTACATCCTCCTGGGCTCTCTGGATTGCCTGGGTTTTCGTATCAAGTTTGCTGATTGCAACCGCGACACCCGTAACCACGCCAATCAATGCGGTCATGGCAATGATTGTGGCCCCGATTGGATTCGCCGTCATCGCCGCGTTCCAACCCCACTGTGCCGCTTCTGCAATTCCCATTTGTCCGGAAAGGACTCCCAGGGCTGCCGTCTTGGCCACTACAAGCAGGCTGCTCTTTGCCTGGACAATATTCGATGCTTCGGTTGCCGCCATATTTTTTGTCTCTGCTGCCGCACTGTATTCAGCGGCCCTTGTTTCTGCGTTTTCTGCCGTTGTTTTTGCAGCCGAAGCCTTTGCGGCCTTCTCTGATGCACGCGCCTGCGCTTTGGCCGCTGCTGCCTCCATGGTTTCCGCTTTGGCGTTCAATTCCGCGGATGCAGCCCCTAATTTCGCCGCCTGCGCCTTGGCCTTTTCTAATGCCGCTGCCTTTTTGTCAACGTCTGCCTTGGCCTTGGTCACAGCGGCGGCAGCCTTCTCCTGGACTGCCTTCGATTTCGTAGCTGCTGCCGCAAGAACCTCCTCCTTCTGCCTTAGTTTGGTTGTCGCCGTCGCCAGCTTCTCCTGGGCTGTACTAACCTTTGTCGCTGCTGCTGTCGCCTGTTCTGCCACGATCCTTGCCTGCATTGCCTCTGTGGAGGATATTCTTGCTATGGTTTCGGCCTCCTGTGCAGCTACGGCGGCCTTCTTGGCGATTACCCCTGTTTGTTCTGCCCTTGCCAATGCGCCTGCTGCCAATTCCTGCGCCTTCATCGCGTCTGTAGCCAACTGCTCTGCATTCCGGAAAGCGTCTATCGTACTCTTTGCGCCTTCCGCAGCGGACTGTATCGCCCGCCACTGATCCTGTACCGTCATTGCTGTTTTAAACGCTACAAAACCACTGGCCGCAACTGCAAGGGAAGGCCCCAACATATCTAAAGACTGGATTACAACCCCGACTCCCGTTGAAACTCCATTGAAAAAAACATCAATCTTCTTACTCAGCGAATTAATAATTCCATCAATCGAAGAACCGTTTAATTTCCCAAGAGCATCATCCACAGACTGGATTGTATTCGCCATTCCCCTTGTGACAGAAATTTCCAAATTGGTAAAAGAGGTTTTAATTCCTGCACTTGCCGTCTGGGCTTTTTCAGCAAAGCCGCCTGTCTGCGTTGAGCACTTAATTAGAGCGCTGTTGAATCTATCAAATGTTATCTCGCCATTTTGAATTGCATCATATAATTCCAGGCTATTGCCACTTGTTATCCCAAGCTGCTTTGCAGTCTCACTCAAGGCGTATCCCATCGTCTCCTGTAATGTCCGCCAGGATTCCATATCCACAGACCCCTTTGACAGCATTTGAACATACTGCGTTAATCCTCTCTCTGCGTCTGCGGAGGTTGCACCTGACGCAAGGAAGGCATTATTTAAGGCGAGGGCTGTGTTGGTCGCCTTATCTAAATCCCCCGTCAGGACGGCAATCCTCTGGGTGGAGGCCGCAATCCCGTCAAGAGATGTTGGCAACCCCTGAATTCCTTCTGACAGGGTCTTAATCGACGTATTCGATTCATTCGCACTGTACCCCATCTGTTGCAAAACCTTTGGGAACCGCGTCATGGTATCAAAACGGTCAACCGCGCCGCCTAAAGAATTTTGTAATGTATTTCCGGCAATGGAAAGCGCCTTGAACACCCCTATGCCTTTCGCGATGTCCATGACGCTTTTGGCGGCCTTCTGGCTTCCGGTATCCAATGCTTCTACCGTATCCGCCGCTTTCTGCATTTTTACTGTAAATGATCTGTCAGTCACACTCAGGACTGCCTGCACACTATAATTCTCCATCGGCCAGCCGCCTCCTTTCATACTCCTGCACTCTTAAAGCAACCTTTCTAAGCCTTTCCTCCTGCACCCGTGACTTGCTAACACCCGTCGCTTCCTTGACATATTTTTCATAATCAAAAAACTGCTTGAATGTCTTATAGATAGGAACCACCTTATCTTTCCCCTGCCTCCTGGTCGCCTGAACGGTATGATTCGCCCACGCCTGCAGATGGACCTCATACTCCTTGTCAATCCCCCGTAGCCTGTGAGCCCTCATTCGCAAATCGTACTCATATAGCGTCATGGCATCAATCTCACGGAAATCAGACATACCAAGGAAACGCAGGCAGTTCACGACAATATTCTCATAAGTATCCCTGGAGGCTTCTACTTCTTTTGTTTTCCGGCTTTTGCCCGCAGATTTTCTTCGGCCCGTTGCATCTCCGCTTCCAGATTCTCCATCTTGATCTTGCAGGCATTTGACTTTTTTAACTCGTCCACCACGTCGCTGAAAACCTTCTTAATATCCTCCGCGCTGTCAACAAAATCGTCAATCTCCTTAAGCGTCGGCCTTTTATCTCCCATTTTCGCCGTACCCATATGGATAAACTCGGCAAGTGTAAGCGCATCCCCTGTCAGCAGCATTGGGGCCTTTAATTCCAAACCATTGCCAAAACGCATCCCGCTGCCGGATTCCAGATAGTATTTCTCATCAAGCGCACGCACGAACCCAATCCCAAAATTCAACTCACATACCCGACCATTCATTTCTAACGTCATCACAGCCTGTTTACCTCCCTAATCTCATTTTTGTTTTTCACATGAAAAGAGTACGCCATGTTATAGCGCACCCTTAATCGCCTGCTTCTGCTTCTTCCATGCCCTGGACTGAACTACCGGAGGCCGCGGCATCTGTACTCTGGAACACATACTGTATCTCCCTGATTTCTGCGTCCGGAACACTTACATACCCGTCCTGCAGTGCCCCATCCACGTTAAATGTGGTCGAAAACTGTACTGCCTCCTCCACGTTTGCAGGATCCTCCCACTCGGATAAAAGCCCGCGTCCATATTTCGCCGGATATTCGCCCTTTTCATTCGGCTCTGCCCCGACATCAATCTCCCACACTTCCAAAAGCTCTTGATCCAATACTGCCTGCCTCAACATGTTATTTACGTTGTCCCTGGTAGATACGGCAGACATTTCTATCGTCGTATTCACACCGCCGCTGTAATTGATCGGGCCGTCCTTCGTCATTTTAGAATCTGCGTTCGCTTCATATTGGATTGTATGCTCTATCTGCAATGCAAGCCTTGCCGCGCCTTCCTTTTCCCTATCCGCAAACCTTCTGAATTTCAAAATCTTATCTTTTCCTAAGATTGGTTTCTCCATCTTTTCTCGCCTCCCTAATAAAATCTAAATTCTGTGTCCAGTACCCCGTGAAGAAGGGGACGCTTTGTGGTGTTATCCGGCAGAATCCTCTGGCTCGTATTCATGGGACACCACAAAAAATTCTTTGTTTTTCTGATATTCCAGCAGATTCCCTTGATATCCAACAATATTGCGGATACTGACCCCCGCTTTTTCGGGTTGTTATGCCATACATGGATTGTCTGATATACATTTCCAAACACAGCGTCCTTAATGACATGGTCCGTCTGCTGGCTGTCTGCCAGATAAATAAAAGGATATGGCGTACCCTCTGCCGGAAGCCCGTCATCATACACGTCATACCCCTTTTTTCGTATCTCCGTTAAAAGCCTGGTAAATAACTCCTGCTGTGGGTCCATCCGCCTCACCTCACTTTACAAGCCGATCCAAGTCCCGCCTGAACTGTTCTTTCTGCACATAAAAAGCAGGCTTCATATACGGCTGTGCACTCATATACCTTGTCCCCCATTCTACATAAGGCGCATACTCCGCAGTTGCTTCCGATACGGCTGTCAACCCTTTATCCTTGATTTGAAGCCGGATACTCCTCTTTAAATTCCCCGTATCCACAGGCGCGTTTCTCTGCGCCTTTCCCTGAAGCTCTGCACCATTCTGCTTAACAACCCGTTTAACAGCCTCCATCTCTGCATTTCTTTTCAGAGCGATTTTTAATTCCTTCACCCCTTTTATCTTGACAACCACTACTGAACCTCACTCACTATAAACACATGTTTGGTTCTTAGTTTTCTGGAAGAATCCACCTGGTAGGTTTTTCCCCCAATACGGATTCTGTCAAACGCCGGCTGATAATGCGTCTGTAAACGCACCACTTTGCAGCCCTGGCGAAGCTCTCCATAAACCAGCTTCAAGGCTTCTGTCCCTGCGCTTGTCACACTCGCATACCGCATGTCCTCAGTGATGGAAGCCTGCTCATAGTTTCCAGTTTCTTCGTTGTATGGCCCCTGCTCTATCCTCTGAAAATACACCGGTGTATCGAATCTCATAAGAACCGAAACCCTCCCCTTCGGCTATTGGGGTTCTGCGTATCCAGCCATGCATGAATCTCATCCATAAACCCAGAGAAATCGCTGCTGCTAAAATGCTGGTCCTCCCCTTCTACGTTGTTGATCGTCATTCCCTCCGAACCAATACGGTTGAACCGGATAACCGCAACCTCCGTAATGATATGCCCCATCTCAGGAGGCGGGTCCAGGCCGCCAAGCAAAACCTTAAGCCTTGCCCTGGCAGATTTCAGAATCCATTGCAGTTTCTTATCCTGGGTCTTATCCTCCGGATCTATGCCTAACAGCACCTTCAAGTCCTTTAACATCCTGCTGCCTCCTATTCTGCGCTTACAACCGTTGCCTTCCCTGCGTTTACCACATAGTAGGAGGCGTCGCACTCGGCAATTACAATATCGTTTCCAGAAGCAGCCTTAATATCGGCAGAGCCGTCCCACACCGGCCAGTTCTTTACGTTCTGCCCCTTCACAGGCACATCCAGCATTTCCCCTGTTTTGTACTTATATGAGTTTCCACTTGTAACCGCAGGGGAAACCGTAATCTTCGTAGCACCTGTCTCTGTGCCTGCCGCGCTGGTTACCTTTAACTCTCCCAAGCCTCCACATGTCAGCTTTGCAAATGCCTCATCCTTCACAATCATAAAGCCCACATCCATGGTAACTCTGAGCGCTACCAATTCCTGCTCATACAGATTTACCGGAGTTCCGTCCGCATTGGTAAGCGTAGACAACTGCGCTTCTTCGGAAATCTTGTAGCTCATCCCGTAAGGAATCCCATAATACATATAGTCAAAATCCCCTGCATAGATTGTGCCTTTATCCAAGGCTTTCATTTCCACCATCGGGTGTCCGTCCAGCGTATTATTTGCCCTGTCATACAGGCTCTCTACAACAACACCGTTCTCAATCCTGTGGGAATTTCTCAGCATACTCCTGTTCTTCTTGGTGGAAATGAAGGCATTGACGTCATAATCCTCATTCGTCAGCAAATCCTCTAATTCAAGGATATTGTCATAACTAAGGTCCCCGTCAACCACATTTCCCGTAGCCGATACGGACTTTTCAACCGCATGTAGGAATGGGTTCTCTTTATCCAGGATTGCCGCAGCATCGAATTTTTTGTAAAATGCCTCTGCAATCTTCGGCTTCATTACCTCAAAGAAATCGGACATTTTATAATGCAGGAATTCTCTCGAACACGGAATGATAACACCCAACTTCTTTGCGACCATCTTCACCTGAAGCCACTGAGGTTTTGAGGTCTGAATCTTATCTCCTTCACCGACCCAGTATGCACCTGGACCTTTTGCGAAATATTCAAATTTCTTTTCTTTTGAATCCATTTCCTCGTATTTCGCAAGCTGCATGACTTTGCTGTTTTCCATAATCTCTTTTAAAATAAGAGTTTGGTACTTTTCCGGAATTGAGCCGTCCTTATGCTCAAATACGGTTACGTGGTCTGGATTCCATGTCTGCGCAAATAACTGCAATTTCCACTTTAATTTTTTGTTTCTGTTCATTCTCCTGTTCCCTCCTAATTCTTGATAATCCTGTTTTCGCTTGCCAGCTTCCTGATAGATGATAAGCCCCGTCTGGCTTCGATCACCTGGCCGCCCTCCTGCGGCGTTGACTGTCTGGCTTTTGACTTGACTGCCTCTGCAATCTCGGCATCCCACGCTTTCTTAATTCCAGAAATCGCCTCCTTGATTTTTTCGGCATCAGAGATATTTACAAGAGATTCCGCAAAGGCAGTCGGAAGGGTCTGTGTCTGGAGTTCCTTGGTGATCTCAACCAGAAGCTTCTCCCTCTCAAAAGCCGCCTTTTCTTCTTCAAACTCCTTTCGTTCCTTCTGCCGGATGTACTCTAATCGTTCCTCTTTAGTCATCTTCGCCAGTTTCTCAGCCTCGGATAGTTTGTCATCCGTCATAGACTGCCATTTCGTCTGTGCGGTTCTGACGGCCTGAGCAACCGCCGCCTGCACACGCTTGTCAAACTCTGCCTGATTTTCTTTCTGCTTCAGGAAATCATCAAACGACGGTGGGGGTTGACTGCCGTTCTTACTGCTGCCATCTCCGTTGTCATCATCGTCATCATCGTCATCATCGTCAGAACCATCATCTTCACCAGAATCACCGCCTCCACCGCCGTCCCCTCCTGCGTCGGCAAATAACTGCAAACCGCTGTATAAAGAGGGCGGCTTCTGCCATGCTTCTGCTATCAATGCCTTTACTGCTTTGTTACACATTTCTGATTCCTCTCTTTCTTTTAAGCTATTTGGACATAGTCCGGAAATTCCTTGGATATCATGCAGATACCAAGGAAAAAGGAATCTACCAGAGTTTTTGATTTTTCTGACAGATTCCCATATTTTATATCAGCCTTTCCAGGCGATATCTCGTATTCGATTGCATCCTCTGTCAAATCTTCCATGGATTTGATCAAAGTCTGGAATAATGCGGTGACGCCAGCACACACGATATCCCTGCCCTGCTGGTCATACCATGAATGGCCTGTGACTGTGATTCCGTCCTTTCGGACACTTACCTCAATCAAGATATCTCACCTCCCTATTTTTCTAAAAATGGGTATAAGAAAACCACCGGCCTTAACGACTGGTGGCATCTACACTTTTTCAAACTTTATTCCGTTATTACACTCCAAATCTTCTTGTTCCCACATTACATGCTCCGGTATACCCTCAGGAAATGCGCTACATATAACCGTATCATCATTACCATCACCAATAAAATTCTTACATACCATACATTTCGGCAATGTAAATTTATCTCCGCCAAGGAGTAATGTATCTTTGAATGAGTTCTCTTGATTCATCCGGTATCTCCTCTCCATTCCTGTACCTGACAAACGCTTCTGCAAGGCTTTCCGCCCCATCCCTGCTTCTATCCGCATATCCTGACACACCACTGACAAATTGATTCTTCAGGTCATTGCGAAGGTCTTGATATTCTCCAGCAGTAACACAGTTTTGAAATGGCAAGATATGGGCAAATTCATGAGCCAAATAATCTTCAAAACTTTTCCCTGCCATCTGCTTTTTATTATACATCAGTTTCATTCTGCGTTCAACTTCTTCGTAATCAATATCATAATTAAACACGATCGAATGTTTCAATACGCCGTCATTATCTACAAATCCGCCGCTTATAAATAAATTCCTTGTTCCAAGATGGCCGCCTTCCAATCTATCTAAATATACATTATACTCCTGCTCTAATTTATGTATCGCCTGATTTATTTTATTTCGCGTCTTACTGCTCATTCCAGATTTTGCATATATCTCATCAGGTATTGATAGCTTCATCCCTTCTTTTTCACTCAGCCAACGCTCAAATTCATTCCGATCCATATATGCAGCCGTGCTACATCGACAACGTGGATGCATAGGCGGCGCGTTTTCCCCTGGCATCATATCCTTTACCTTGAAACGCTTTCCATTAATCGCCTTACAAATCTTACAAGCGGTATCCAATGCGATAAACTCATACTCATCATACCCATTCCTTTCAAATGACAGCTTTTGTGCCTCCGTCTGCACCCTGGCAAGCTCTGTACACATCAACCTCTCTGCATCCACCCGCCTGACTCCGAACAGCTTTACCAGATGTCTTGCTAAAACCCTTGGATGCCGCCCTTGTATCAGCCCCGTCTGTAACAGCTTAGACAGCTCTGCTTTCAGCATATTCTGGTAGAGCCAAACCCTGTCGGAAAACTTGGCATTGTGGAAGGAAGCATTTACAATCGCATGTGCCGCCTTCTCGTTATCCAGGATTGTATTGCCTAAGATTCCGGCCTGTCTTTTGAATTCTTCTAAGGTTCTCTTTGTCAGAATCTTTTCAAAATATTTCTGCAGGTCGTTAAATCCATCCACCAATTCCAGGCCAATATTTGCTTTCAGCATTTCTAACCGATTGATTTTCATGGTTGCATTGTAGAGGCGCATTTCCTCATTTGCCTCGTCAGAGAAATCTTTATCTTTTACATATTTAGCAGCCTTGCGCCCATATTCCTCAATGTCCAGCTTAGAAACCCGTTTCTTTGCCTCTGATAGCGTAATACCTTCCTTCTTCGCATATTTCGCATAGAATCCGTTGATTTCCTTCTGGATCTGTTCCATCATATAAGCATAGATATCCCCGATGTGTTTGCGGTATTGTGCCTCATCGGTAATATTATGCTTCAACTGCTCTCGTTCTCTGTTCCTCCAGTATTCGTGACTGTCCATTTGCACCAACTCCAAACATTCTCTGGTCGATAACCGTCTCCTGCTCGTTCTTACGTTCTTCCTTCACTCTGTCTAACTCCGCCTGCGCATCCTCTACGAAAGATGCCAGTTCAAGAAGGGTTTCCTGGCTGAATTCCGTTCCTGCGTCGGAGAGTGCTTTTAATTCCTCTAAGACAGCCTTGGGAAGATTAGGGGTAAATGTGATTGTGAAATCTCCCAGGTTCGTGTTATCCGCTTCGTTCACATAATTCTTGATGTTCAGAAGAAGGCGATACCTGCGAACCAGCCCTTTCTTAAATCCCCTCTGGCTGGTCTTTGACATCTGCTGGAAGCCAAACAGCTTATACTTCATAGCCTCCCCCGACTGGGTCCCGCTAAAAGCCTCATCGGTCAAATCCGGCACAAAGGAAATCTTGTGGATGTCCTTCTGAATCCGTTCCTTATACGCCTCTGCGCCGTTTACATCATACTGCTTATATACGTATTTTGCATCCGTCTGGGTCTTGCTGCCATCCGGATTGACTCCATTTTCAAGAAGTAACAAGTTTGCTTTCTTCATTGCAATAATCTCGCTGACAGAGTACCGGCCCATATCCAAATCTCCGGAAATCACCAATGTAGCCTCATTAAAATCGGTCATATAATTTGCTGTGTCTGACTGGGCAGCATCATATAAATCTATCAATGGCGTCACATCTTCATAGCCTCCCTGCCGGTATCTGTCCGGCGAATACTCGGTGACAGGAACCTCTCCCCAATAATGCGCCTCCCGCTTATCCTCCTCCAGCACCATCATGCTTAAGGAACAGGGCTTATAGGTAATAATCTCCGTTTCTGTATATACGATTACTGTCGTTCGTTCCTCCATACCCGTCCAATATTTAGGGTATCTGACTGCAAAAAGCGGCGTCCGTTCTACATCCAGGCCATAGCAGACAAAGGTTTCAAAAACATTGCTGATTACAGAGCAATCTTCGTCGTTCTGGTTTCGATACTGTAATTCATAGGCCCTTCCGTATTTTCGGAAATCCCGCCACAGCTCACTGTCTAATGCTTCGATGTCATTCTGCCTGTCGTATTCCTTCACCAGCTCATTGATCTGTTCATTATCACTGGCCTTCTTAATCGGTATCCCCGTGTTATAGCCGACGTCAAAGATATTAATAATCTTGGCAAAGTTATGGGCTGCCCTGTGATCGGCCTTCCCTTCTTCCGTCCTCCGACATTCATCATTGTAAATCCCGTCATTCCTTGCTTTCATGTAATTATCCAGGGAAGCAAGCCGCGGGCACTGTACCTGATAATGGTTCTGGATCATATTTATTAACTTGTTTAAATCACCCAACACCTCATCAGCATTGTTCGCCCGATAATGGAAATTTGCCTCAGGCCCATAAGCCTGCTGCATATTCCTGTGCGTATGATATATGGTCCGGTCTGTGCCATGCTCAAATTCATTTACCTTGAATTCTTCCATCCTATAACATCCCCCTTATCTTCTTTGCTTTCTTCATCCGTTCTTCCGGAGATTGTTTGGTGCCGATGGTCTTATCAGCATGGATTCCATACCTGATCGCACACAGCACATCATCATTTTCTCTCAGCGGTTCGCCCGTGTTCTTCTTCCACACATATTTGTAAATTTCTTCTCGGAAGCGCGGGCATTGTTCATATACGATAAAGAACTGCTGCCTCTCCATCAGAGTGGCAACTTCTTCAATCCCAGATAAAACCCTGTTATTTGCCAGGTATGCATTGATACCCGCTTTCTGAAAGGCAGCTATATGCTCTGTCCGTGCCGGATCGCAATAAAAAGGGATATTACCATACCGCCTGATAATATCCTTTGCTATTTGAATCCATTCACCGATATATTTATGCTGTGCTGCATGTTCTTCGATAACGTAGTAGGAATCTCCTTTTACACCGATTGTCACAATCGCGCCAAAATGTTCCCATCCCCAGTCAACGCCTGCCAGATACCGGTCAAAGATGATTCTCTTTGCCTGCTCTGGCGTGATTACATGGACATTTCTGTCAAATGCCGGATACACCACTCCTTCACCGGATACCCATAGTCCTCGGATACCACGGTCATAAAACATCCCCTTCGGTGTTGTTTCCTTAATCTCTCGAATATATCGTTCATCCAGAAAGGTATTGTCATCCAGTTGGAAATGGAAACTCACGATTCCACCTGCCTTTGACTCAATATAATCCTTAAGCAGCCAGTGTTCTGGATGATCGGGATTCGTATCTGCAATAATCCGAGCGCCTGGGCCGCTGCACCTTGCCTTGATTTCGTCAAATACCTCCTGGTTCGCCAAAGAAGCCTCGTTGATATAGGCGCCAAAGGATGTCATACCGCGGATTCGCCCCAAGCCACTGATGGATCCATGACTGGTCTGTACTATCTTTACGCCAAACAGGGTGAAATTGTTGTATTTATCGAATTTAAATTCAAAGCCGTATTTGTTCGATAATTCTGTGAGGATATTGTCCTGAATGTTTCCAAGGGAATAACCGGCCAGAATATACTGTGGGACGTCTATTCCCAGATTGTTTGCAATACTGCGCACTCTCATTAACTCCTGAATGAACAGGTCATTATCAACCTGGGTTTTACCGCTTCTTTTGGCGCCGTGGTTGATTAGCATGAACCAATCTGAGGATCGGCAGGCTCTTAATACTTCTATCTGCTTGGGGGAATATATTTTATTCAGACTCAGCATCTAAGACGCCCCCAATCGCTTCAAACAGCTTTTTAACCTTATCTTCTGCGGATGCATGACTATTATCTTTTACCCTTGCCTTAAGAACCTCAATTTCCGCCCTCTGCTTTTCGGTAGCAAGGTTCATGTGGTCTGCGATCCATTCCATTGCCTTGAGTTTGTCTGGCAGCTTGACCTTTACTCCGTCTTTTCCTTTCGATATCTCGGAGATAAGGATACCGTCCACTTCTGTATCATTTTTAATGTTTACATTTGATACCTTTATGGTGTGCTCATTACCCTGCTTATCTGTCACGGAGATTTCTTCATTGCCAAATTCTACATAATCTTTGATGTCTGCTCTCGCTATATCCAGATACCACTGGAACACATCCGACTCATCCAGCATCTCACGGTTTAGGCGGTTCTGCTTCAGGCGCAGGATTTCTTCTCTTACCTTGTCATTTCTCAGCATCCTGCTACCATTCTGCATAGCTGATGAATAATCACATTCATATGCTTTCTGGTATGCCTTTGTGGCATTGAAGCACCGGATATAATATAGGCAGAAAAGCCTCTGTTTATCGGTTAATTCAGTGTTTTCTATGACCTGTTCAACCGCCTGATTCGTTCCCTCATGATTACCCTGATGGTTATCCCGTTTTCGTTTGGTAACGTTACCATTCGATTGATTAGTAACGTTACTATTCCATTTGTCCTGGTTTTTCCACTTCCGTACCTGGGATTCGGATATGCCAAGGGCAGAAGCGATGTCTTTTAATTTCGTTTTCCCGTCCGAGTCAAGCCACATCTTATATGCCTCGTCCCGCTTCGGGCTTCTGGCTCTCGGCATCCCACCACCTCTCTTATCTATTAAAAAAGCAGCAAGCCATTACTGACTGCTGCCTCTTTCTTTACTTTCTGATGATACCATAATAACATGAAGTTTACGGAATTTCTAGGAAGTGTTTTATATTTTTAAATGAGCCAATGCTCTGCCATGTAATTCCGTTATCCAACGTTCAGAATATCCCATTAACTCAGCAATCTCCCACCACCTCTTATCTTTTATATACCGATAGAACAGAACATCTCTTTCATCTTCATTTTCGAGTTGATTGATTTTATAGGATATATCTTTATAAGATTTTACCTGCTCTATGCCTTCTAAGTATAGTATTTCTTCTTTCTCAGTCAACTCAGCCGCATAATCTGATAAGTCACTCTGATTTGACCCATGTGGCATACCATCACTATTTAACGAAGGATATAGTTTCATTAAACGGATTTCTTCAAGTTCCGATTCAACCCTGCTAATCTTTCTCCCATGCTTTCGGTATTTCCGCAAGAACTCTTTCTTCTTCTCATTATCTTCTCTGAACGTTTGCACTTTCGCTTCCTTATTACTCACTATCATCACTCTACTTTCTGTTTTCCTATGCCGCAGCACCGTACTTCCAGAAAGCCTGTGTGATCTGCGCCGGATCGGTGGCAGCATAGTGCTTATTTAATGTTT
>CAJUBG010000072.1 GCA_910584575.1 uncultured Dorea sp.
TACTCTCTATACAGATGCCTAAATACCGGTCAATCATGTAAATCGGTACGATTACACTAATTAGTTTATTCTTCTTGTTCATTTCACTTAGCTTCTTCCGTCAAATATTTTGATGATCCCATAAATTCCTGCATTGTACAATCATTGTCTGCATTAATCCCTTCTTTTTTTAAAACTGTTTTAACAGTATCAAATATTATCTTCCAATCTCCACAAAAGGTAATATGATCTACATATTTGATATCCCACTCAAATTTTTCCTCCCAAGAAATAGAATTTCTGCCATTTACCTGAGCCAGACCAGTAAAACCGGGAAGTACATCATGTCGTTTCGCCTGTATACTATTGTATCGCGGAAGATATTGCACCATAAGCGGTCTTGGCCCTACAATAGACATATCCCCTTTGATAATATTTATCAGTTCAGGAAGTTCGTCCAAAGATGTTGCGCGAAGTTTTTTCCCAAACGTCGTTAATCGAATCTCATCTGACAAGAGTTTACCGTTTTCATCACATTTATCTGTCATAGTGCGGAATTTATAATTGTCAAATATTTTTCCATTTTTTCCTGGCCTTTTCTGCATGAAAATAACCGGGGTTCCAAGCTTCACACGAACCAGAAAGGCTATGACTATCATTACCGGAGACAATATAATAAGCGCCCCTGCGGACAAAATTACATCCATAGACCGCTTTATATATTTCTCATATAATCCATACGGAATATGTGTATTTTCCGGATACTTCTCCTTATCTTTTCTTTGTTTACTCTGATCAGCCATTATTAATAAAATACCAATCATACATAGAATTATTCTCAGTCTTTTTCTCATGCGAACCTCATACTAAAATATTTTTATTCAAAGCACCTGTGAATAATCTCAATCACTCTCTCCTGCTCATCAACGCCCATCTTGTTGTCACTTGGAAGACACAAGCCCCTCTGAAAAATATCCGCCCCCACATCGCTGCCTGTCTCTCCTTTAATGTATGCATTACTCACTCCCCTCCCAGAACCGCCATCTGTAATAAATCCATTATTCCGATAAACAGGCTGCATATGCATTGGCTTCCAGATTGGCCTTCCTTCCGCATGAAAATACTGTAATGCTTCAAGAATCTCCGTAGGCGTTGATTTCCCCGCTTCTGTATTCCACAGTACCTCCCGTTCTCCCCGAACCTGGGCTGCCATGGCATTTTCATCAATCAAAAGAGCCGTCAGCCAGTAATTGGGTACGGATTCATCGACACTAAAGGGATTCACTCTTACGGGAAGATCTTTTAATCCTTCCCTGTATCTTTCATAAATTGTTTTTTTCTGAGCCATATGTTCTTCCAGATAGGGTAACTGCCCACGGATGACACCGGCAATCACATTGCTCATGCGGTAGTTGTAGCCGATTTCTTCATGCTGGTACCATGGGGCGTCTTCCCTGCTCTGGGTACTCCATTTTCTCGCCTTATCTGCCTCGTCTCTTGAATTTGTAAGAAACATTCCGCCGCTGCTGCCAGTCAGTATCTTATTTCCGTTAAAACTGATAATGCCATAATCTCCAAGCGCACCCGTCTGCTGCCCCTTATACGCTGCGCCAAAGCTCTCGGCAGCATCCTCTATCATGAATGCTTGGTATTTTCGGCACACCTGTCTAAACTCATCGACCTTTCCTGGCACGCCATACAGATGCGCAAAAATCACGAGCTTTGTATCCGGATAAATGCGAAACGCCCTCTCCAAAGCCTCCGGAGACATATTCCAAGTATCGTATTCCGAGTCAATAAAGACCGGTTCTCCTCCCTCATAGACAACAGGATTGACAGTGGCACCGAAGGTCACATCCGAACAGAAAACACGTTTGCCGGATAACGCACCGCCGCACTTGATTCCAGAGGGTGTGTGTACTCCTGTTGAGCTGTTATAAACCCGCTTGGCTGCAAGCTTCACGGCAAGATGGAGGGCTGCCGTGCCTGAACTCAATGCAACCCCGTATTTCACGCCGACCTTTTCTGCTATTATGTTTTCGATTTCATTAATATTTTCACCTACTGTGCTCATCCAGTTTGTCTTGAACGCTTCCTGCATGTATTTTAGTTCCCCGCCATGCATGGTCGGCGAGGAAAGCCATATTTTTTTCTCAAAAGGCTGAATACCGACAAATCTGGAATCATTCTTAAAATCGTACATCCTTCCACTCCTGTATTTTGATCAATTTCATGAAAACTGCTCTACCATCTCAATCCCCAGATACACCACCAACTTATTCCCCATAAACTCCATCTCTACCTCTGCAATCCTCTTATGCAGATTCATTTTTCTAATCTGTCCCTTCAGATTCTTAAGGGGCCCAGACAAAATCTTAATCCGTTCTCCTTCTTCTATGGCAATCTGTGAAATCTTCACTTCGGATATCCCGCCGGCCTCCGTCTTGTTCTTAAACTTCTCCATTGTCTGTACATCTGCATCTGACAGCGGTGTAAAATAATCCCCGCACCTTCCCAGTATCTTGGTTAATGCAGGAATTCCTTTTAATTCTTCATACAATGACTGGGGATGGTCTGTAATCAGGAACACATAGCCGGGAAATAATTTCTCCGTCACCTCATGCCATGTTCCCTGATATTTCTTTCTGAGCCTTCGCACGGGAACAAAACAGCTTTCCAGAGTTTCCTTGTAAACCATCTTATCAATCATCTGAACCGTTCGATTTTCCTGTCCTGAAACTACTTGCATTACATACCACATACTGTTTCTCTTATACCTCATTCTGCCTGCTGCCTTCGCAGACACGCTCAATTCTATTCATAGCAGATTGATGTGCATAGCTTCGCCATCCATACCTGCATATCTATGCAGCCACAGTCATCGCCTATATGTCTATCACTCGTACGCTCAAGTGCCAATGCTTCAAGAGCTGCTCATGATATCCCATCAAACTTACAAAGGATCCCCTTCCATCCGGATTCCGAATAGCACATTCTCACACCGGTTAAACAACGGCACCTCTGCCGTTACATACCTGTGCCTAAGCCGCTGTCTTGTAATCCTTCCCACATAAGGCTTTAGCGCGCCGCTTGCGCTTCGCACACAGCCTTCGCCGTCCACCTGCACGGTTGAAAGCCCCATATCATGAGCCAGATTTTTACCGCATACATTTTCGAGAAAGCAAAGGTCTGCTTCCTCAACCGGTATAAGCTCGTCCAGCCAGCCGCCTACTAATTGAGGAAATTGTCTTGACTTCTTAAGTTCCTCCGCCAATTCCAAAGGGAACTCTGTATAGATAAAAATGTACCCTGGAAACATATCTTTCCTGCTAAGCAAATAGCTTCCCTGGGTACGGAATAACTGCTGCTTTTTCAGAATCCGGCAACTCTGCCAGAGTGTATGGTCAATCTTTCTATCCAGAAGGCTAGCCGCCTCCTGTTCCTTACCTTTGATTGTCCGCATGACATGCCACCTTGGATGTATACGGCTTTCCCTGCAATCTCGAAAATATTTCTGATTCATACAATTTTCTCCGTTATCTCTAAGCCAGCTAAGATATAACAAAAACTGAATTCGTTGCCATACATCCCATCATTCCCCGACTTTGCCACAAACCGAACTCTCGCCAGTCTCTTATGGCGGTCAATCCTGCTGATTCTGTTTTCCATACCTTTTAGCGGCCCTTCTATAATCTGGGTCTTCCCCATGCGGATGACTCCTCTGGACATCTCCAGATGATGTTTTTGGCCGCACAGCCTTTTCAGGAATTGTTCTTCCTTTGGGAACATCCGAATGCAAAAATTCTCATGCCTGTCAATATCAACACATTTTTCCAATTCTTCTGACAGGATTTCCTCATTGTTACTTTCCAGAAATACGCTGCCTGGGAACAAAAGTTGTCGTTCCAGATGCCAGACGCCTTCATATTTCCTCATCCTGTCATAGGTCAGTACAAAAACATCCTGTAATACCTCTTGTGATAGATATCTTCTGCACATTGTTAATAATTCTTGTTCTTCCTCTATTTTACAGGTCAATAAGTACCAGATTTGAATCCCCTCTTTTCGTTGAGTAGATTACTCTGCGAAAATTTTTGAATGATAACTATGGAAAATTAAATGATTATTTAAGATAAATACAGATTATTTTGATAATAGAGTTGAATAAATAGATATCTTACTTGCCTTTCATTCGTGATTTTGCACCAAATTTTTACAAAAGGAAATTAAGTATTGATTTATGAGATTGAGATGGTTATAATAATTATGCTGTTGAAGCAAAAATCGCAGAGTAATCTACTCTGCGATTTTTATTCATTATTCATTATTTTGTTTCCTCATGTTTCTTCTCCAAAAATAAAGAGCTAATATATATACGGAATACTAGACCTGGAAAGTACAAGTCCTTTCTTCATAAAACGATGTCTTTTTATGTACTTTTTTAATCCTTCATTACATCCATCATTATCACAGATAAAGCTGCAAACCTGCTGCATCTCTTCCCCAAAAATAATCTGGGCGTCTTCCAGGCACATTTTTGCAGTTTTAGCATCCTTTATATGACTCTGTAAATCATTATATATTTTAACATTTTTCAATTCATCAGCATACGGGTTCCAGTATGCCTCTATCCGCTTCAGGTAGTCTTCTGTATCCCTAATTCCCAATTTTACCTCTACATGGCTTAGAAAATGTTCCACACTATTATACACTACCTGCTGATTAAACCCCGGCCCAATCATAATCTCCCATATGGGCCATCCATCCTCACATACCATATCCAAATAAGGCTTCAACACTTTTTGATCCATTCGATATTGAACTTTAGGAAAATACGCAGTCTGTGTGGGCTGGAAAACCATCCTGCTCTCAGCTTCCTGATAAAAATCATAACGTTTAACGAACGTACTTACGTATCTCCAGACTTCATCCTTCCCCTCTGTCTGATCTTTGGAATCACTGGCATACAGCTTGTCCAAAATCAAAAAAGCCTGCCTTTCATACTCATCCCCCTGATTTTCCATTGAATCATATGTAAAATAAAGCACTTTTTCCGGTGCGAGCTTCCACTCAGATTTTTTCCCCTTCTCCTCACTGTCCGTATAAAAATGGTAAGAGTCATTCTCAAAATTCATCTTTATACTCACTCCGGATTCTTTCGCATAGATTGCCCACTGACTGAGCAAATCATTCTTCTGGCAGAATGAGATGGAATAATAATCCATATTCCTCCTGCATTTTTCTAAATTTTCCTTGGTAAATGTCTGCCTGATATCTTCTATGCTGATATCGTTACGTCCTCTGTCACCTATCCATTTTTTTACCAAATCTTCATTTTTCGCTAATCGAAATAATTCCTCTAAGCCATTGGTATACTCTTCCGAATCATTCATATAGCGGATATTCGTTGCAAAAATATCCCCCTTATCCAAGATGTACCTCATAGTGTCTGTTGAGGTATAATAATATAACTCCATTGGTTACACCCCGCCTGCCCCACTTTTTACTAAAGTACGAGTAAACTTATCGTCCTCCAAATCCAGCCGCAGAAAATCTATGCTTGATTCCTTCACTCCAAGCACATGTTCTTTCCCCACCAACTCGCATAATATATTATAATTATTGGTTCCTGTACCCGTATAGAACCACAGCTTATCCGACTCATCTGTATTAGTTTCTTTATTTTTTATTTTCCTTCTTGCATAACGGATATTTACCCTGCGCGTCGGGACTTCGCCTGAACCATCCCCGTCCAGTTGGAAATCCATAATAACAACCGAATGGGCAGAATTCCAGTATCTGTCCATCGTCTCGTCAAAATTCCAAAGAGAAACGGGCAAGACTTCAAATTCTTGTTTTCCGCACTTTTCAATTTCTTCCTTGGCCGCCTCCACATTGGGCTTAAAATAACACACTGTTGTTACTTTAAATTCTAAATCCGGTCGGTTTTTCTCTAACTCCTTAAACTGTTGTGCAAGTGAAATTCCTTTTTTTAGTTTATCTTCTACAATTACTATATCTTTCATTCTCATTCTCCCCCTTTCTCTTTAATATAACTTATATTTTTCTATAAAAATCGGAATCTTCACTCTGAAGTAATTCTTGTCCTTGTCTTCATAGCCTTCTGACTGAATCTCACATTCTCTGCCAGCCAGTTTCTCAATCCATCTTCCAAGGCTGTGTATCTTTTCAGGCTCTATTTCGCCTCTTTGGATATTTTCTTCTGTTTCTTTCATTTTTGACAATATTAGAGAATTTATGCACTGTTTTATATAACAATTAAAACTCCAAAATGAGATACCATCCTCCTCTGACTCAGGCACACGGTCCTGATAACGTTCTATTTGCTCTGGATGTACAGGTTCTTCACATTCATTCTCTATTATAAGATCTCCCCCCTCTTTTTGTAATTTTACTATAACACATTTCTCGTCCTTTTGTACATCCGGATTGGAGATTTTCTTTTCGGTTTTTCTCATTCCCCGTCCCTTCTCCGCGGCATTCAAAATCAATGAATAAATCAGCAATGTCAGTTCCTGTATGGAACGTCTGCTGTCTTCACACAAAATATGGTCTTTTTCGTCAATTTTCAAAACCTCTAGCTTCACAGATACCTTCTCGTTATCACTTTCACGATATACGAATGTTTTGCCGTCTCGCAGCACCGATGAGAGCCTTCCCCAAGCCGCATATTTTTCTATTTTTTTCTCATACTTATATATTTTCTTATGCAGCCCATCCCGATAATATCTGCTTACATTAATATCTGCCAGCAGATTCAAAATATAGGATGCATAGTTCTCCTGGATGCTCTCCTTTTCATGCCCCTCATCCATATAATATCTGGCCGCATGTTCAAACTGCATCTCCTGCTGATAGTCTTTCGTATGGGTATAAACCTTATTGCTATTATAAATACGCATCTCCTTGCGGAAACGTGATATCTCATTTAGAAAATCATCATTCTCTGGATTAAATATTTTCTTCTTCAACTCCTGATAGAATACCATCACCCTCCGCAAATCTCGTGCAATCCTAAGCTCTCGGCCTGCTTCATCTCCAATCCAGCTTTTATTCTCGATACAAATCCAAATACTCCTATGGCTGTTTTCAAGCTCCCATATCACAATCCCATGTTTCCTATCCATTCTATAATTGTTCAGTCTGTCCTTGCTCTGAACCATGGCAGATAGTAAGATATCCACTTCCTGGGATAAATCTGTATTACAATCTTCATTATCCGCCTTCTCAACAATCACGGAATAGTGTTTTTTCCCTCTTATATGGAGTTCAGGCAGGTGTTCACTGCCGCACTGTTTCACAATCTCATTATATTTGTCTTCTATATTTCCTTTCCATTCATCCAGATTGTTATCGTCCTCATTTTCAATAATAAATTGGACTCTGTCCGCTCTAAGAATCGTCTTAAACAACGCCGCAAGCTCCTCTACCTTATCCAGCACCTTTGTCTCCGACTCTCTGCACAGCTTCAGTATTTTCATACAGCATGCAATCATATCCGCGCCGTCTGAAGAAATCTCTCCACTGTCCATGTATCCATCCTGATTTAATATTTTATAAAAATTACCATACTGATAACTGTCACATTCTTGATTGATTAATCTCTTTAACTGTTCGCTTATGCCATGTTCGTTTTCTTCTTCTATTTCGTCTTCCAACATTATTTTCACTGAATAAAAAATTTTACCCCAATTTTTATCCCCACATTCAAGGCTATAGGCAGTTTTCCGGAAATCAATCGTCTCAAGCTTAGGCAAAGCTTTTATGAAACGCTGAATCCGTTCTTTAATCTCAAAGAAATTTTCACGTTCCAAATCATCTGCAGCTCTTTTGTATGCTTCTAATTCATCGGCATTTTTATTGTAAAAATCTTCAAACATGGAATATGCCCTATGATAATCATAACGCTTTTTCAAAACATCTATTCTTTCCTGTGAACTCTGACGAAATTCCTTGGATGCCATGATATATAATTTTTCAATACCATCGCGGAAAGCCCTTGTATTCTCTAATATTATCCATCCCCTGTAATCCTCAGTGACATACTGAAATTCATTGCAAGTTATCTGGTTATCCAGCCAAATACTTTTATTTGTATCAGAACTAGAACTTACCAGGCGGTCAATTAAAGTCATATAATAAATTTCAAACTCTCTCTTTTCGGCATCCATCTCATCCATAAACTGAAAGATTGCTTCCATCTTTTCCGGACGGATAATGTAATTACTCTTTAACTCTGTCAGTTGTTTCATCAGAAGCCTTACCAAATCCCGTTTGTCCTTCTTTGTAAGCTCGGCATCATTCAAAATATTCTTGTCAATCCAATTGAATAGAAGGATCAACCGCCTTTGCTTTAAATAAGTTTTCTCACCCTCCACAGTTTTTATCACGTCACGTAATGCTTTGCCTTTTATAACCGTCTCTATTAACAATAGAAGGATATCAAATATTGCCTCCTTAACAGCCCTCCTAAACACCAGAAAAGGACGCGAAATACACTTAAGATACGACAAAAAATACTCATATCTGTCCTTGCTATTTTCTTCTCTACGGCCTTCATAGTCTTTACACACTAATCTTAAAATCAGATAGATTGTCTGTTCATGGTCGTTTCCATGGTTTTTTTCTTCCAGGATACTCTGCGCCATATGAGTACAAAATAATCTTCTAAACGCCCTGTCCGAATCTTTTAATGGTTTATCATTGTATTCGTCCAGTTGATAAAGCTGAAACTTTTCTATACAGTGTTTCCAGTATTCTGCAATCTGCTTTGTTGACGCTGTGCTGTAAAGAAGTTCCGCTTCATTTTTCAAGTTGCAGGAAATACAGGAATCGCCATAATTACGGAGAGACGATATATTAATGTGAATAAAAGAATAGAAATCCGTATTACAATTTTTTACATACTGCCTTCTGCTATGTATGGAATTGCGGTCTACTATAACAAATACCTTATCAAAAACTTTTATCTCGATTTTGTACGAATTCTGCTCAATTCCCAGTACAGATTCAACCAGGCTTTTTGCCCTGTGGTAAGTACGTCCGCTGATAATGGTATCATCCACAAAATGAACACGGATGACTCCTTTTTTGTCTTTATTATATAATTGTTCCACATAATTACGCAGATAGGAGAACTTCGTATAGGCATTACACCGGTATTCTTTATCAAAATCTATTCTCAGCAGGATAGCGTTCCCACCAAAAACCTCCTGATTGACCAATTCTACAAATCCAGCATTGCTAAAATGCATTGGGGCCACGATTATATTATATTGCAGCCGTTCCTCCCGCTTCCATTCCTGTTTCCATTCCCGCAGCGAACCTCTGATCCTTTCCTTTTCACACATCCACAAATTTTCTGTCTTGAAATAATAGAGAAAATGGTTCTCATTCCTCTGTATATGACCATATATGAACTTATCCTTCAGACATTTAAATCGCTCTTCTTCCTTCTTGATTAGCTGATAGTGAAATCTTAACTCTTTTACTTCTTTTATGATTCCAAATCCCTGATTCGGAATTGTTGATGCCGCGTTTACCTCAATAAGAGGAATCTCTGCCAGAGGATTCTCCGGAAAGCAATAATCACACTCTGACGGCTCCTGGTAATTAGCATGAGCATGTACAAAATATCTCGGTGTTGGATTGATAACTCCATTCACCAGCTTTACCGTCTTATCTTCCAGTGTCCAATAACGGTTCTCCGTTGCATCTCCAATCAGCAGCACAGCATAATTACAAAGCAGCCAGTTCTCATCCGGCTCCTCCTTTTTATTCTCCTCTTTAAATAAACTGATTAACCGTAAATGGGTCTTTAATGTTGAATTAATCAATACGATTGTAGCAATCTTACGGTCTTTAAAATAATCTATCCGGTCTTCTTCTGATTGAAACAGCCGGTTATAGCGGATTCTGTCTTTATGGAGAAATCCTCTTTTTTCTTCTTCTCTCTCCAGAATAATATAATCTACGTCTATCTCTTTCGGATAAATGCCCTGAATCATATCAATCATCTGTACAAGGACGGTCTCTGAATAGGTTCCATATCCATACAGAGTCAGTTTTTCAACACTTTTCAAACTGTCTTTCATATCTTTGACCAGAAGCAATGCAAAACGTGAGACAAATAGTTTATTCTCAAATAAAATCTCGGCTTCATAAAACTCGTCGATATGGATCGTAGAGCCTAACCTCATATGCGTATGCTCCAGCTTACATCCAAAATCAGGCGTCTGGATGCTCTGATTCAATATGACTGCCGTATAATGTTCAAATATTGTCCGTTTCTCATTATCAATCTCGATTTCATACAGAATATCATACGGTATATAACTGTCTGCTCCTTTACTTAAATCATATCTTTTTTTGTCCTGATTAAAATACCATTCCGTTGAAGTAATACATTTCATATTTGCAATATATGCGTTAATATTATCCGTATTACTTTCACTTCCCAAATCAATGATTAATTCCTCAAACTCTTTTGAATAGAAAGCAATCTGAACCTTCCAATTATAAAACATTTCTTCAATGCCCACATTTCTGAAAAAAATCCTCAAAGTTTCAAACATCCTCTTTTTCAGGTTGTCTGAACATTGATAGAAAACGACAGATATATCCCTTTTCACCTGGCAAAGCGCCATAAGCAACGCTTTCGTCAGAATCTCTCCGCTGCTTTCTGTCATCTTCTCCAGAGATACATATACAATATCATAATCTTTCAGATCATTGCGTATATTGTTCGCCAATTCTACAATCTGTCTGTCCTTATGCTCTTGCGACAAGAACTCCGCAGAAATTTGCTCAATACTCATATCCCCGATATCATATTTGAAAACATTATCTACCAGTTTACCGATATTAATCCCACTGTCTAAGCTTAAATCCTGCTTTCGGATTACCGTCTGAAGCTTCTCTAAAGGCATAAGAATATGGTATCGCGTACCCGGCATACATATTTCTGAGCCTTTGCGCCGATATGTAAAAAAATAATCTCCTGATTCACATCTGTACCCACTATGGCTCTCTGCCCCGAAAAAACCTTTGAACGTTGAAACAACAGACTGGAATATCCGAAGTCCATAATGTTTTCCTATATTTTTCGGTTTCCGGTAAAAATACTCCCAAGCACTGGCTGCTTCTCCTTCCTTTTCATATTCAAAAAAAGAGCTCGGTTTTAACCCGTTAAATACCTTTTTATCATCCTCATCTTTAAGATTGGCAATAAAATTCTCTGCAATATTTCCTGACAGATTATTCCCACAAAAATCGCTGACTATCACCTCTAAAAAAATACGTTTATTCCCTTCGCCAGACACATGATATTTCTGTTTCATATGAATAGAATTGGACTTATGTACCCTGACTGCAATGACCCCAAAGCCAGTCCCTGAATGGAACACGATATTTTCTGCCAACTGCCGAATTGCCATGGAATACTGCATCATCTGAAAAGCATACTGCTCTAACAGTGATAAATCAAAAACTTCTTTTTGCTTCATACCGATTACATAGCATAATAAGTTAAAGGCAAAAATATCCATTTCACGTAAAACGTGAATAACCTGCTCATCCAAAATTCCGGACAGTCGTTTTCGGCCATCCTTCAGCAGCTTAATTCCGCCTTCTACAAGATCTCCTTTTTCTCCAAGTTCTTCTTTCCCTCTATTGTTAAGTACTTTACGCAAATACTTTTCACTCAATACTTCCTTGCTGTTCCCAAACAAACGCGCCAAATTATCCTTATCCACAATCTGCAGCGAGATAAAGCCTCTTGAGTGTTCAATTTCATTTAACTGTGCCCTCTTTTCCTTTCCTTGGCTTACAAAATAGCAGGAATTATAAAAATCAATATCATGGCTTGTAATTCGATATAAAAATTGAGAAATCTTATAATAATTAGCACTGCTGTAATCCTCAAACAGAACTAAAATCTTAAGCTCGGCGTAATAATGCTTTATCAAAAACAGGTTATAAAATTCTACAATGTCACTGTTCTCACTGACACATACGCAATATATAATTTCATATTTATCTGTTATATTTTTAATTTTTTCAGGCTGCTTCGCAGAATGATATGACGTTCTGTCCAGCGAGATTCTATGCGCCCAACGTTTAAACCCTCTATATGAATTGTCAAGATAATATCTATAAGTTACACGCCGCATCTCCTCCTGCGAAAGTTCCATATGCTGTTCCCTCTTATAGATAAAATTTGCCAGCAGCGCATAGCTTTCTTCATCAACTACCTCTATACGAAACACAATCGTATCCTTCATAATTCTCCCGTCCCCAACAATTTTTCAACTCTATCAAAAAAATGGTAAGCAAACAAGGGGAATTACCTTCCCCTGATTTCCTTACCATTGATAAACCACCTATATACTAACATACTTTATGTATATTTTCGACACTTTTCGTAAACTTTTATGAACTTATTTCAGTTGATGATACAGTACGCCGGCCTCTTGATCTGCCCGCAGAACATCCCGCTTCCGCACCAGTCTCCGCTACGCCCCCATACTCTCATACGCCACTTTCAGCATCTTAACAATCTGCGCTTCCGCAAACCGGCTACTGTCAATACACAAATCATAGGTACTCATATCCATCCACTTTTCATCCGTAAAATATTCATAGAAGCTGCGCCGTTCCTTATCCGCCTTCTTCACATATGTACGCGCATCCCTCTCCGGAATCTCCATACGCTTGGCCGCTACCTTTACTCTGTATTCAAACGGTGCATGGATAAAAACCTTCAGACAGTCTTCTCCCAAAATCTGTCCTGCACAGCGCCCGATAAAGATACATTCCTCCCGCTTGGCAATAAACCTGATAATATCCTGCTGAGCCTGAAAGAGCACATCATTCATCGGATAAAAACGGTACTGAGACTCCATCTGTGCCGGCTCCTCCAACGGATAACGCCACTGACTGGCACGCTTCTCATCCACCTTCAGAAGCTCCTCATAAGGAAGCCCCTGTTCCGTACTTGCAATCTGTATTAAATCTTTGTCATAGCAGTGAATTCCCAACTCCTCAGATAAAGCCTTTCCAATCTTTCTCCCATTACTTCCATACATCCGATTTATAGCGATGACCCGTTTTGACATAATAAAAACTCCTTCCTGCTATATATTTTGCTATTACTATTATATCAAAATATTCTGAAAATGGCTACACTGAAACAGGAATTGAGCAAATAAACTATGGTATATAACGCCAAGCCATTGGACAAGCTGCCATATTTCACCGTCAGATAGGAGCCCTTCCTCCCTGATTATATCCACTCTGCCGCCCAGTCAGCGAGGGCTTTTCCGGATGTAGCTGCCGCAAACCGTTTCCCATCCATTACTTTTGCTCCCGGCGCCAAAGCCTGCATATTTTTTCCTGAATTTCCAATCGGACTCCCGCCGGATGTAGCAAATGGAATCACCGTCTTTCCCTTAAAATCATAAGCTTCCATAAATGTGTCAATAATGGACGGTTCTCTGTACCACCATACCGGAAATCCGATAAACACAATATCATACTGAGCCATATTCTCTACTCTGGATTGAATTGCCGGTCTACACTCCGGGTCATTCATTTCAACAGAGCTTCTGCTCGTTTTATCCTGCCAGTTAAGATCCGCGTCCGTATACAAAACTTCCGGTACAATCTCAAAAAGCTCTGCCTTTGTTTCCTCTGCCAGCCTCTCTGCCACCCGCGCGGTCACTCCGCTTGCACTAAAATAAGATACCAAAACTCTACTCATTATTAATCCTCCTGTCTGTTTTCATTGACTTTCATTTTTGTAATGTTCATGTTAATCATACTACTTAGAGTGCACTTTAAGTCAATAAGAGATTTTATCAATCACAACAAGAAATATCATCTCCAGATTACATTCGCTTTCTTTCTAGGCGCCGTCCTTCTGTAATTTCTTGCAGGATACCCAAGCAGCATACAGACCTGTATGGTCTTTCCTTCAATCCCAAGCCATTTCTTCAATTCTCCGTCTGCTTCCACGATTCTTGCCAGATAACCATTGTACAGCACCCCTATTCCCAAAGAAACCGCCATCGTCTCTATATTCTGGGCGGCCAGCCCTGCATCCAGCGGCCATTTCGATGTTATGAATAATACAGCCGGCGCATTCCGAAACAGAAAATCATCCGAGGAATCTGCTTTCCTTCTCTGGTTGAAACGAATGAAGGGACGCTTATCTGCAGAAATATGTCCCTTATTACACTCCTCCATCTCATCAATAAACCTCCAGACCCTCTCTTTTAATTCTTCACATTCCTTCTGGACGATTACAAAAAAGTTCCCCTGATTATTTACTGCCGTCGCAGTATAACGCCCCGCCTGCACCAGTAATTCCAAATCCTCCTGCGTAACCTGCTTCGGCTGATAACTGCGGATACTGCGGCGGAACTTAATGGCGTTCAATACGTTTCTGGGATTCAGCCTGAAACACTCCTCATGATATTCCGCTACATCGTCCATATCATATTCCGGAATGGATACCGCATTCACAGGACAGACGGCTACGCAGTGGCCGCATTTAATGCAGTCTGCCTTCACCTCCGCCTTTTTCTCTTTGATTTTTATATTTCGGGCAACACAATCTTCGGCGCACTTACCGCAGCCAATACATTTCTCCTGATTAATCTCAACCATTAAATTCATCCTCCTATCCGATACTTGATGGACAAAGTCCACCCGCCCGCGGGACATACGTTACGGCGCGCCCTATGGGTATGCTTTTCCGAATATTTTACCATACCCACACATTTGTAACAAGGAAAATCCTTCCTATATTATACCATTCTGCAACCTGAACTGTCGGTGAATTAAAAAATATTATATTTACCTATTGCAATAATTCACAATCTATATTACACTACAAAATACAAGCTAGCTCGCATCAGGGCATATATTGTAATGGTATCGTTTCAAGAGAGGAATGCAAGAATGGAAAAAAAAGAATTAACAGAACAGGTTATGAAATTAATCACAGACAATCCGGCGAAGTTTATCAAGATTCGAGACACCTTTGAAGAAATGTTTGGGAACCGTGACATCAGCAAGCCTGAAGCCATCAGCGACCAGGAGTATAAAAGGCTTCGCCTCAGATTTCAGGATATTGACGTTCCCTTCAGTTGGTGTAACACGAAAGAAGCTGTCTGCCAGTTATATACGGCAATCGACAAGCACCGCAACAGACACGGCGACGACGACTATACTATCAAGAAATCCACAAAGTCCAAAAAGAAGGGGCTGTTCGGTCTATTCAGATAGCGAATTTCACAGTTAAAACAAAAGATAGGGGCTGTCGGGAAATGTGATTTGTCCACAATATATTGTTGCGAGATATGATAAATCATAGCAACATATTGTAGATATACCGTCATTTCCCGACAGCCCCCCTTTTTAGCATATACTGCCATTTTGCTTTAACAGAACAAGATAATCAACTGCGAAGCCAGCACCACCGCAATCAATGCGATAGGATAAGTCGCCGCATATGCAGCCGCAATATCCTCTGTTCCCGCCATATTAATCAGCGTCCCAAGAGCCGGCGTACTGGTCATGCCTCCGGTCAGTGAACCCAGATTATTAAGAAGCGGCAGCTTCAATATCTTCTTCGCAATAATGAACCCGATAATCATCGGGAGAATCGTCATGATTGCCCCATACAGGAAGTAAATAGGCTCGAAGTATTGCACGAATTTCGCGCCGCCGGACACTCCCGCGCCAATCAGGAACAGCATCAGCCCCAACTCCCGCAGCATCTTAAGGGTAGAGCTCTTAGGCACTATGGAAATCTTTCCGATATGCCCGTAATGCCCGAACACCAGCGCCGTCAACAGGCACCCGCCTGTCGTGGTCAGGGAGAAATTCCTGTAACTGATACTTCCCACCAGGATTCCTACCACAGCCGCCAGTGAAAATGCCATGAATCCGAACTCATCCACCTCTGTCAGAATCAGAGTCTTCTTTTTCGCGCTTCCGCCTTCCTTCGCGGCAATCTTTGCCACTTCCTCGTTCATATCTGCTTTCATAACCTTCGGAACGATCTGCACAAACAGTACGACTCCGATTACGCCAAACAGATAGGCAATTCCATATCCTACGGACACCAGCGCCTCAAGGTCTGCGCCTACTGCCGCCTTTGACGCGGAAAATGCCGGCGTACTGGTCAGCGCGCCTGACAGAATCCCTACCAGGATTGCCTTAAACTGCTCGTGGTCAAGCTCAGTAAAGTTACCGCCAATGAAAATACACAATACGCAGGTTGCCGCCGCCGCAAGGATGATTACAGCCCCAAGAAGGACATACGACTTAAAATTCCGCTTCAGATTCCCGAAAAAGTTTGGTCCTGCAATAAAGCCTACCGAAGTCACGAAGAAAACCAGTCCCATATTCTCGACGATTTTCAGCGCGTCCGTGGCAAATGACACATCTCCTGCCATCAGGTTATCCGACAGCTTTCCGTATAACAGACACCCATAGACCAGAGCAACGATAAATACTCCGGCAGTTCCAAGGTCGATTCCCTTTACTTCAATCCTGCCGATGGAATAGCCGACGGCAGCAATCGCAAAGATTGAGAATGTCAGAAATACCACAGCCTTAACTGCCAATATTCCTCCAAATAACTCCATGTCATATGACTCCCTTCTATATCGTAACGAACCCCTGTTTTAAGCCTCATGCTCTTTTAGATAGGCAGCACGACCACTCTCATACAGGTTATTTCCCTCGCTGTCAATGATAACCACCAGCGGCATATCTTCTACATACAGTTTCCGAAGAGCCTCTGCCCCCAGGTCTTCATAGGCAATCAGCTCTGCCTTCTTGATACATTTCGCAAGCAAAGCGCCTGCCCCGCCAATAGCCCCGAAGTACACTCCGGAATACTTCTTCATTGCGTCAACCACCTCAGGAAGACGCGCGCCTTTTCCAATCATTCCCCGTGCTCCCACGGACATCATGGTCGGCGCATAGGCATCCATACGCCCGCTTGTGGTCGGTCCCGCAGAACCAATGACCTGGCCTGGCTTTGCCGGAGTCGGCCCCACATAATAGATGGTAGCGTCTGTCGGGTCAAACGGTATCTTCTCACCCTTAGCAAGCGCCTCGCACATCCTCTTGTGTCCTGCGTCGCGGGAGGTATAGATTGTTCCCGTCACCAGTACGCTGTCGCCTGCATGAAGCGTCTTTGCAAGTTCTTCTGTCAATGGTAATGTAATCTTCTTTGCCGCCATCTAAA
>CAJUBG010000073.1 GCA_910584575.1 uncultured Dorea sp.
GGTGCAAGCTATTACATCATGAAACCATTTAACAATGAGATGGTGCTAAACAGGATTAAACATGCCAACCAGGTAATCCGGCATGAACTAAAGCCCCAGGCTTCGGCCGCCGGCGCGGTGATGGACAACCGGCCTGAGCCGAACCTTGAGGGGCGGGTGACTGACATGATTCATGAAATAGGAATTCCTGCGCACATTAAGGGTTATCACTATCTCAGGGATGCGATTATCATGGCGGTGGAGGACATGGACGTGCTTAACGCCATCACCAAGGTATTGTATCCCACAGTGGCGAAAAAACATCAGACAACGGCAAGCCGGGTCGAGCGTGCAATCCGTCATGCCATAGAAGTAGCATGGAGTAGAGGAAAACTAGATACGCTGGACGACCTTTTTGGGTACACGGTCAGCAACGGAAAAGGGAAACCGACCAACTCAGAATTTATTGCGTTGATTGCGGATACCATAAGATTAGAATATAAAAACAGATAAATACTTTTCTTCTGGACAAAAGTAGGGTATAATAAGAATATATATGTGAGGTTTGGAGGAAAAGAGTATGAAAAAAATACTATTTGCAGCATCAGAATCAGTACCATTTATCAAGACAGGAGGGCTCGCGGATGTTGTCGGTTCTCTGCCGAAATATTTTGATAAGGAGAAATACGATGTCCGTGTCATGCTGCCGAAATACATGTGCATGAAGGAAGAATGGAAAGAAAAACTTGCCTACTATACCCATTTCTACATGGATTTGAACTGGAGGAAGCAGTATGTGGGCGTACTGACATACGAACATGAGGGAATTACATTCTATTTTATAGATAATGAGTATTATTTTAATGGTTTTGCGCCCTATGGAGATATGTATGCAGATATTGAGAAGTTCGCTTTCTTCTCCAAGGCGGTACTTAGCGCGCTGCCGGTGATTGATTTCCGTCCGGATATTATCCATTGCCACGACTGGCAGACGGGGCTTATCCCCATTTATCTTGATAATTTCCGGTTTGGAACCGAGTATTACCGCGGGATTAAGACGATCATGACCATACATAACTTAAAGTTCCAGGGTACCTGGGATACCAAGAGAGTGCGTGATATTACCGGTCTGCCTCAGTATTATTTTGTTCCGGACAAGCTGGAGGCGTACAAGGATGCCAACTATCTGAAGGGCGGTATCGTCTATGCCGACAGAGTTACCACGGTGAGCAATTCCTATGCGGAGGAGATTAAGATGCCGTTCTACGGCGAGAAGCTGGACGGGCTGATGAATGCCAAGGCCAACTGTCTGTCAGGCATCGTCAACGGTATCGACTACGACGATTATAATCCTGCGACTGACCCGCATATTGAGAAGAACTACGACATTGATAATTTCCGTAAGGAGAAGGTAAAGAACAAGCTGGCATTGCAGAAGGAGTTGAATCTGAATCAGGATACCCACACTATGATGATTGGTATTGTGTCCAGGCTTACTGACCAGAAGGGCTTTGACCTGGTTGCCTATGTGATGGATGAGCTTTGCCAGGATGCCATTCAGATCGTAGTCCTGGGAACAGGCGAGGAGAAGTACGAGAATATGTTCCGGCATTTCGAGTGGAAGTATCAGGGGAAGGTGTCTGCCAATATCTATTATTCAGACCCGTTGTCCCACAGAATCTATGCTTCCTGTGACGCGTTCCTGATGCCGTCCCTGTTTGAACCCTGCGGCTTAAGCCAGTTGATGAGCCTAAGATACGGAACCCTTCCGATTGTAAGGGAGACAGGCGGACTTAAGGATACGGTTGAGCCGTACAATGAATACGAAAAGACTGGTACGGGCTTCAGCTTTACGAATTATAATGCTCATGAGATGATGGCAACCGTCCGTTATGCTGAACGGATTTATTACGACAGGAAACGCGACTGGAATAAGATGGTAGAGCGTGCCATGAGCCAGGATTTCTCATGGGGGAATTCTGCGAAGCAGTATGAAGCACTTTATGACAGCATGTAGGGCATACACAGATATTGTTAATCATATTGACATTTATTAAGGAAAGATAACATGAAGATTCGAGATATACTTAAGAGTGAAAAGCCTCATATTTCCTTTGAGGTATTTCCGCCTAAAACGGACGCGGGATATGAGAGCGTGCTGACTGCCACCCGTAAGATTGCGGCGCTTAAGCCGTCGTTTATCAGCGTGACCTATGGCGCAGGCGGCGGCACCAGCAAGAACACAGTCAGCATTGCCACTCAGATTAAGGATGATTTTGGTGTGACAAGCCTGGCACACCTGACCTGTGTATCTTCTACGAAGGAGGAGGTACACAGGGTCATAGACCAGTTGAAGGAGAATAAGATTGAGAATATTTTGGCTCTCAGGGGGGACATTCCGGCAGACAGTGAATTCCCGCACCCTAACCATTACCGCTATGCCAGCGAGCTGATTGAGGACATCCGCAAGGAGGGAGATTTCTGTATCGGCGCCGCCTGTTATCCGGAGGGCCACGTAGAGACAGAGCATAAGAAGGACGACATCCGGAATTTGAAGCATAAGGTTGACTGCGGAGTAGATTTTCTGACCACCCAGATGTTTTTCGACAATAATATCCTCTATAATTTCCTGTACCGGATTCGTGAGAAAGGCATCACGGTTCCGGTGCTTCCGGGAATCATGCCGGTTACCAACAAGAAGCAGATTGCAAGAATCGGCGGCTTGTCCGGAACCGTCCTGCCGGAGAGGTTCCGCGCAATCGTTGACTGTTTCGGAGACAACCCTGCGGCAATGCAGCAGGCAGGAATAGCATACGCCACCGAGCAGATTATAGATTTGATTGCGAACAATGTAAACCATATTCATGTATACTCCATGAATAAGCCGGAGGTTGCCGAGGCAATTATGAGGAACCTGTCAGAGATTGTAGCATCATAAAAGATTTTCAATATGGTTTCAGATTCATAAAGAAGGAAAACGTATGGATGTAAGAACAAAAGAGGCAGTTCGTTACTTAGGATACGGAAACCATGCGATAGATGGCCGTACGCTTGCACTCATCGCCAGTTCTTTTCAGGAATTGGAGACAGTTGCAGGCAGACGGGTCATTTATCGCATTTTTGACGTGTCTGTGGAGAGTGAGGACAGCCTAATCATCGGCACACTAAAAATCAAAAGCAAAAACCTGGGAAGGAACCTAAAGAGCTGTGACAAAGCCTTCCTCCTGGGCGCAACCCTGGGCGTAGGCGTTGACACCCTCCTTCGCAGATATACCCTCACCGACATGGCAAGAGTCGTTATCCTCCAGGCATGCGCCGCCGCCATGTTAGAAGAATACCTGGATAACTGCCAGGAAAAACTGCGCCACGAGCAGGAACAGGACGGCTACCACCTAAGGCCCAGATTCAGCCCCGGCTACGGCGACTTTTCCATCACCCACCAGGAGGAAATCCTCCGCATGCTGGACGCCCCCAAACAAATCGGCTTATCCTTGACGGACGGTAATATGTTAATACCAACAAAATCCGTAACCGCAATCATCGGCCTGAGCAGACTCAACATCCCCTGCCATATACAAGGCTGCGAAGCCTGCGAAAAATACGATTGCAGCTATCGCCGCAAGCAGAAGTAGCCATATAAGAAAAACGTAAATTTTGCGACCATAATCTACCGCTTGCCGGTGAACAGCCAAACCAGGTTCCCGCGTATCCCTAAGCAGACATTCAGGGACCGCCCTTAGCGGAGGCGAAATCCACTGGTTACGTAGACTTAGGAGTGAGGGCATTCCCGAACTCCTTAGCCGCAGTTACCAGTTAGTTCGCCGCAGCGTTGGTCCCGTTTGCGTGGGACATGCGGGGACCTGGTTTGGCGTCCACCCAACACCCCACCCATAAAAGGAGTAACCACATATGATACGAACACACTTAGGCAAAGACCTGCTATATTTCGACGGAGGAATGGGCACCCTCCTCCAATCCAAGGGCCTGAAGCCAGGAGAGCTTCCCGAAACCTGGAATCTGACCCGCCCCGACGAGATCATCGACATTCACCGCCAATATTTCGAGGCCGGCAGCGATATCGTCCTGACCAACACCTTCGGCGCAAATGCCCTGAAATTCCACAATTCCCAATACCAGTTAAAAGAGATTATAGAAGCCGCAGTAGGAAATGCGAAAAAAGCCGCCTCTCTTGGCGTACACGACAATAGGCCCACCTACGTTGCCCTTGACGTAGGGCCTACCGGCAAGCTCTTAAAGCCCATGGGAGACTTAGGTTTTGAAGAAGCCTGCGAGACATTTGCCGAGGTTATGCGCTACGGAGAGGAGGCCAGCGCGGATTTCATCCATATTGAGACTATGAGCGACACCTATGAAGTCAAGGCGGCAATACTGGCGGCAAAGGAGAATACGAACCTTCCGGTCACTGTCACCATGATTTTTGACGAGAAGGGAAAACTTTTGACAGGCGGGGATGTGCCTTCCGTGGTAGCTATGTTGGAGGGACTTGGTGTGGACGCTCTGGGGATTAACTGTGGTCTGGGACCCAGGCAGATGCTCTCAGTGCTTTCTGAGATCATGGAGTATGCCTCCATTCCCGTGATTGTAAAGCCCAATGCAGGACTTCCAAAGCAGAAGGATGGGGAAGTGTACTATGATGTAGAGCCGGAGGAATTTGCGCAAACTATGGAGGAGATCCTGAAGCTCGGCGCAAGCGCCATCGGCGGCTGCTGCGGAACCACGCCGGAGCATATCCGCGCTATGGTACAGATGGCGGGAAGAAGAACGCCCCGCCCGTCGGTACCAAAAGAGGATACCATTGTCTCCTCCTACGGCAAAGCCGTTGTATTGAACCGAAAGCCTGTGATTATCGGTGAACGTATTAACCCAACAGGAAAGAAGAAGTTTAAACAGGCATTAAAAGACCATGACATGGACTATATTTTAAAGGAGGGTGTGGCGCAGCAGGACAAAGGCGCCCATATACTGGATGTGAATGTAGGGCTTCCTGACATTGACGAGGTGTCCATGATGAGGGAGGCCGTGACAGAGCTTCAGAGTGTAACAAGCCTTCCCTTACAGATTGATACGGTGGATATCCGTGCCATGGAGAGTGCAATGCGAATCTATAACGGCAAGCCCATGATTAATTCCGTGAATGGAAAGCAGGAGTCCATGGACGCCGTGTTCCCTCTGGTACAGAAATATGGCGGCGTGGTGGTTGCCCTTACCATCGACGAGGACGGAATTCCGGCGACGGCCAAGGGGCGGTGTCGGATTGCCGGAAGGATTATTGACGAGGCGGCGAAATACGGGATTGCCAAAAAGGATATTGTGGTGGATGTGCTTGCCATGACAATCAGCTCGGAGCCGGAGGGCGCAAAGATAACCCTTGACGCTTTGAGAAGGGTCCGTGAAACCTATGGTGTGTGCACAGTGTTAGGGGTTTCCAACATTTCCTTTGGCCTTCCCTGCCGTCCTGTCATTAACGCCAATTTCTACACCATGGCATTGCAGAATGGATTGAGCGCGGGAATTGTGAATCCTTCCTCTGAGGAAATGATGAGGTCTTATGATTCCTTCTGTGCTTTAATGAACTACGACCAGAACTGTGAAGCCTATATCCGTAAATATGGCGCCCAGACAGAAGATGTGCCACAAAAGCCGGTTCGGGCGGCTTCGTCTCTTACATTAAGAGACGCGATTGAAAAAGGGTTAAAAGAAGAAGCACATCACAAGGCCGCAGAGCTTTTAAAGACGCAAAAGCCCCTTGAGATTATCAACCAATATCTGATTCCTGCGCTGGATGAGGTGGGAAAGGGCTTCGAGAAAGGAACTGTGTTTCTGCCCCAACTGCTCATGAGCGCAGACGCCGCCAAGATTGCGTTCGCCGTTCTGAAGGATTCCCTTGAAGAAAACGGCAGGGAGGGACAGAAGAAGCACAAGATTATCCTGGCAACAGTGAAGGGGGATATTCACGACATCGGGAAAAATATTGTGAAGGTGCTGCTTGAGAATTACAGCTTTGACGTGATTGATCTGGGAAAGGATGTTTCGCCAGAGACGATTGCAGAATGTGCCGTCAAGGAAGATGTCAGTCTTGTGGGTTTAAGCGCGCTGATGACCACCACGGTGGTAAGCATGGAAACTACGATAAAGCTGTTGAGAGAGAAGAAGCCGGACTGCAAGGTGATGGTGGGCGGCGCGGTACTGAATCAGGAGTATGCTGATATGATCGGGGCTGATTTCTACGGAAAGGACGCGATGCAGTCGGTTTACTATGCACAGAGAATATTTGAGTGCTAAGATTAATATGATATTCTGTATTGCAGCCCCGAAAAGGAGGCCAATGCAGCGATATAGAGAAAAGAAAGGATGAAATAACATGTCTTTGATATTGCCAGAAAATTATAATCCAAAGCTGAGTGTCCGCGAGACTCAGGAGGCCATCAAGTATATCCGCGATACCTTCCAGAAGGAATTTGGGAAGGAGATGAATCTTGAGAGGATATCAGCCCCGTTGTTTGTGGAGAAAAGCAGCGGCTTAAACGACGACTTAAACGGGGTTGAGCGTCCGGTGCAGTTTGATATCGCCGGAATTCAGGGTGAGACGGTGGAGGTGGTACATTCTCTTGCCAAGTGGAAGCGTATGGCGCTGCATGAGTACGGCTTTTTGCCGGGAGAAGGGCTGTACACGAATATGAATGCCATCCGCCGCGACGAAGAACTTGATAATCTTCATTCCTGCTATGTGGACCAGTGGGATTGGGAGAAGGTAATTACGAAGGAGGAACGGACGGAGGAAACGCTGAAGGAGACTGTCCGCAACATTTTCAAGATTATCAAGCATATGCAGCATGAGGTGTGGTACAAATATCCGGACGCCGCCAAGAAGCTTCCGGCGGATGTAACCTTTATCACTTCCCAGGAGTTGGAGGACCGTTATCCGGACAAGACGCCAAAGGAGAGGGAGAACCTGATTACAAAGGAGTATGGCTGTGTATTCCTGATGAAGATTGGGGATAAGCTTAAAAGCGGCAAGCCTCACGACGGACGGGCGCCGGACTATGACGACTGGCAGTTGAACGGGGATATCCTGTTCTGGTTTGAGCATCTTAAGAGCGCGCTGGAGATTTCCAGCATGGGAATTCGTGTGGATGAGAAATCTCTGGAGGAGCAGCTAAAAAAGGCGGGCTGTGAGGAACGCAGAGAGCTTCCCTATCACCAGATGTTATTAAGGGGAGAGCTTCCCTATACGATTGGCGGCGGAATCGGACAGTCAAGGCTTTGTATGCTTCTTCTGGACCGCGCCCATGTGGGGGAGGTTCAGGCAAGCCTTTGGCCGAAGGAGATGCGGGAAGCCTGTAAGAAGCATAATATTTTCCTGTTATAGAAATATATGGAAGGGAAAAAGAAAATGCGATATGAGGATATAATTTTTAAAGTTCCAGTGGAATCGCCTGCTTACAGAGAAGACAGCGAATTTGTCATTAAGCAGATTAATTTGATTTTAAACAGGCAGAAAGAACGAGGGGATAATAAAATTATTATCAATACGAATCTCCGTATGGGGCTTCCGTTGGAAAATATTAATAAGATTGCCGGACCGATGATTGAAGCATGGGCAGGAGAAGTTTTTGCCGGAATAAGAGATGATATGAGTAATCCGTATCATTTGATAAATGTAGAAGTACAAGAACGGTTAGCGATGGCTGATGTTATATTGCAGTTTAAAAAGGATGAAAAATCAATCACAGGAAACGTGGATGTAAAAGCAACTGCAAACGATATTCCTAACAGCGGTAAAGGTCCCAATATTACGAGCTTTAGCAGAATAAGGACGGCTTATGTGAAAGACCCTGATTTTATGTTTATCATTTTGTTGCTGAAGCATAAAGTATATGTTCAGAGAAATGAGCGTACAAGATTGATGGACGGAATTATGGAAATCGTGTCTCATAACGCATATGATTTGAAATATATCAGCGATGCTGACATCAATTATAATCCAGCCCTTGGTACAGGGCAGATTCAGATAAAGGATATTCATTATGTTACGTATCAGTATCGAACGACATGGGAGATGTGCAAATTATTGGATAACAAATACTTACACAGTTCCAGAAGGAGTATTGAGGACTTTTATAGAGAGGCTCAAAAAAATAAATGGATAAAAGATTAAATGCAATTTGTGGCGATGCTATTGAAGAACTTCGTAAATTGGACGATGGTATTACAGACCTCATTGTAACAGATCCCCCCTACAATTTGAATAAGGATTACGGAACGAGTCAAGATAAACTGGAATTTGAGGAATATCTTGAATTCAGCCGAGATTGGCTGAAAGAAGCGAAAAGGGTTTTGAAGCCGGATGGAACAATATATATTTTTATGGGAATGAAATATATTTCGTATATTTATACAATCTTGGAACAAGAACTGGGAATGACGTTTAATAGTTGGATTACCTGGTTCTACACTCAGGGAATTGGAAAAACGAAAGGTTTTAGCCCAAGACATGATGATATATTGATGTTTACCAAAAACTCAAAGAAGTTCTTATTTGATTTGGACGCAATTCGTGTCCCACAAAAATATTATCGCTCAGTTAATAATATGCGAGGGGCTAACCCAGGAAATGTATGGGAGTTTTCCCATATGCATTACTGTAATCGAAACCGAAAAAAGCATCCGACACAAAAACCGGAGGGGCTGTATGAAAGAATGATTTTGGCATCAAGTAAAGAGGGGGATTTGGTTGTTGATCCCTTTGTCGGTTCTGGTACTTGTCTGCGTGTGTGCCAACAACTCAATCGAAGAAGTATCGGGATTGATATTAATCCTGAGTATATTGAGATGACGAAAGAACGATTAACTGAGTCGTTTGAAGGATTTGACAGTATTGATGAGAAGATGAAAAGATGTCCGAATGATTTGAATGATGCGAAAATCAGAATTAATTATATACAAAATCATATAAAATGGTTTTTGAAAAATCATCCGGATGCAGTTAATGAGTTTTTGGAGGAGGTAAAGGAAAAATATTTGGTTAAAATGCTTGAAAGCGGTCAGGCGTGGATTTTTGAACAGTATGGTGTCAGTTTATAGAGCTTAAGATTAAGGTTAATAGATTGTTTCAAATATAGAACACTGGAATTGGTTGACAATTATTTAACAATCAAGTATAGTTATATCAGATAACAAAAATCTACATATAATTTAGGAGGAACTATCTGTATGATAAGAGGATTGGATACCACAGTCAGAAAGATTAGAAGAACCGTGTTTGAGGAGGTGGCAAGGCTTGGTTTTAAAGCGGATGCCGATACTCTGCTTAATGACATGGAAGAAATTCCGTACAAGATTGTGAATGAAGATACTATGAAGTACCGCGAGAGCGTTTACCGTGCCCGCGCAGTCGTAAGAGAGCGTTTAAGGCTTGCAATGGGACTTTCTCTAAGGCCGGAGAATAAGCCGGTACATCTGACAATGGGTGTGGAGGCGAGCAACATTTCCGATAAATATTATGAGCCGCCGCTTATGCAGGTCATCCCGTCCGCATGCGAGGGATGTGAGGAGAAGGGCTACGAGGTAAGCAACGTCTGTAAGGGATGTCTGGCCCATCCTTGTATGGAGGTCTGCCCCAAAGGCGCTATTTCCATGGTAAACGGCCGTTCCTACATAGACCAGTCAAAATGTATCAAGTGCGGAAAATGTAAATCTGCCTGTCCCTACGACGCCATTTCCAAGAAAGAGCGTCCCTGTGCAAAAGCCTGCGGTGTGGGCGCCATTGAGACAGACCGGCATGGACGCGCTGTTATCAACAATGAGAAATGCGTTTCCTGCGGTATGTGTATGGTAAGCTGTCCTTTCGGGGCCATTTCCGATAAATCACAGATTTTCCAGCTTGCAAGGGCTTTGTCAGAGGGCGACCAGATTATTGCCGAGATTGCGCCTGCATTTGCCGGCCAGTTCGGTGACAATATTACTCCGAGGAATTTAAAAGCCGCACTCCAGGAGTTAGGCTTCAGTGAGTTCTATGAGGTAGCGTTGGGGGCGGATATCGGCGCCGTTGCGGAGGCTCATCATTATGTAAACAAGGTTACCACCGGAGAGCTTCCATTCCTTCTGACCTCCTGCTGTCCGTCCTGGGCTATGCTTGCCAAGAAGTATTTTCCGGATTTGGTGGATCAGGTATCTCAGGAGTTGACCCCAATGGTAGCCACGGCGCGTACCATCAAGAAAGAGCATCCCAACGCCAAGGTGGTGTTCATCGGGCCATGCGCGGCCAAGAAGCTGGAGGCAATGCGAAGGACGGTCAGAAGCGACGTGGACTTTGTTATCACATTTGAAGAACTGCAGGCAATGTTCGATGCGAAGGATATTGACCTGACCCAATATGAGGCGGAATCCTCCTTCCACAACGCGACAGGGGCAGGCCGCGGATATGCCTATGCCGGCGGTGTGGCAAATGCTATCGAGAGCTGTGTCAAGGAATATTATCCGGGCGTGGATGTCAAGATTGCCCATGCGGAAGGACTTGCAGAGTGTAAGAAGATCCTTTCTCTTGCCAAGGTAGGCCGCATGAACGGATGTCTGATCGAGGGAATGGGATGTCCGGGAGGCTGTGTCGCCGGCGCCGGAACCAATCTTCAGGTAGACAAGGCGAAGAAGAAGGTTCAGGAATTGGTTGCCGGATCTACGAGAAAATTGCCTCCTAAGGAGTTGGAGGAAATTGAGTTAAAATAAATTGCTGCAATTTTTAGACATTTGTTGCAATTTCCTCTTGTCAATCTGGTATAGACAAGGGTATAATAGAAATTGTAACAGTATGTCAAGAGTTATAACACCTGTATTTATCGGGGCATTCTCCGCTTGAGTTTTTAGGCTTTAGCGGATTTTGCCTGATAGATATTGATAAGGGAGGTGGAGAAGTATGGAGTTTAAGAGTGGTTTTTGGGGGCGATTGTTTGGATTCAAGCAGACAGAGCGAAGTGGGGAGCAAGCTCAGAAGCAAGCTCAGGAACAAGATTTACCGGATCTTAAGTCTGAGCCGGAGCAGATGGAACAGGCCACACCCTTGCCGGAGCCCCAGCTTGAACCTGATATAAATCAATTAGTATTATCCCATGAACATCCCTTCATTCTTTTATATGAGAAATGGAGAGAACAGGTTGGATATGCGCCACTCCCTCACTTGCGTTTGGATTATGGCGATGAGGACGGCCCGGTGGACGAGGGACTTGAGAAAGAGCTGTCGAGGCTTAGGAGAGCGATTACCTCCGTAGCCGCTGACCGTTTGTCTCAGATTCCCAAGGAGCCAGAACCTGAGCCAGAGCCTGTTTCCGAAGAAGAAGCTGAAGGGAAGGAAGAAGAAGCAAAGGAGGAGGAGCCGCCGTTTCAGTTGGATGCGCTTCCTCTTATATATGTTACTGCCGACCAGTTAGCCGCGTGGCTTGTAGTATTTCCGCCAATAGGAGAGGGCAGGGAATTAGATCAGGAGATGTTGGAGGGCATCCTTAAGGAGAGTGGTGTCTCCTATGGCCTCGACAGAGAGCTGTTGGATGGGCTTCCTGATTCGGAGAATCGGTATTTCCACTTGTTCCTGATTGCACGGGGCAAGGCAGTAGTTCACGGGAAGGACGGTTATATCGAGGACTTCTTTAAGCGTACTGTGAGGAAGAAGTTCGAGGAGGATGAGCATGGCAGAGTGGATTATTTCCACCTGAACATTGTCCAGAATGTGGAGAAGGGACAGCCGATCTGTCAGATTATTCCGCCTGTACCCGGAGTTCCGGGCAGGACTGTATTGGACGAGGAGATTACATGCAAGGAAGGAAAGACGCCGTCTCTGCCCAAGGGACGTAATACCGAGGCCAGTGAGGACGGTATGCAGCTTTTGGCGGTTAAGTCAGGGCGCGTAGAATTCAGCGGACGCAGCTTCCTGGTTAAGTCAGTATTGGAAATTGGCGGGAACGTAGATTTCTCTACCGGTAATATTAATTTTGTAGGAGACGTACATATTCATGGCGATGTAGGCAGCGGCTTTTCAGTCCGGACAATCGGTAACGTTACCATTGACGGCGTGGTGGAGGCTGCCGAGATTGAGGCAGGCGGCGACTTGATTGTTGCTAAGGGAATTCTGGGGGATTCGCGGGCGATGATTCGGGCGCACCATGATGTTTACGCAAAGTATATGGAGAACTGTACCGTACACTGTCGGGGAAGCCTGCAGACAGACTGTATTGTGAACTGTGACGTATATTGTGACGGTGAGGTGAATGTCCGCAGCGGGAGAGGCACAATCATTGGCGGACGGATTCGGGCAGCCCAAGGGGTAGATGCAAAGGTTGTCGGCTCAAAATCAGAGAGTGTCACTTCTATTTTTCTGGGGGGACAGCCCTTTGCGGATTTCGAGAGGGAGACCCTGTTACTGAACATTAAAAAGCAGGAGGCTGAACTTGAAAGGCTTGAACGCCAGCCAGACAGCCCAACGAGGACACAGCGTATGGGTAAACTTCGATTGGATTTGTCTATTGGCCGGATGAAGCTTGCCCAGTTTGACAAGGAACTTAAGAAGCTTAAGGCAAAACTGGAGGAACAGGGCGGATGCAGGCTGAAATGCAGCATCGCCTATCCGGGAATGGTGCTTACCATCGGTGATCTGACGATGCCGTTGGCGAAGGAGACCAGTATGGTAGATGCAAGACTGGTGGGCGGAGAGATTTGTTTATTGTAGCTCCTGTACTATACGAAAGGGGGATTTACTTGGATACTGTAGTACCCCAGGAGGGATTGAAAGAGATTTTTGATCAGATTACCCGCGGTGTGACGCAGCAGGCAGCCGGAATATCGCTTAAGCAGGGCAATGTCAAGCCAACGGGTGAGATGTATACAGTATATGCGACTTTTGAACGGGGACTCCGCACAAGTGTTTCAATGTGTGCGGAGGCGTCCCTGTTTGCCCGGTTGACAAAGTATATGATGCAGGAAGAAGAAATCACACATCAGGATGTGGAGGATTTTTCAAAAGAGTATTTTAATATGTTGTGCGGACAGATTGCAGCGCGGCTTTATCAGGTAACGAAGGTGGCATCCCGCTTTGGGATACCGTCGTTTCACCAGGGACGTTATGTTCCTGAGGGGTGCGGAGAGCATTTTGAGCTTGTGTACACCAGCGACGGGAACGAGAATGCAGAGCTTACCTGTCTTGAGCCGGAAGAAAAGTAGGCGTTTTCTTTCCGCAACATAATATGGAACATGATAATAAGCTTTAAGAAGGAGGCATCTTATGGGAAAGCGACTCATGGTGGTGGATGATTCCCGAGTAATTGAAATGCAGATGCAGAAGCTACTGGCGGGCACAGATTATGAGATTGTAGCTTACTGTCGGGATGGAGAGGAGGCAATCGACAGGTATGGCGAGGTAGAGCCAGACCTGGTAACGATGGATATTATTATGCCCGGAATAGACGGCCTGGAGACGGCTGAAGCAATTTTGAAGGACTATCCCTTTGCCAGAATTGTGATGGTATCTTCACTGGCATACGATGATACGATTAACGAAGCGGATAATATCGGTGTGAAAGCATTCGTGTACAAGCCGCTGGAACGAGAGATGTTGTTAGAAGCTTTTGAGAAAGCAATGCAGCCATAAAAGAGAAGCAGGTGGAACATTGACAAACCGCCTGCTTCTCTTTATAATTATTTCTTAGAGTCTGGTGTACTGGCCAGAATAAAAAACAGGAGGATATCATGCAGAAATACGGAGTAAATGAATTGCGAAAGATGTTTCTTGATTTTTTTGAGAGCAAGGAGCATTTAAAAATGAAAAGTTTTTCGCTGGTGCCGCACAACGATAAGAGCCTATTGCTCATTAATTCGGGGATGGCGCCGCTGAAGCCTTATTTTACAGGACAGGAGATTCCGCCCAGGAGGCGGGTTGCCACCTGCCAGAAGTGTATCCGCACAGGGGATATTGAGAATGTGGGGAAGACGGCGCGGCATGGTACATTTTTTGAGATGCTAGGTAATTTCTCCTTTGGAGATTATTTTAAGAGAGAAGCCATCCACTGGACATGGGAATTTTTGACAGAGGTTGTGGGACTTGACCCTGACAGGCTGTACCCGTCTGTATATCTGGAGGATGATGAGGCGTGGGAGATCTGGAATAAGGAGATCGGGATAGCGCCTAAGAGAATCTTCCGTTTCGGAAAAGAGGACAATTTCTGGGAGCATGGCGCGGGTCCCTGCGGACCGTGCTCAGAGGTGTACTATGACCGCGGGGAGGCATATGGCTGCGGCAGGGCAGACTGTACGGTGGGCTGTGACTGTGACCGCTATATGGAGATCTGGAACAATGTATTTACCCAGTTTGACAATGACGGCAACAATCATTATACAGAGCTTGAGCAGAAGAACATTGATACCGGCATGGGCCTTGAACGCCTGGCCTGCATTGTGCAGGATGTTGATTCCATGTTTGACGTTGATACCATCAAGGCGCTGAGAACCCATGTCTGTGACCTTGCGGGCGCGGTCTATGGCAATGATGCCGACACGGATGTATCTATCCGCGTCATCACTGACCATATCCGTTCCGTAACCTTCATGATTTCGGACGGAATCATGCCCTCTAATGAAGGCAGAGGCTATGTGCTGCGCCGCCTTTTGCGCCGTGCCTGCCGTCACGGGAGAATCCTGAATATTCAGGGCGAGTTCCTTGTGAAGCTGGCCGAGACGGTGATTGAAGGCTCGAAGGACGGATATCCGGAGTTGGAGGAGAAGAAAGAGTTTATCTTTAAAGTGATCGCAAAGGAAGAAGAACAGTTTAACAAGACCATTGACCAGGGCTTGTCCATCCTGGCTGAGATGGAGAAGGAGATGGCCTCTAAAGGAGTTAAGACCCTTAATGGCCAAAGCGCCTTTAAGCTCTATGATACCTATGGATTTCCCCTTGACCTGACCCGCGAGATACTGGAGGAAAAAGGGCTTTCTGTGGACGAGGAGGGATTTCAGAAGGCCATGGAGGTCCAGAGAAAAACTGCAAGGGAGGCAAGAGAGGTCACCAATTACATGGGTGCAGACGTGACGGTCTACGAGTCCATTGACCCAGGCATTACCACAGAGTTTGTGGGTTATGACAAGCTTTTCTGTGATTCTAAAGTGACCGTTCTTACGACGGATACAGAAATTGCCGACGCACTCTCGGACGGTGAGAGAGGGACGATTTTCGTAGAGCAGACGCCTTTCTATGCCACCAGCGGCGGCCAGGAGGCCGATAGAGGGACGATTACGACTGCGGACGGAGAATTTAAGGTTGAGGACGTTGTGAAGCTCTTAGGCGGCAAATTCGGGCATATCGGCCATGTGACAAGAGGCATGATTAAGACGGGTGATACCGTGACCCTCAAGGTGGACGCAAAGAACCGCGCGCTCTGCGCCAATAACCACAGCGCCACCCATCTTCTCCACAAGGCTCTTAGAATGGTTCTGGGAAATCATGTAGAGCAGGCAGGTTCTTCGGTAAATGCGGACAGGCTCCGTTTTGACTTTACCCATTTTTCTGCCCTGACTTTAGAGGAATTAACACGAGTGGAGGAGATTGTTAATGAACAGATTCGTAAGTCTCTGGCTGTAAAGGCTGAAAATATGCCCATCGAAGAAGCGAGAAAGACAGGGGCGGCGGCTCTGTTTGGCGAAAAATATGGAGATATCGTGCGGGTTGTCAGCATGGGAGATTTCTCGATTGAGTTCTGCGGCGGCACACACGTAGAAAATACGGGCGCGATTACTGCCTTTAAGATTCTGTCAGAGACGGGAGTTGCAGCCGGCGTGCGAAGGATTGAGGCGCTTACAGCCAAGGGCCTGATGGATTATTACCATGAGCTGGAAAAGAAGTTTTTCGAGGCGGCAAAACTTATAAAGGCAACGCCGGATAACATGGCAGAGAAGATTACCCATCTGCTTGGTGAGAATAAGGCTCTGCACAGCGAGCTTGAGAGCTTAAAGAGCAGGCTTGCCAAGGATGCGGCAAAGGATATTCTAAGCCAGGTGACGGACGTAAAAGGTGTGAAGCTTCTTGCCGCCAAGGTGGAGGGCGTTGACATGAACGGACTTCGCGGGCTTGGCGACCAGTTGAAGGAAAAACTTGGCGAGGGCGTAATCGTGCTGGCCGCGGCATCAGAGGGCAGGGTAAACCTCATGGCTATGGCCACAAAGGAGGCTATGGACCGGGGGGCACACGCAGGCAATCTGATAAAGGCGGCGGCGGCTTTAGTGGGCGGCGGCGGCGGCGGACGCCCCAATATGGCCCAGGCAGGAGGAAAGAAGCCGGAGGGAATCAACGACGCCCTGAAAAAAGCAGCCCAGGCGCTTGAAGATCAGTTAAAATAATAAAGATATTCGAGAAAAAATATTGACGTTATGGAAATATGTGTTATAATCTTATGTAGTGCAAGAAAAATACCCGATCAGTCGTATATTGCACAATATGGACTGGAGGGGAGGTTAGGTGTGAGAGTATGTCAAATGTAATCGTTAAAGAAAACGAGACGTTAGATAGCGCTTTACGCAGATTCAAAAGAAACTGTGCGAAGGCTGGTATTCAGCAGGAGATTCGTAAGAGAGA
>CAJUBG010000074.1 GCA_910584575.1 uncultured Dorea sp.
CCATTGCAAAGAGAATAGAATATCTGATTACAGAGTATAAGGTAAGGCCAGAAGAAATTCTGGTCATTACCTTTACAAAGTATGCGGCAAACGAGATGAAGGACCGTTTCTGCCAGGTCATGGGGAATGTAAGGATGCCGGTGACGTTCGGAACCTTCCATGGAATCTATTATGGGATTTTGAAATGGGCGTACAGGCTGAATCAGGGGAATCTGCTGACAGATATGGAGAGGGAAGCCTTACTCCGGCAGACTGCCGGACAGCTTGAATGGGAGCTTACAGGCGAGTCCGGAGACGAGAGGGAGGCTTTAAAAGAGCTGGCCGCCGAGGTGGGAAACGTAAAAAATAACTGTCTTGATATCGAGGCTTATGAGTCAAAGCGTTACAAAACGTCTCTGTTTCGGGAGTTGTACCGGCTCTATGAGAGCGAGAAGAAGAAGCTTAAAAAGATTGATTTTGAAGATATGTTAATCCTTTGTCGGGAATTATTTCTGAAAAGACCGGACATCCTAAAGAAATGGCAGGAGAAGTTCCGTTATATCCTTGTGGACGAATTCCAGGATGTAAACCAGGCGCAGTATGACGTGGTGCGTTTGCTTGCCAAGCCCAAGGGCAACCTGTTTGTAGTGGGGGACGACGACCAGTCTATTTACGGGTTTCGGGGTGCAAAGCCGGGGATTATGCTTGATTTTGCAAAGGACTATCCCAAGGCTAGGCGGATTCTTTTGGATGTGAACTACCGTTCCACGGCTCATATTGTAAATGGCGCCCTTCGGGTGATCCGTCACAATGAGGAACGGTATGACAAGAAAATCAGGGCGCAGAAGGGAAACGGCGACACCATTCATGTCCAGGAGGCCGCCAACCCGACGGCAGAGGGGGAGTATGTCCTTGAGAAGCTGCGGGAATATAAGGGTAAGGGAATCCCTTACGGGGAAATGGCGGTATTGTACCGGACGAGCCTGGATGCAAGGGCCTTGACAGAAGCCCTGGCTAAAGGGCAGGTGCCCTTTGTTATGAAGGAAAGGATTGACAGCGTGTACGACCATTTTATCGGAAGGGATTTGATAAGCTACCTCCATCTGGCCCAGGAGGGGCTTGACCGTAAGTATCTCCTGCGGGTTGCAAACAGGCCCAAACGTTATCTTAGCCGTGACAGCATGGAGGGGCAGGTGAGCTTCGAGTCTATGCGGAATTTTTACTGCGACAAGGCGTGGATGCTTGACCGGATCGACCAGTTGGAGTGGGATCTTAAGATGATGAAGGATAAGCCTCCCTATGCGGCAATCCAGTATATCCGCAAAGGGATGGGATATGACGGTTTCCTTAAGGAGTATGCAGACGGCAACCACATTTCCCTGGATGAGCTTAACGAGACTGCGGATGAGATTTGGCTAAGCGCCAGGGAATACCGGACGGTGAAGGAATGGTTTGACCATATAGAGAATTATAAAGCCGTGTTAAACGAGCAGAGGGACAAGGGGTGGAAGCAGACGAAGGACGGCCAGGGGGTTTCGCTTCTGACCCTCCATGGCGCCAAGGGACTAGAGTATGAGCTGGTGTTCATCATTGGGGGAAATGAGGGAAGCATACCCTACCGGAAGGCGAAGCTTAACCAGGAAATCGAGGAGGAGAGGCGGATGTTTTACGTTGGGATGACCAGGGCGAAGACAAGGCTCATCATCAGTTATGTGAAAGAAAAAAACGGAAAAGCTCTCAGTCCTTCCCGTTTTATTGAAGAATTACTCCTCGTCTAGTTCTTCAAATTCCTGTGTGTCCATCCACTCGTCAAATGCATCCGCAGCAATCTCGTATTCTTCATCGTCTTCGATGTTCTCAAGTTCTGGCTCGCCCTCTGGCGTCTCCACGTAGCGGTAGAGGTAGACGTCGCCCTCCTCGGTGTTCCCGTCTTCGTCCATGGGGAGTAAAGCTATGTATTCTTTGTCAGCGGCCTCGAACAGAGTAAGGATCGCACATTTTACGACTTCGTCATTATCAAGTGTCAATTCAACTGTCATGTATTCATCCATTGTATCCGTCTCCTTTGTTTTTAGATACTTTAACTGTACCAAAGGAAAGGAGAAAATGCAAGAAGGTTTTGAAAGTTACTATTCACAGCCACATGAAAATGTTGTAGAATAATAGGGGGATATGCGAAAAAGGCGTAAGGAGGAATAGGATTATGAGAAAAAGGAAAATGTCAGGGGTGTTGTTGATGCTCGTATGCATTTTCGTATTGTCCGCTTGTAAGAAGAACGTGGGAACGCCGGAGGATAACGCGGTGTCAGGCGTTTCCCAGGAGGAGACGCCTAAGGAGGAGGAAGATACATATGTGTTTGGTTTCTCAGGGATTGATATGGAGAACCCTTATTTTATAACATTGGAATCAGCAATCAGGGAGGTGGTTGAGAAGGAGGGCTATGAGCTTATTACAAAGGATCCGGCTTCGAGTCCCGAAGATCAGGAGGCGCAGATTAGGGAGATGATTCAGGAGGGAATCGATGGAATTTTCTTATGTCCCGTGGACTGGGAGGCCATTACACCGGCGCTTGACGCCTTGAAGGAGGCGAAGGTGAAGATTATCAATGTGGATACCCAGGTGAAGGAGATGGATTATGTGGACGCCTACATTGGCTCGAACAATGTGGAAGCAGGGTATATCTGCGGGGAGGATCTGATTGAGAGATGTCCGGAGGGAGGAAAGGTCGCGATTCTGGAATGTCCGACCCAGAATTCCATCAATGACCGTATCACAGGCTTTGAGGAGGCCATTGCCAAGGCGGAGAAGGGCTTTGAGGTGGTGGAGAGAGTGGACACCAACGGAGAGTTCGAGAAGGCTTTGGGGGCTGCAAAGGAGATTCTTGAAAAGCATCCGGACGTGTCGGCAATCATGTGCGGCAACGACCAGCTTGCGGTTGCGGCGAAGACGGCGGTAAATCTTGCCGGCCTTAAGACGGTGGTTATCTATGGGGTGGATGGCTCGCCGGATATTAAGAAGGAATTGAAGAAGGCGGACGGGCAGATTGCGGGGACGGCGGCCCAGTCACCGATTAATATTGGGAAGACGGCGGCAAGGACTGCGATTGATATGTTGAATGGGGAAGATTATGAGACAGAGATTTTTGAAGAAGTATTTATGATAGACAAGGACAATGTTGAGATGTACGGAGTGGACGGATGGCAGTAGAGAGGCTGGTTTTATAGCAATAGCTGTATGGTTCCAAAAGATAGCAGGAGGAGTTAAGGCATGAAGGAGATACAGGGGCGACCCTTACCGTTAGGAACTACAATGATTGGAAATATTGTGAATTTTTCTGTGGCTGTGCCTCAGGAGAAGGAGTGTCAGTTATTGATTTACCGCGCAGGGGCGAAGAAGCCGTGCGCAGTTTATGAGATGAAGCGTGAGCTTGGAGAGGTACGCTATCTTGCGTTGGAGGGGATAGAGCCATCGAAGTTTCAATATAATTACCGGATTGGGGGAGAGGTTGTAATCGACCCGTATGTGAAGGCCATCGCCGGACGGGAAGTCTGGGGGCGTAAGCGTGACGTTAAGAAGCATGAGGTAAGAGGGATTCTGTATGATAAGGAGTATGACTGGGAGGGCGATATGCCGTTGTGCCTGCCCTATTACAGTGTGGTTGCGTACAGCCTTCATGTGCGGGGGTATACGAAGCACGCGTCCTCCAAGGTAAAGAGCAGGGGAACATTCCAGGGGGTAGTGGAGAAGCTGCCTTATCTTAAGGAGTTGGGGATTAATCAGATTCAGTGTATGCCTGTCTATGATTTCGAGGAGTGTATGATGTACCGGAATTATTGGGGGTATGGTCCGGCATACTGGTTTGCGCCGAAAAGCTCTTATGCGAAGTCGAAGGACGGGGTGCGGGAATTAAAGGATATGGTTAAGGCATGCCATAAGGAGGGAATCGAGGTCGTACTTGAGATGCCGTTTACGGGGGAGGTCTCGAAACAGACGATGGAGGAATGTCTGAGATATTATATGATTGAGTACCATATAGACGGGTTCATTCTGAATCCGCAGATTGCGCCCATGGAGGCTATCTATGCGGACCCGATTTTGAAAAAGACGAAGATCATGGTCCACAAGATAGATTTTCAGACGGTTATGCGCCGCTTCCTGAAGGGCGACGAGGGAATGGTGGAGGGAGTCATGTACTGGCTTCGGCACATTTCCGAGAAAGACGGGAGTTTTAACTGTATTACGAACCAGAATGGCTTTACCTTGAATGACCTGGTATCTTATGACCGGAAGCATAACGAGGCAAACGGGGAGAATAACCAGGACGGGCCTGAATATAATTATAGCTGGAACTGCGGGGCGGAAGGGCCCACCAGGAAGAAGTTGATTTCACAGCTTCGGGACAGCCAGATAAGGAATGCGTTCTTCTTGCTTCTGCTGGCCCAGGGGACGCCTTGTATCCTTGCGGGGGATGAATTTGGAAATACGCAGAAGGGGAACAACAATGTGTACTGCCAGGATAATCCTGTGGGTTGGACGGATTGGAGCCGTCTGGAACAGAAGAAGGATCTCCATGATTTTGTAAAGCAGTTGATTGCCGTGAGGAAGAACCATCCGGTGTTCTGGCCGAAAAAAGAGATGTGCGGCCTTAACCAGGCGAGATGCGGCGTTCCGGATGTATCCTATCACGGGGAGAGCGCGTGGAGGGTTCCGTCGGAGGTGTTCAGCCGCCAGCTCGGCGTTTATTACAGCGGGATGGCAGCAGGCGGGGAGGATTGCTTTATCGCCTATAATATGCACTGGATTGAACATTCCTTTGCCCTTCCGGCTCTTCCAAGGAGAAAGAAGTGGTATAAGATTGCCTCCACAAAGGAGGGGGTCCTTGACAGAGCCGAGTGTCTTACGAACCAGAGGACAGTGGTTCTAAAGGAACGGATGATTATGGTGTTTGCAGGCAGGGAGGAAGATGGAGAAGAAGCAGACAGAAGCGGTGAAAAGAACAGGGCTGACGTCGTATCAGCTAAAGTGGATTGCAATTATAACGATGGTGATTGACCATACGGGTGCGGTGCTGTTTCCGTATGTATGGACTTTCCGCTATGTGGGAAGGCTGGCGTTTCCGATCTTCTGTTTTCTGTTGACGGAGGGGTTCAGGCATACCAGTGATATCCGGAGATATATGGTAAGGCTTGGCGGGTTTGCGCTTCTATCTGAGCTTCCCTATGACCTTACTCTCCATGGCAGGCTTGTGGATTGGGAACACCAGAATGTATTTTTTACTCTCCTGTTGGGCGTAGGCATGATGTATATGCTTGAGAGAAGCAAGGAAATACCTCTTAAGGTGGTGGAGATTCTGATGGTGATGACGGCGGCGGATTTTCTGCGGACGGACTATGGGTTTAGGGGGATTATTCTGATTGCCGTGTTTTACCTGCTGCGTGAGAAGCTGTGGCTTAAGACGGTGTGCGGCGCTGTGTGGAATTTTCTGTGGAACGGCAGTATACAGGGATACGGTGCGCTGGCAATGATTCCAATCGCCATGTATAACGGGGAACGGGGCAGGAGAATGAAGTATTTCTTCTATGTGTTTTATCCGGCCCACCTGTTGGTTTTGTTTCTGGTGCATAAGTATTTTTATTGATTTTAAAGGAGAATGAATGGTATGAAAGCATGGCAGCATTTCAGAACGATCAATCATCACAGGCTACTGGTTATGAAGGGGTGCTTTAAGGTGGGTCTGTACCGGCAGGGGCTTCTCCATGATCTGTCCAAGTATTCCCCTTCGGAGTTTTTGGTGGGATGCAAGTATTATCAGGGAACCAGGAGTCCCAATAATGCGGAACGGGAGGATATCGGGTATTCCAGGGCGTGGCTTCATCACAAGGGGAGGAACCGGCATCACTATGAATATTGGATTGATTACAGTACGGATCCCAAGGAGGGGATTATCGGCATGAAGATGCCGGTCCGGTATGTGATTGAGATGTTTATTGACCGGATTGCGGCGGCCAAGACTTACCGAGGAAGTAAATATGTAGATTCTTATCCTTTGGAGTATTACGAGAAGGGGGCGGCGAGGCTTGGGCGGATGGTTCATCCGGAGACGGCGAAGCTTTTGCATTTCCTGCTTAAGATGCTGGCGAGGGATGGGGAGGAGGAGACGTTTCGGTATATTAGGGGGAAGGTTTTGAGGAAGTGAGGTAAATAAAAGGGAGAACACAGAGAATGAAAATCATTAACTTAATAGAGAACACCCCTGGCATCCCCAACTGCGGATACGAGCATGGTTTAAGCTTCTATATCGAAACAAAGAACCACAAACTTCTCCTGGACAGCGGCGCAACAGATTTATTCCTCCACAATGCTAAGATACTTGACATAGATTTAACGAAAGTTGATACCATGATTCTAAGCCATGGCCACTACGACCATGGAGGGGGAATCCCTGCATTTTTAAGAATCAATCCGGATGCCCATATCTACATGAAGGATTCCTGCCGGGAAGATTACTACCATCTGAAATCAGACGGTGTAAAATACATAGGCATTGATAAATCAATTCTCGAACAAAAGCAATGTATCCAGGTGCATGGAGATTTAGAGATTGACGACGAATTATTTTTATTCACAGACATAACGCCCAGACGATATCCTGCAAAGGGGAATCTTGTCCTTAAAAAGAGGGTATCAGGAGAGTATATTCAGGATACATTCTGCCATGAGCAATCCCTTGTGATTACCCAAGAGGGTCAGAGGATCCTGTTGTCCGGATGTGCCCACAGCGGAATTCTGAATATTCTGGACCGGTATATAGAGATTTTCCATTCAGAGCCAGATATGGTAATCAGCGGTTTTCATATGATGCAGGAGGAGCCATATTCTAAAGAAGAAGTTGAGAACATCAGGCAAATTGCCTATTATCTGGCTAAGATGAATACAATCTTTTATACAGGCCACTGTACAGGAATGGCTGCCTTTGACATTATGAAGGAGATTATGGGAGATAAGCTGCGGCTGATACACAGCGGAGAGACGATTCTGGACGTTTAAGGCAGAGAGTAAGAGGTAATATATGGTAAGAGTGCGAAAAAATAAGAAAAATGCGGCCGCTATCTCCGTTATCGGAGGCGCCGACGGGCCAACCAGCATTTTTATCGCAGGAAAATCAAAGAAGAAAAGTGTCATAGAAAGAATACAGAGAAGGCGTTACTTAAGAAAGAAAAAGAAGGCGGCGGCTTCTATCCATGCGGGCACTCACACCTTTGAAGAAGTGGCGCTGTATTTAAAGAAAAAATACGGCGCGGTTGAGAAGCCGAGGGATAGTGTTTCCTATCAGGAGGAATATAATTGTGTAAAAGAATCTCTGATTTTGCGTTACAGGCCGAAATTGTTGGGAGAGCTTGCCGAGTTTCCGGATTTGAAGGGGAGGGATAAGGCTTCCATTCTGGAGTTTCTACGGCAGACAGAAGCCAGAAGTAAAGCGGCGCAGGCAATTTCAAACGAGCAGTTCCCATTGGATTTTCATATTTACAGAATAAGTACCAAAAAGGGGATGATTGAGTTCTCAATGGAGAGAAGGTGGGGGCTGATTTCCTGCTCATACAGCGGAAAGAAGGAGGAAATGAAGAAGCTTAACGCTATCTATAAAGATGTATATCTGTACTATGGAGTTTCCGAGGAGGATATCCGCAATCAGACGGAACGCTACCAGGAATTAGTGAGTGTTTTAGCGAATTAGAAGGCTTCCCTATAATTTTATGCAGGGAAGCCTTTCGGAATATATGAATTATTCGTGGTTTCCTTTTCCGTTTTTAGGTGTAGGTTTATACTGCTCCTCGCCGGATTCAATATAAAGCACGAAATCATTAATTTCTTTTTCGGTCCATCCGGCAGCACGCAGCCCTAAAAGCAACCTTGCAACCTCAGCCATATTCACATCATCACAACCTTTCTGTCAACGGATATCATAATTATAAAAAAACAGCCACTGACGGTATGGCTGTTTTTTATTTCCTACATCTATCGTTCTCAAGCAACTACTCTTAAGCGATTCCGTTCACGGCTTTTGCCAGACGGGAAATCTTTCTTGAACAGGTATTCTTGTGATAAACACCCTTGGTGCCTGCTTTGTTAATCTCAACAGTCGCAACCTTAAGCGCCTCGGCAGCAGCCTGTGCGTCTTTGTTCGCAACAGCAGTCTCAACCTTCTTCACGCAAGTCTTTACCTTAGATTTGATTGCTTTGTTTCTTGCAGCCTTTGTTTCGTTCACTAAGATTCTCTTCTTTGCAGATTTGATATTAGCCAATTTGTCCACCTCCAATATCTTATATTTCGATTCATTAGTATCGATTCTGACTTCGTTAGAGCCGGACACGGACGTTCTAACGAAACATACGAATTTATTTTAGGCCAAGGAAAGGCTTCTGTCAATACATATTTCTGAAAATATTGTAAAAACTAGCAATAAACTAAGAATAAAGTGAGGATGTAAGGGATGATTGAAAAGTATAGCATCAGGACGGATCTTGCGCTTGAGGATAAGGAGAGGTTTGAATCAGACAATGTGGAGGTTCAGGGAGTCTCTCTAAAAGAGGAATATGACGAGGAACGGGAGATTAAGGTGACAACCGTAAAGATTGAGACGGAGAACGGCGCCAAGGTAATGCGTAAGCCGGTAGGAACCTATATTACCATGGAGGCTCCCAATATGGCGGTTCCCGACGAGGATTACCATGATGAGATTTCAAAGGAGTTAGCAAAGTTCCTGGCCCGCTTTATTAAGAAGGATAAGGAGGACTTTTCCATTCTTGTGGTGGGGCTTGGCAACCGTAAGGTGACGCCGGACGCATTGGGGCCTTATGTGGTGGATAATTTAAATATTACCCGCCATATCGTAAAGGAATACGGCAAATACGCCATGGGCGAGGAGGAGGTACGCCTGGTGAGCGCCATCGTTCCAGGAGTCATGGCGCAGACGGGTATGGAGACAGTGGAGATTATTAAGGGAATCGTCCGCGAGACAAAGCCGGATATGATGATTGCCGTGGATGCCCTGGCGGCAAGAAGCTCAAAACGCCTGAACCGTACCATCCAGATTACGGACACGGGAATCAATCCTGGCTCTGGCGTCGGAAACCACAGGAACGGCATCACCAAAGAGACGGTAGGAATTCCGGTTCTGGCAATCGGCGTTCCCACGGTGGTGGATGCGGCTACCATCGTCAACGATACCATGGAGAATCTGATTATGGCACTGGAAAGCTCAGAGACGCTTCGAGGGGTAGGCGTTGTGATGCAGGGCTATAATGCCGCAGAAAAATACGAGCTGGTAAAGGAGTTGATTTCTCCCCACCTTAACGGTCTGTTCGTAACCCCCAAAGACATTGACGAGACGGTGAAACGAATCAGCTACACCATCTCGGAGGCTTTGAACATGCTTTTTTCAAGAGGACATGCACATAATCAGGAAATGGGTGTCATATAGTGTTAAAGAATTGATTTCCGATAGCTGAAACTAAGATGCAGATGGAGTGATAATGTGGAACGAAGAAAGCAAATCAGCCAAATATTAATCCTTGTCATACTGGGTATCCTGGCAGTTTATACCTGCATGAATATTTCCCTGCCCTCGAAATCTGAGCAGGGAAATCAGGCAGACCAGACAAAATTGAACAGGCTGTTGATGGAACACGCCAAGAGGACATTTCTGACAGGCTTCGTCTATGTGGAAAATGGAAACGACGGTTCGCTTACGGACTGGATTACGGAGAATGCCATGGAGTTCATTCCCCTTGGCACTTACATAGAAGGGAAATTTTTGGCACATACGGAGGTGGAGGATCAGGAGACTTACCAGATGATCCTTGCAAACCAGGCAAATGACGAGAATATGGTGGACGAGAACGGAAAACTGGTAGAAAAGGACGGACAGGAGCCACAGGTAGTGCAGGCATCCGCCCCACAGATTGACACTTCTATGGAGAAAATGATGAACTATGAGTATCTCCTGGGCAACTTCTACACTGTTGACTCCAGCACCATGGCGGATCCAGAGCTTTTGAATGCCCAGGTGCTTCTGGAGAAGAATATGAAGATAGACCAGTCGAAGAAGGGTCCCAAGGTGCTCGTTTACCATACCCACTCCCAGGAGGCTTTTGCAGACTCCGTTCCAGGGGATGAGAGCACCACGATTGTGGGAATGGGAGATTTGCTGACAGAGCTTCTCAATGATAAGTACAAGATTGAAACCCTTCACCACAAAGGAGTCTACGACATGGTGGACGGGAAGCTGGACCGGAGTATGGCATACGATTTGGCAGAGCCGGAGATTCAGAAGATTCTGGACGAAAATCCCAGTATCGAGGTGGTGATTGACCTTCACAGGGATGGAGTGGGTGAGCAGACCCATCTGGTAACGGACATAAACGGAAAGCAGACCGCCCAGATTATGTTTTTCAACGGGATGAGCCGGACAAAGGCAAACGGCAATATCAGCTATCTTGCCAACCCGTATATCCAGGACAATCTGGCATTTTCCCTTCAGATGCAGCTTGCCGCAATCGCAAAGTATCCGGGCTTTACCAGACACATTTACCTGAAAGGCTACCGCTATAACATGCACTTTAAGCCAAAGAGCCTTCTAATCGAGGCGGGGGCTCAGACCAATACGGTGGATGAGATGCGAAACGCCGTAACATATCTGGCAGACGTACTAGATACAGTGCTTACAAAATAAATTGTATTTGAACAATGCCATATTTTGTGTTAAGATGTGGGAGGTGTGGAAATATTTACAAAGAAAGGATCTGATAATATGGCAAAGAATACATATGATGCAGATAGTATTGCCATACTGGAGGGACTGGAAGCGGTACGGAAAAGACCGGGGATGTACATTGGAAGTGTGTCAACGAAGGGGCTTAACCATCTGATTTATGAGATTGTGGATAATGCTGTGGATGAGCATCTGGCCGGCTTCTGTACAGAGATACATGTGACACTGGAAAAAGACGGCTCGGCTACGGTTGCCGATAACGGAAGGGGCGTTCCGGTGGGGATGCACGCAACAGGCGTGTCGGCTGCGCGGGTGGTCTATACCACACTCCACGCAGGCGGCAAGTTTGACGATACTGCCTATAAGACCAGCGGGGGACTCCATGGGGTGGGCTCCTCCGTGGTAAATGCCCTGTCCGTTTATATGGACGTAGAAATAAGCCGTGAGGGATATATTCATCATGACCGCTATGAGAGAGGAAAGCCGGTCATTGAGCTTGAGGACGGGCTTCTGCCTACGATTGGGAGGACGAGAAAGACCGGTACGAAGGTGAATTTTCTGCCGGATGATACCATATTTGAGAAGACGAGATTCCGTTCAGACGAGGTTAAGAGCCGGATGCACGAGACGGCATACTTAAACCCTGCCCTTACGATTGTATTTGACGACAAGCGGGGGAGTGAGGCAGAGCATATTGTTTACCATGAGCCGGACGGAATCTTAGGGTTTATCAAGGACTTGAATTCTAAGAAGGAGGCGGTCCATGATCCGGTGTATTTTAAAGGAGAGGCGGAAGGGATTGAGGTGGAGGCAGCATTCCAGTATGTGAATGAGTTCCATGAAAATGTACTGGGCTTCTGCAACAATATCTACAATGCAGAGGGCGGAACCCATCTGACCGGCTTTAAGACTACGTTTACCACTGTCATCAACCAGTATGCAAGAGAGCTTGGTATCCTGAAGGAAAAGGATACGAATTTTACGGGCGCAGACGTGCGTAACGGAATGACTGCCATCGTCTCGATTAAGCATCCGGACCCAAGGTTCGAGGGGCAGACCAAGACCAAGCTTGATAACCCTGACGCGTCCAAGGCGTGCAGCAAGGTGACGAATGATGAGATTATCCGTTATTTTGACCGGAATCTTGAGAATCTAAAAAAGGTCATCGGCTGCGCGGAGAAGGCTGCCAAGATACGTAAGACGGAGGAGAGGGCCAAGACCAACCTTCTGACCAAGCAGAAGTATTCCTTTGACAGCAACGGCAAGCTTGCCAACTGTGAGAGCAGGGACGCAGGGAAATGTGAGATTTTTATTGTGGAGGGAGATTCCGCGGGAGGCTCGGCAAAGACGGCCAGGGATCGGATGTACCAGGCAATCCTGCCGATTCGGGGAAAGATTCTGAACGTTGAGAAAGCGAGTATCGACAAGGTGCTTGCCAATGCGGAGATTAAGACCATGATTAATGCGTTTGGCTGTGGATTTTCGGAGGGGTATGGCAATGATTTCGATATCAGCAAGCTGCGTTATAACAAGATTATCATCATGGCGGATGCGGACGTGGACGGCGCCCACATCTCCACCCTGCTTTTGACCCTGTTCTATCGGTTTATGCCGGAGTTAATCTTCGAGGGGCATGTATATATCGCTATGCCGCCTCTTTATAAGGCCATGCCCAAGAAGGGGGAGGAGGAATATCTCTATGACGATAAGGCGCTTGAGAGATATCGAAGGACCCATGACGGGCCGTTTACCTTACAGAGGTACAAGGGGTTGGGAGAGATGGACGCGGATCAGTTGTGGGAGACGACGCTGAACCCTGAAACACGGATTTTGAAGCTGGTGGAGATTGAGGATGCCAGGATGGCGTCAACGGTGACGGAGATGCTCATGGGGACGGAGGTGCCGCCGAGACGGACGTTTATCTATGAGAATGCGACGGAGGCGGAATTGGATATTTAAGGTAGGAGAATAAGATGCAGGATTCACAGATTATCAGGACCGAATATTCGGATGTGATGAAGAAATCATATATAGATTATGCCATGAGCGTAATCGTTGCCCGCGCCCTGCCCGATGTGCGGGACGGGTTAAAGCCTGTGCAAAGGCGTACCCTCTACGATATGTACGAGCTGGGGATACGCTATGACCGGCCTTACCGGAAATGTGCCCGTATCGTGGGCGACACCATGGGTAAATACCACCCTCACGGCGACAGCTCGATTTATGAGGCTTTGGTGGTTATGGCCCAGGAATTCAAGAAGGGTATGATTCTGGTTGACGGCCATGGCAATTTCGGCTCGATTGAAGGGGACGGCGCGGCGGCCATGCGTTACACGGAGGCCCGTCTTGCCAAGGTGACCCAGGATGCTTATCTTGCGGATTTGGACAAGGATATCGTGGACTTTGTACCGAACTTCGACGAGACGGAGAAAGAGCCGGAGGTGCTTCCGGTGCGCCTACCTAACCTTTTGGTCAACGGTGCGGAGGGGATAGCGGTAGGCATGGCCACCAGTATCCCCACTCATAATCTGGGCGAAGTAATTGACGCGGTCAAGGCGTACATGAAGAATGACGATATCAGTACAAAACAGTTGATGCGCTGCATCAAGGGACCGGATTTTCCCACAGGCGGTATTGTGGTCAACAAGGACGAGCTTTTAGACATTTATGAAAACGGGACCGGCAAGATTAAGCTTCGGGGAAAGGTGGAGGTCGAGGAGATGAAGGGCGGCAAGAGCCGTCTGGTCATCACGGAGATTCCATATACCATGATTGGCGCGGGGATTGGGAAGTTTTTAAACGACGTGTGTGCTTTAGTGGAATCGAAAAAGACCGGAGATATTGTGGATATTTCCAATCAGTCCTCCAAGGAGGGAATCCGGATTGTCATTGAGCTGAAGCGGGGGGCGGATGTGGAGAACCTTACCAACATGCTCTATAAAAAGACCCGACTTGAGGATACCTTCGGGGTCAATATGCTTGCAGTTGCAAACGGCAGGCCGGAGACGATGGGGCTTAAGAAGATTATCGAGCATCATGTGGATTTCCAGTTCGAGATGGCAACCAGAAAGTATCAGAATCTTCTGAACAAGGAGAAGGATAAGAAGGAGATTCAGGAGGGGTTAATCAAGGCGTGCGACGTGATTGACTTAATTATTGAGATTCTCAGGGGAAGCCAGTCTGTGAAGGACGCTAAGGCATGTCTGGTAAGCGGCGTGACGGATAATATTAAGTTTAAGACAAAGATTTCCAGGAAGATGGCGTCCATGCTTCGGTTTACAGAACGCCAGGCCACGGCGATCCTTGAGATGCGCCTTTATAAGCTGATTGGCCTGGAGATTGAGGCGCTTATGAAGGAGCATGACGAGACTCTTTCTAAGATAGCCCGCTATGAGGAGATTCTGAACAATTACGACTCTATGGCAGAGGTTATTATCGAGGATTTGGACAGGCTTAAGGCTGAATTTGGCAGAAAGCGGCGCACTGTGGTGGAGAATGCCAAGGAGGCGGTCTACGAGGAGAAGAAGGTGGAGGAACAGGAGGTCGTGTTCCTTATGGATCGGTTCGGCTATGCCAAGACGGTGGATAGCAATACTTACGGAAGGAATAAGGAGGCGGCTGACGTTGAGAATAAGTATATTATCTCCTGTATGAACACGGGAAAGATATGTGTATTTACAAATACAGGGAAGATGCATCAGGTCAAGGTGCTGGATTTACCCTATGGGAAGTTCCGTGATAAGGGGATTCCCATTGACAATGTGAGTAATTACGACAGTACCCAGGAGGAGATTGTGTATCTCTGTGATTCCGAGCAGATGCGATATGCGAACCTGTTCTTTGCCACAAAACAGGGGATGGTCAAGAAGGTTGACGGTAATGAATTTCAGGTGGCAAAGCGCACGATTGCCGCCACGAAGCTTCAAGCGGACGATATGGTGATTGCCGTGGGGGTGATCAGTGAGAACCAGAGCGTGGTGCTTAGGACGAAGGACGGATATTTCCTGAAATTTGCCGCAGAGGAGGTTTCCGAGAAGAAGAAGGGCGCCATAGGCGTGCGCGGCATGAAGCTTAGGAGGAACGATGAGGTAGAGGAGGCGTATCTTCTTGAGGAGGGGGCTGAGGCCAAGGTGCTGGTCGGAGAACGGGAGGTGTCGCTGAATCGTTTGAAGATGGCGAAAAGAGACGGGAACGGGACGAAGGTTCGGGGGTAGAGGCTTTTGCACTACCCCCTTGTCAGTGTTGTAAATAAAAGCTAAATGATATCCGTTTTCTTGAGAAGCCGGTAGCATACTCCTGCCATAAGCGCCGAGACAACCGTAAACGTCACCATTCCGTAAAAGGGATTGCCGCTTGGGATTCCCATGATTTTCTGAAAAAGCGCTGAGAAGCCTTCTGCAAATCCAGGGAAAGTGACCGCAACGGCTGCAATGACCGGAAAGACAGGGAGCAGACCGCACGTGGGAAGCGCAATACAGTAGAGTGTTCGGAATTTTTTCGGTAGTTTACAGTAGATTCCGGCAATCAAAAGTCCGAGTGCGGCAAACATAAGGCAGATAAAAAATGACATGAAAAACCCCGCAGCCGTTACGGTAGCTTCATTGCTTCTCTCAAGAAACTTTGGATAGAACAGGAACATAAAGCTGCTGAGGTTAAAATTATTCGTTCCTGCACAAAACAGGGAAATCTGGCTGATTACCCGAAGAAGCAAGTCGATTAAGGCGCACAGAAAACATATGATTGTGATTACGCAAATACTGCTTTTAAAGAAATCCTTTCTGGAAATACTGTTCTGTACAGCCAGTTGGCAATGCTCTTTGTACATGGCGATTGCGACCACAAAGCAGAAGATCACGCTTGAAAAGCCGTTTCCGTTCACACTTGCATTTATGTTATTGTATTTTATGGAAATAACGGAGACAATGGCTGTGAGCAGAAGCATGACCCCTGCATAGATAAAGTAACCAAACAGCAGGTCTTTTAATGAGAAAGTTTTTTAATCCCCCATCTGAGATGGGGGAACAGGCAAAGCCGTAG
>CAJUBG010000075.1 GCA_910584575.1 uncultured Dorea sp.
TGAACTAAACATAAAATATCTTGCTTAGTGCAACAGCCCCCCCCCTTATATTATATCTCTTTTCTGCTTTTCAGATACAGCCTCAACGAATAACCGACAGGCACAAAGAGAACAACAGCAATGACTGCCGGCAGTATCCATTTTAGCCTAAGAAAAGCATTAAAGATACACAGGATTCCCACCAAAACATATACCCGTCCGGCAAACCTGTGAGTCAGGTTCCAGTTCTCCTCATCTGCCAGAGTCCAGGGCAGCTTAATGCCAACCGTATAATTCTGGTGGCACTTAGGCAGATAATTTCCAATCAGGAAAAAGAGAAGCCCCATCAACAAATTGATAAAAAACACAGAATTCAGCCAGTCTGCTATGGAAAGCTCAAGGGCGTAGCCATAGATGCCAGCGCAGCATACTAAAGAGCAGACCGGACAGATGAACAGAACCAGCCGGTACATCTTCTGGCTGATATTCTTATACTTCGGATCGATTGAAGTACAAAAAGCACAGAAAAGATGCGCTATAAAAATGAGTAAAGGAAGCCCTAAAACTGCAAATATCTTAGGGCTAAAACCATTAGGCGTGCCGTCTGATGAAAAATGTGTTGCAATGGTATCCGGCAGCCGGTTCCAGCACAAAATGCCGATGAGTATAGGCAGCAATGTAATCAGGCTGGTGATGATGATTAATACTTTTTTGTTCATGCTTCATTCCCTCCTTTTAAATTAGAAAGCCATGCCATCAATTCCTCCACCACGGAAGTATTCAGTTCATAGTATACAAAATTCTTATATTTTGATTCATGAACCAAGTCCGCTTTTTTTAAGATGCTTAAATGGTAAGAGATGGTAGCGCCCGTCATGTCAAAATGACTCCCAATCTCTCCGGCTGACATGCGGCCAGATTTCAGCAGCATAAGAATCTCACGCCGGACGGGGTCGGATAATGCTTTGAATGTCTGACCGAAGCTCAATAAGCATCCCTCCTTTATTGTAAAAAGTATTTAGAAATATTTCTAAATAGATAATACCATAAGCAGAGGGTAAAAGCAAATAATATTTAGAAAAATATCTAAATAGTTAAGTAATGTATTAAGGGATGACATTTTCAATCAAAAAATATATAATAATTACTATATGTTGCCTGAACCGGCATACGGGCAGTTACTAAGTAGAAAGAAGGAATGGACATGAAATTTACCATTGAGCATTTAGCGAAGCATTTTGAGAAGAAAGAGGTCTTGCGTGACATAGATTTTACATTCGAGAGTGGCAAAATCTATGGTCTTCTGGGGCGCAACGGCGCAGGCAAGACAACGCTTTTTAACTGTCTGAACAGGGATATGAAGGCAGAAGGCGGCAGCTTTTATATGGAAATTGACGGACAAAGGCGGGACGTTGTTCCGGAGGATATCGGCTATGTCCTTTCCACGCCGACGGTGCCGGAGTTCCTGACAGGACGGGAATTTCTCAAGTTTTTCATAGATATCCATGAAGATAAGCTTCAGAATATCCAGGAGTTTGACGCATATTTTGACTACATAGGCATTTCACGGGAGGACAGGGATAAGCTGCTTAAGGATTACTCCCATGGTATGAAAAATAAGATGCAGATGTTGGTAAATATTATTGCAAAGCCGAATCTTCTGCTTCTGGACGAACCGCTGACCTCCCTGGATGTGGTGGTGGCGGAGGAGATGAAGCAGATTCTTAGGACGCTTAAGGAGGGGAGGATTATTATTTTTTCTACCCATATTATGGATTTGGCGCTGGATCTCTGTGATGAGATTGTGCTGCTGAACCATGGGGTGCTTGAGCGAGTAGATAAGACAAATCTTAACAGCCAGGAATTCAAAGAAAAGATTCTGGCGGCGCTTACGGTAAACTAGATGTGTGAGGAGTCAGGACATGAACAGAACGTTAAAAATAGCATTTTCTCTAAAGAATACATACCGTGTAAACACGATCCTTTATTCTCTGAAACAGATTCCCCTGCTCAAAAGGATACTGCCCCAGGAATTGTACCGTGATCCGGATATTAAGATATTTGCAAATATTGTGTCAGGCATCTGGGAATTTATCAAGGCATTTCTGGGGAAATTTCTGTATTTCCTGCTGATGATTACATTAGTGGCAGCTCTCTATGAAAATGGCTCGCAAAGAGAGATTTTTCTGCACATCTTTGTGCTGCTGACCCTGATTGGCGCATGGGTGAATACATATATTTTCAATCCGACGAAGGATAAATACTATGCATTGATTCTGCTAGGGATGGATGCAAAGGAGTATGCGCAGGTTACATATGGGTATGAGATGCTGAAGGTGCTCGTTGCATATCTGGCGTTTGGACTGATTTTTGGGAGTATGCGGGGGCTGTCTGTGTGGCAATGCCTGATGCTGCCCTTTGCCGCGGCAGGGACAAAAATAACGGTAGTCGCCTATTCCCTGTGGGATTATGAGCGCACAGGAATTGCGGTAAATGAGAACCAGGTGGGAGTCATGGGGTGGATATTCATTGGGCTTGCACTGGCGGCGGCATATGGCCTGCCGGTTCTGGGATGGACAATACCAGAGCCAGTGAGCGTTGTCCTGTTGTCATGTGGGATTCTGCTAGGCGCAATGTCCATGAGGAAGGTGTGGACGTTTCAGGAGTACAGAGAGGTCTATCAGCAGATTTTGACACAACACATGAGCCAGCTTGAGGAGGCCAGGGGCGCGGTAAAACGGCAGAGTGAGAAAGGAATCCAGATTGACAGTGAAGTTAGCAGCAGCCGGAAAGGCTTCGAGTATCTCAATGAGATTTTTATCCGGCGCCACCAGAAAATACTCTGGAAATCCTCGAAACGGATTGCGGCAATCTGCCTTGGGATTGTAAGTGTTGTAATATTGGGAATTCGCTTTATGCCAAAGTTCAAGGGACTGGTGAATGAATTCGTTCTGATGAACCTGCCTTACTTTGTGTTTATCATGTATTTTGTTAATCGGGGAACAGGGTTTACCAACGTGTTGTTCATGAACTGTGACCACAGCCTTTTGACCTATTCCTTTTATAAGAGGCCGGAATGTATCCTTAAGCTGTTTCAGATTCGGCTTCGGGAGATTATGAAGGTCAACCTGCTTCCTGCGGCTGTGATTGGGACGGGACTGGCTCTGCTTTTATATCTGTCCGGCGGGACAGACGAGCCGCTGAATTATGCTATGCTGATTGTCTCGATTCTGTGTATCAGCATGTTTTTTTCCGTACATTATCTCACCATCTATTATCTCTTGCAGCCCTATAACGCGGGGACGGAGATTAAGAGTGGGACATACCGGATGGTGGTGATGCTGACGTATTTTGTCTGCTATGGTATCATGCGCCTTGATATGCCCACATTTGTATTCGGGCTTGGGACGATTATTTTCTGCGTTGCCTATTGTGTCATAGCGTGTATATTGGTATATAAGATGGCGCCAAAAACGTTCCGGCTGCGGGCATGATATTATGGGTATCTTGTGAAACATGGACAGGAAGGAGGATTGGAAATGACATTCTTCGAGGTATTCTGTGCGAATATATTGAGTGTAGGTATGACAACTATTTTTTTTGTAGCTGCGGCAATTCAGCTTTTTGGCGAGATTCCTTATAAGAACAGAAAACATTGTTGGGACATTTTCATTTCGTTGATGCTGTATCTGTTTGTCTGCGTACTGTTCGGAACAGTTTTTTTTAAGACGGGACTGTTTGCATGGCCGCACAACGGCGGGGAGATTATTTATGCGTATATCGACATTGTGGGGATGATGCTGTTTCTTCGGGTGATGTACCAGAAGCCATATGGAGTCTGTCTGGTGACCTCGGTTTTTATTATGATTCTCCATGATGTTGGATGGAATCTGGCGGAAATAATTTCACCTAATAAATTTTATGATTTAAGCCTTATGTCGGACAGGAGGCAGTATATGTTCCTGGAATGGGTTGTGATTCCATCCTGCCTGCTTCTGGTAATTTTGCTGCTTCATAAGACCAATGCAAGAGAGTTGTTCGGACAGTGGGAGGAACAGAAGCCTAAGCTGACAGTCCTTATTTTCCTTGGATTGTATCCGATTCTGATTCAGATAATCCAGGAGACGGTGGATTACAGCGCCAGGGACATTGGTTATAATCCGGCGACAGCCATGGTTTTCCTGTTGATTGTTTATATGATTTTTATGTACACGGGACGCGAGGGAATTCAGCAGAAGCGAATAGAGGACCAGAACGTCAGCCTTAGGCAGCAGGGGGCGTATATCGAGAATCTGGAGGGGCTGCAGCGGGAGGTGCGCAAGTTCCGCCATGATTTTAAAAATATGATGTCAGGAATGTACCTGCAGGCGGAGGAAGGGAATCTTGAGGCAATCCAGAGCTATATCCATGAGATGACGGAGGACTTTGATTTGCAGGTGGGAAGCCAGATTCGTCTCATGAACCAGCTTGCCAACATCCGTGTGACGGAGGTGAAGGGTCTGTTTTTGGAGAAAATGAAAACCATGCAGGAGGAGGAGATTCATTGGGAGTTGGAGGTCTTGAAGCCCTTTGAGAAAACAAGAATCCGCAGTACAGATTTATGCCGTTGTCTGGGAATCCTTCTGGATAATGCCATGGAGGAGGTAAAGGGCAGGAAAGACGGGCAGATTCATATTATGATTAGCAGCCAGAGTGGGTACACCACATTTCGGGTAAAAAATACGTTGTACACATCCCTTGATTTCCATAAGGTCGGGACGTTCGGATATTCCACCAAGGGCAAAGACAGGGGAATCGGGCTTGACAATTATAAGAAGATATTGGGTAAGTACGAGAAGACTCTGCCCCTTACAACGATACAGGATGGTTATTTTATCCAGGAATTAAAGATACAGGAGATGTGAACACAGGCTGTCCCTTGGCAATCCAGGCATCAGGGAACTCGATTCGGGCATTTTCTCTTTCAAGCGGCGGGATTTTAGTTAAAATAAAGTTATCTAAACAAGAAAGACCGTTTGTATGGTGTAAGAAGGAGGAAAAATGATGGGTTCAAAAACAGAAAAACGGCAGCTTAAGATTTTTATAGGGATAGCTTACGGGATTCCATACTTGTTAGGGCTTTTGATGTGGTATGGCAGTATGAAACAGATGGATTTAAGCGCGTTTCCTGTCACACAGATGTTATATCCGGCAATGGGGGTCATGTTTGCATTTCTTTTAACCCGCAGGGAGGATAAAGAGATGCCAAGAGCATTTTATATCTGTTTTATTCTGATGACGGTGCTTTCAATCGTATGTACAGTACTTTCCGTACTGTTGCCGGATGCCGTAATTACGATGGCGGGCAGTACGGTGTCTGTGTTTTGTATGGCTGTACAATATCTGCTGGCCGCAGGAGGGATTGTCTGCCTGATTTGTTTGATAGCGGCGGGAAAGAAGAAACGGGAGGCTTATGGAGTCAAGGGAAAGAACTGGAAGGCGTCAATAGGGTGTATCGTTCTGTTTGCAGTATTGTATTTTTTCAGGGTGGCGGTTTATAACGGTTTGGCAGGCCAGTTTGAGAGCTTTCTCTCAGTTATGACAAGTGCAGAGGCGTGGATTTATCTTGCAGTTATGCCGCTTGAATTTCTGTTAGGATATGCTGCATTCTTTGGTGAAGAATATGGGTGGAGATACTATTTGCAGCCGTTTCTGCAAAAGAAATTCGGCCTGAGAAAAGGTGTGCTGATTCTGGGAGTAGTATGGGGACTATGGCATCTGCCGTTGGATTTCTTCTATTATGTGACGCCGGATAAGGGCGTGGTTATGACCATAAGCCAAATCATTAACTGTGTGGCCCTTGGAATCTTTCTTGGGTTTGCGTATATGAAAACAGAGAATATCTGGGTGCCTGTGATTATACATTTTTTGAATAATAATCTGATATTGGTAGTTTCAGGGGCGTTTTCGGCAGACGTATTGGAAAATCAGAGTGCGTCATGGATGGATATTCCGGTTTCTCTTGTGATGAATGGATTGCTCTTTGGAGTGTTTATCTTATCGAAGCAGTATCGCGGGAAGGAGGCTTCCCATGGGGGTGGTGCGTTCTTGAAACCGATGCACTCATGAAAGAGTGGAAAAGAACCAGAGGGGGATGAGGGTATGCTTCCGATTTATATATGTGAGGATGATGTGAAGATTCGTGCCACGCAGCAGGAATTGCTTCAAAAACTGATTATGATTGAGGGATATGATATGGAGATTGTGCTGTGCAGCGGACGCCCCCAGGAGGTGCTTCAGGCTGTGAAGGAGTCTCCAAGGCGTGGAATTTATTTCCTCGATATTGAGCTTAAGGGCGAGCCGATGGACGGCTTCGGGCTTGGGCAGGAGATTCGGAAGCTGGATTCCAGAGGGTTTCTGGTTTATGTGACGGCGTTTCAGGATTTAGCCTTTGAGACCTTCCGGTATCATCTGGAGGCATTGGATTATATTGTGAAAGGGAATCCTGTCAAGCTTAAGGCGGGGATTCGCCATTGCCTTGAGGTGATTACTGAGCGTATGCAAAAGGAAAAAGGTGATGAACGGGAGTTTTTCTCCGTGAAGGTGATGGACGTTGTGAAGCATATTCCTGTGGATGAGATTGTGTTTTTCGAGACGGCAGGCAGAACCCACAGGATAGAGCTGCATGCGCTAAATGACCGGATTGATTTTATCGGGAGTATGCAGGAGTTGGAGGAGAAGTTAGGCGAGGGGTTCCTTCGGGTTCACAGGGCTTATCTGGTTAATGTTGCCCAGATTGCGGAGGTGGATTTGAAGGGCAGGGAGATTCTTATGAAGAATGGAGAGAAGTGTATGTTTTCCAGGGGGATGAAGGGAGTACTGTTGGATAAGATGTGAAAAAGATATACAAAAGACGGGCTTAACGTACCCGTCTTGTCTTTCCTTCTCGAATCTGTGCTCTTTCCCGTTCTTTTGCCCGCATTCTTTCCTGTTCCCTTCTGCGCGCATGTTCCCGTTCTCTTGCAATCTCCTTTGCCCGTTCCCTTCTGCGCGCTCTTTCCTCTATGCGCCTTGCGACGCGGAACGGCGTCATTGCCGTCCAGCAGATAATGCGGACGCACACGATTCCAAAGAATGCGCCGATACTGTCAATCATTACATCCTTTTTGGACGGCCCTCGTCCTGCGACAAAGGATTGGTGATATTCATCTCCCGCGGCAAAGCCGACGCAGATAAGCCCTGCCACCAGCATGAGCGCAAAGCCCCGCACTCCATATACATAGAAAGGGAAGGATACCGCCACAGCCAACAGAAAATATTCAGTCATGTGCGCCAGTTTCCGGACCGGATGTTCAATCCTATGTGCATAGCGTCCAATCTGTTCGTCGGTAAAGCCTGTCTCCAGCACGTCATTTCCAATCTCAACAAGCTTATAGCTGACCGCATAACTTAAGCTTCCGGAAACATCTGCTGTCTGCGCGGAAAAACTGTATATGACATACATCATAAGCAGGGCCGGCAGAAAAGAAAATGGTTTCAGTATGTATAATAATAGTTTTTTCATAAGGCACCTCGATTCTATATGCTTAAGTGTGCCACATTTTTTTTAATTTGTAAAGTAATACTGTTGTAGGCGAAAAGAAAAAGGACCCAGAAGAAAACTTCGGGGGTCTTTTCTTTGTTGAAAATAATCTGAAGGTTGAAATGAAAACACAAATTTCGGGGGGAATGCTTTACAGCATATTTTGTGTTCCATATACAATATACCATGAAGCAGAACCTTTTGAAATGGTTTTTGCGGACAGAATTTTGTGAAATAATTGTGCTTGAGACACAAAAATGTTATACTATATGCAAATATGCAGTTAATTTGTGCCGATATCTGGGCGGCTAAAGGGATAAAAAGGGTTGGTGAATTAGGATGGCGGTTGCATTAAAGGAATTGTATGCGGCAATTTCGCCGCAGTATCATGTAAGATTACACACGGAAAGCTGCTTCGACAAAATGATTGCGTGGACCCATGTGGTAGAGGATATTGAGTTCATCTCGTCTCTGCATGGAGAGGAGTTGGTATTCTTTTCCGGCCTTAGCTGTACCTCCGAAGAATGGCTTAGAAGGTATATCACAGAGCTTGACAGACACCATGTAGGCGGGCTGATTATGTCATTTCGGGGAGAGGAAACATTTTCAAGAGAGATTATAGACTACTGTAATGAGATTCATTTCCCTATATTTTCAGCCTCCTGGACAACGCCGTATATAGATATTATGCGTCTGTTTGCGGAGATACTTCTAAAGAATGAGCAGCGGGAGACGAATCTGATTGCGGCGCTTAAGAATGCAATCTATTATCCGGAGAATGAAGGCTCTTATCTGAGCCATTTTGAGAGAAATGGATTTCTGAGGGATATGGAATATATTGTGGTGATTCTTAGCTGCCATACCTATGACGAGGAGACGGGAAATGAGCAGCTTAACAAGATTGAAAAGTCTATGAGGTTTATTCTCGAAAATATGATTGCATATGAGGAGAATGGGAGGCTTATTATTCTGACGGCGGGCTGCCCGCTTCAGAAGGTTCAGAAGGAATTTCGGAAGCTGTGCAGGAAAGATTCTAATGTTTATGCAGGAATCGGTACGCTGGCGGAGGGGATAAAGGATATCCACAGATCCCATGAGAATGCATATACGGCGTACAGGCTGACTAAGACTGCAATTCCCCGAAACTTATTGAGTTATGACGAACTGGGGATTTACAAGATTCTGGCGGATGTGAAGGAGGCGGCGATTTATCCGGAATTTGTGAAGGAGACTGTTGGCGAGCTGATAAAGTACGACAGGGAAAATCATACGGATTATATGAATATTTTGGGAGTGTATTTTGAAAATGACTGTAGCGCGGTACATACGGCGCAGGCGTTGTACTGCCATAAGAATACACTGGCTTATAAGCTTAATAAGATTAAGAAGGTTTTGGGATATGATATATTGAAGAATGAGAACAGGGTGAAGATTATGGTAGCAATCTATATCCTGCGGCTTGGGACGGGGTATTTTTGAAAATTTTATAAAAACAAGGGAATTAAGTCTTGACGAAATGAAAAGCATTTGTTATACTAAACAGGTGCTTGAGTGTAATGCATGTCAGATAATGTGATAAGGCGCAGTAGCCAAGTGGTAAGGCATGGGTCTGCAACACCCTGATTCACCGGTTCAAATCCGGTCTGCGCCTCTTGTTTAAGAGGAAGGAAACGTTGGAAAATCAACGTTTCCTTCATTTTTTATGTATTCAAAAGTTGATTACTCTTGATTACACTCTTATATATCTAAGATATCTGTCATGATTTGGCTTGCTTGTTCATCGGCTTTCTTCTGGCGGATGTAGTGAAAGGTGGTTCTTGTATCGCTATGCCCTAGGAAGGTTGATAACTGGTTTATCTTTACACCGCCCTCGTAAAGCGTTGTAGCCATGGTAAAACGTATCTGGTGGCTTGACCTGTATGGAATGTCCAATGCTTCGCAAGCGTTCTTTAAATGCCTGTTAAACGTGCCGCCAAAGATTGGTTTCCCATTCTGCATGAAAAGATATTCACCTTCGGAATACAACTGCATAGTTTCTTGGACTATTTCTTGAGCCTTTCTTGTAAGTGGGATAGAGCGAAACCCTTCTTTCTGATTCCCCTTAATCCGTTCTTCAACCGTGTATTCCGTTTTCCCAAATGATAAATCATCATTCATTTTCTGGCGACGTTGGGTAGAACGGTTGATAAATATTTCATTGCCGTGGATATCCTCTTTTTTGATGGAAACTAATTCGCCTATCCGTAAGCAGAGATAAAAGGCTAACTTAATCGCTTGCGAATACACATCTTTTTTACAAGACAAATATTCTAAAATCTATTTACGTTCTTCCTCGGTATAGTTCTGCTTATTGGAAGAAGTAGGCTTGCAACGTGTCTTGGGCGTAATTACAATAAAAATAAAGAAATCCTTTTGCAAGATGTCCCCGCAAGCCGGTCAGTGCAGCCCAAATTGCCAGCATAGCGGGAATAATAAAATCGTCCGAGCCGAATACAATCAGGCAGAGCAGGGAAATCCCCACTCCTGCAAATGCGCTGGTATGGCGTTTTTCTTTTAACCATTGCACCATAAAAATCACAACGAACATGGCAGACATAACAAAGTCAAGACCTTTTGTGTTGAAGTGGATCAGAGAACCGGAGATGCCGCCCAGGGTGGCGCCGGAAAACCAGTAAAAATGATTGAGTAGCGTTACAAAAAACATGAACCAGTTCCGGTCCACGTCCTCCGGCACCTTCGCAGTATAGTTGATAGAAAAACTCTCATCGCACATCCCGAAAATCAGGTAGGGCTTTTTCCAGCCTGTGCCCTTGTACTTATCCAGCATGGAGATGCCGTAAAAAAGATGGCGTGCATTAATCATCAAGGTCATGGTCAGTGCTTGCAACGGATTAAATGTCCCAAGAAGCATATTGACCGCTACAAATTCTACAGAACCGGCAAAAATAGTCAGGCTCATCAGCATAGGATACCAGAAGCCAAAGCCGGACACGTTCATATAGATGCCATAAGTCAGACCCAGAAACCAGAACCCGGCAAAAATGGGAATGGTATGGGGGAAGGCGCTGCGAAACGCCCTTTGGATGGTTTTTCTTTTACTCTGCATAAAGGAATCTCGCAATGACTTCTTAAATTTTTGATAATATTCCGGGAATATCTAGTTCCATTGCTATTTCATTTGTATTTTTTAAAGTACATATATTACTAATGAAGTTATTAACGAAAGGACTCTTGCCATTCTGTAAAATATTATCAAATGGTTCTATAGAAAGAACTCTGTCAACGAGAAGGCCTATTTTTCTGGAATCTTTTGAAATAATAATCATCATAGAATTTCTATCTGAAATTCCCGTATTATTCAATTCTAATAAAATCGCCAGGTCTATCATTGCAATATTTCGACTATAAGAATTACATATTCCAGATATGTATGCAGGTGAATGAGGGACAGTTCTCTTTATTTCTGGTATAGGAACAATATCCGAAACATATGCTCCAGATATCAGAAGCATAATGTTATGAACACTGGAAATTATATAAATAGAACCTGAATTTTCACTTTCCATAAAAACTCTCCTCTCACGTAGAAAATATTTTCTATTATAATGCCTATTATAATAATAGAGTCAAGCAAAATCCGAAATATTTTCAAAGATGATCTGATTTGAGATTTGTATTTCACTATGGTTGATACCGAAAACATGTTCGCTTAAAATCATATTGGAAACAATTGCTGTAAAATTACCAGATGGGAAATCTGGTTCGTCTTGAATCAGTTGGATAAGATGATTCATAGGAAGCCAGCCGGTTGTTTTAATCTGTTTGCATAAAAACCGGCCAATAGGAATGGTAAAAACACATTCATCGTTATAATTTTTTAAAATCTCACAATAAATATAGAGAATAGCGGGCATGTGCTCCTCAAATCGTACGATGACTCCGCAAGGTGAAACCGGCTGCATTTTCTTTTTTTCCGCATATAAGGATAAAGAGGTATTTAAATGTTTCAACATTTGTAAATTGTCTAAATCATCTGACCATTTTTTTATAAGAAAGTGTCTTTCTGGAAAATCTCGCATATAGACATCTTTTCTGGTTTTATACTCATGATTAAGCTCCTGGCATTTCAGTAGATATTCAAGTTTTTCCAGTCCTGATTTGATGTCCTCCATTTTCTGCATGGCTATTCTGCGGCCGTCTTCCAAAAGTTTCTGTCCCATAATTATATTATTATTTTGATATTGTTTTAAATCTTTTAATGGAATACCGATATCTATACACCAAAGGATGGTATCCAGTATGAGCAGTTGTTCAGCGGAATAATAGCGATATTTCGTTGAAGGATCAATATAGGCTGGAAGAAGCACTCCAATCTTTTCATAATACCGTAATGAATTGATGTTAATATTTCTTAATTTCGCAAACTCACTTATTGTAAAATAATTTTCCATAATTGTTATTTCCTTTGCATTTTAGTATTACAGTCGGTGGCAGTTATAGTTTTGTGCAGGTATGTCAATGTATACTTAACGAACTACTAATGTTCGTTAAGGTATATTCTGACGATATTCTCGCGGAGACATATGATAAAATTCGCGGAAAACACGGTTAAAGGTTCTTTGGCTTTCAAAACCAGAGTTCAAGAGTATTTCTGTAATTGGTTGGCTGGTATGTTTTAACAAGGCACAGGCGTAGTCAAGACGGACCGAATTCAGATATTGGTTAAAATTGCGGTGAAATGTACCAGAAAAGACTCTGGAAAGAACATATGGGCTGCAACCCAGATCATGAGCCATACAAGACAAAGTAACAGACTCTTTAAAAATGTGGAGAAATATGGCGAGATTTCTGATGATGTATTTCAAGAGTAGATTCTGTATTTTCGTAAATTGGCAGCATAATCTTTGAACCTCCTTGCAAGATTTGGCTGGTTTTTGTTTTGATATGGCAAGAATTATAAAACAAAAGGCAATATAATGCAACTGTAAATAAATCAGAGGAGGTAATACAGAATGTTTAAAATGATGAAAAATATATATGTGAAATCATGGGAGTTTTACTCAAAGCTTTATGAAAAAAGCATTCTTGTAAAATAGCATGGAAAACAAAAAGAGGCGCAAAAGAGCAGGTATTCAGATGAAGAAGTTCATCACATATACCTGCTTCTTTTTATTTCTGTATATTTTTCCGATACTGCAAGGGAGTCATCCCGTATTTTTTCTTGAATACGTTCTGAAAATAAGATTGACTGGAAAAGCACAGATAGCTGCTGATTTCGCTTAAAGGTTTATTTGTATAAGTGAGGAGGCTTTTTGCTTCTTCCAGCTTGCAGCGCATGATAAAGCTGCTGATATCGAATCCAAGCACCTTTTTAAATTTTTTTGTTATATAGGATCGGCTGCGTCTAATAAAAGCTGCCACATCGTCCACATGAATTTCCTTATTCGGATGTTGGGTGGCAAGAAATAGACGCAGCGTTTGGCGCAGGTTTCTGGATTCAGGCTCCGTACTGTGCCTGAGACAAGATTGCGCGCATTGCGGAATTTCTTTCCGTTGCTGTCTGTGAGTGTTTCCTTCAGGCGTTCAAAGTCATTGATGTGGATGTAGGATTCCCCGGTGATAACCAGGCGTTTCTGGTAAGGGATTGATAAGGGGACATTCTGATAGGCAGGGAGATTGTGGGTAACTTCTTTGCCAACTTCTCCATTTCCACGGGTGGAAGCCTGTATCAGATGCCCGTCCTCATACACCAGCTTGGTAGTAAGCCCGTCCAGCTTCAGCATCAGTAATGCCGGGTTCCTGGCAAGAAGCGCTGTGCTCTCTGTTACCTGCTTGGTCTTATCTAAGGAAAGCAAAGGGATGGGATGCTGCACTTTTGAAAGGCTGCTGACCGGGTAATAGCCGACTGTCTGTGTCGGGGAATTGGAGATGATGAATCCGGTCTCCGTTTCCAGATGTTGAAGATCATCGAATAGCTGGTCATATTCTTTGTCTGTGATCGTCGGCGCGTTTAGGTTATAATAAACATTCCTATGCTCATTTAATTCCTGCACCAGAGATGTGATTTTCTGAATCTGGTTCATGATATTTGTCCTTTCTTTTATTTCCGCGAAGCAATGAGCCAGGCGGCCATGCCTGCATGGATATTTGACTGGTTTTGGGGGTATTTCTAAGAGATGATTCCGGGTGAATGAAGAAGCCGGTTCTGCATAAAATATTCGCCTGTGCCTTGTCCGGATTTGCTGTAATAGTAAGC
>CAJUBG010000076.1 GCA_910584575.1 uncultured Dorea sp.
TATCCTCACAAACGTTCCTCCCTCTGTCAAGATACTTCATTATATGCCGGGTATCATATTATATTCCTGCTTTCTCTACTTCAGATACTTGGACTCGTACGCTAAAAGAGCCGCGATGGTCTTGGAATCCTCTATCTTGCCTGTAAAGATCATCTCCTTTAATTCCTCCATGGTATATGCCTTCACATCCACGTATTCCCCCTCGTCCAGATGCTGGTGGGAGGGAATCAGATCTTTTGCTACATAGATTTCAATCTTCTCATTACAGAATGCAATGGTCGTCCTAAGGGTAAGCAGCCATTCTAGCTTCTCAGAGCGATAGCCCGTCTCCTCCTCCAACTCCCTCCTTGAGCAGTCAAGCCCTGGTTCATCCGGCGAATCCAGCTTTCCCGCCGGAATCTCAAGGGTCTCCCTGTCAAGTGCGTTCCGGTACTGCCTGACCATCAGAATCCTTCCGTCCTCCATCACAGGCACGACTGCCGCCGCGCCGTCATGATGGATAAAATCCCATTCTGCCGTGCTTCCGTCTGGGAATTCCATGTAGTCCTTGTATACGCTTAAGATGGTTCCCTTATAGATTAGTTTTCTTCCTGTCCGCTTGATTTCATCACTCATGTCTTATCACCTTCCCTTTATTCAATCCTTATAGAAAAATCCTCATAGATTCCTGCCGGAACATCCTTCCCAAACGGATACTCGTCCATCGTGTCTCTCTCGAAATTATACACTGTAACAATTTCTCTCGTTGAATCCACAACCCAATACTCCCTCACGCCTGCAGTCCGGTACTTAAATAACTTCTTATAGTAATCCATTGTTCTGCTGCTTGGAGATACAACCTCAATCACCCAATCCGGCGCGCCCTGGCATCCCCTGTCTGTAATCTTGTCCTTGTCACATATAACACTGATATCTGGTTCAACATAATTCTTATCATCCTTATTCAAAAATACAGCAAATGGGGATGGAAACACTTCACAATCACCTCTTTTGCTTTGAAGGTAATTCCCTATCTCTCTGTCAAAAAAGTGCACTAGCCTTTGATGGTTCGTATTGGGGGGCGCCATATAATAGATCTGTCCATCTATCAATTCCGCCCTCTCTCTATCTGGCAATGCATAGATATCATCTATAGTATAGATTTCTTCTTTTCTTATTACATTCATTATCAAACCTCCATTAAGGTATATCCTAAATGTATAAAAATAAGGAAAGCCCTAAACTCTTTCAATTCAAGACTTTCCTTAGTTTTCATATCAATGTTTCCTTAAAAACCTTACTTAGCATAGCTTGTCACCCGTGATTCACGGATTACGTTCACCTTAATCTGTCCGGGATACTCTAACTCATACTCAATCTGCTTCGCAATATCCCTTGCCATTAATACCATGTCTGCATCAGATACCTGCTCTGGAACTACCATAACTCGAATCTCTCTACCTGCTTGAATCGCAAAAGATTTATCAACCCCCTTGAACTGGTTGGTGATATCTTCTAATTGTTTTAACCTGTTTGTGTATGTCTCTAATGTCTCTCTCCTGGCGCCTGGTCTTGCGGCTGAAATAGTATCCGCCGCCTGTACGACGCAAGCAATCAGACTTTCCGGTTCTACGTCGCCATGATGGGCTTCTACTGCGTTGATGACCGTAGCGGATTCCTTGTACTTCCTGCAAAGATCCACTCCAATCTGAATATGTGAGCCCTCCACATCATGATCGATAGATTTGCCGACATCGTGTAAAAGTCCGGCACGCTTGGCGATTCTGACATCCAGCCCGATCTCGCCAGCCAAAAGCCCTGCCAGTTGTGAAACCTCAATCGAATGCTTCAACGCATTCTGTCCGTAACTGGTGCGGAACTTCATACGGCCAAGTAACCGGATCAGTTCCGGATGGATTCCGTGAACTCCCACCTCCAGGGCCGCCGCCTCTCCTTCTTCTCGAATCATGGCATCTACTTCTTTCTGCGCTTTTTCAACCATCTCCTCAATTCTTGCCGGATGAATCCGTCCGTCAACAATCAATTTCTCCAGCGCAATCCTCGCAACTTCTCTCCGGATTGGATCAAAGCCGGACAATACAACCGCCTCCGGTGTATCGTCAATGATCAGCTCAACGCCCGTCATCGTCTCCAATGTACGGATATTGCGCCCCTCACGTCCAATGATCCTTCCCTTCATCTCGTCGCTTGGAAGCTGTACAACCGAAATTGTAGTCTCCGCAACATGATCTGCCGCGCATCTCTGGATTGCAGTCACGACATATTCCTTCGCCTTCTTGTCTGCTTCTTCCTTCGCCTGCGCCTCTAATTCCTTAATCATCTTTGCGGTGTCATGTTTTACATCGTCTTCAACAGTTTTTAACAAATACTCTTTTGCTTGTTCGGAGGTAAGTCCTGAGATTCTTTCTAGTTCCTGTACTCTCTGGCTGCCCAGCTCGTCCACTTTCGCTTCGCGCTGTCTTAGCTGTTCTTCTTTTGCTGCAAATCCTGCCTCACGCTTCTCAATAGCATCAGCCTTCTTATCTAAAGCCTCCTCCTTGGAAAGAACGCGCTTCTCATAGCGTTGTAACTCATTCCTGCGTTCCTTAGTCTCTTTTTCAAGCTCATTCTTGTTCTTGATAGACTCCTCTTTAATCTCCAAGAGAGACTCCTTCTTTTTTGCCTCAGCCGTCTTAACCGCATCATCAATAATCTCCCTGGCTTTTGTCTCCGCATTCCCAATCTTAGAATCTGCATTCTTCTTCAGATTGGAAACTGTTAAGAAATGACTGATGACTGCCGCTGCCGCGATTAGCACAACTCCCACAGCAATCCATATTCCATTCGGCACAGGAGCACCTCCTTATTCAGTTTTCATTGTACAACTACAACACTTAAATTCTATACTGTTTTGCCGAAGATGTCAAGCATTCCACCCATAACATTTGAACATCTATAAATGCTCATATGAACATTCTTTCATTCCTTCCTGGCAACAGGAAACGCAGACGGCTTATCCCACACAAAATATACTCGGTATACCATGGGTATCAGTAAGGCTCACTGAACTCTATCACCCGCCGGATTTCGTCATACCGGAACCCCTTGCGCATCAGGTAACCTGCTATCTTCTGCTTCTGCATGTAGTCCGCCGTATCTGAATCAAACTTTTTCTTTCTGAGAAGAGCTTCTATCGCCGCCCTTTCATCCTCCCCGTCATAGTATTCCTCCAAAGCAACCTTGGCCTCCTCCCTGTCAATCCCCTTCCGGCACAGGGCAGCATAGAGCTCATTCCGGCTCTTTTTATTCTTCCGGCCTTCAATAAAACTGCGGGCATATTCCGCGTCATTGAGATAGCCAAAGGACTTCACGTAATCCAACGCGCTCTCCGTCACATCGGCAGGGTATCCCCCCTGCAAAAGCTTTGTGCGAAGCTGCGCCTCCGTGCGGCCCATGTCGTTCAAAAGATGCAAGGCTCTGGCCTTCGCCCTCTTTAGCACCACCTTCTGAAGAATCTCTGCGTAAACCTCCTCAGTCATCTCCTTCTTTTCCTCAATCCGGTATCGTGACAGCTCTCCCTTATATAAGACAAACGCCGCCTGCCCGTCCACATATACCTGAAACCGTGTCTTTGCCACAGGCTCTATCTTCGTTACAGTCATCCTTATACTTCCTCAGCCGGCTCTTTGTCCTCAGAGCCGGACTCCTTCGGCGCTTCGCCACCTTCTGCGTCATCCTCCTCCGGCTCGTCCGCCTTCGCCTTTCCGGACGCCTTCCTGCCGCCCTTCTTGCCCCCATCCTTTGGCATAGGCTTCACATTCTTGTCCTCCAGCGGCGCATCCTCCCCGATATTGTAGTGGCTTCGTATCTTCGCCTCCAACTCCTCCATCACTTCAGGATGCTCTTTTAAATAGGTCTTGGCATTCTCACGGCCCTGGCCGATCTTATCCCCGTTATATGCAAACCAGGCGCCACTCTTGCTGACAAGCTTTAATTCCACGGCAAGGTCCAGGATATCACCCTCCCTGGAAATGCCCTTGCCGAACATAATGTCGAACTCCGCCTCCTTAAACGGCGGCGCAATCTTATTCTTCACCACCTTCACGCGGGTCCTGTTCCCCACCATGTCTCCACTCTGCTTCAATGTCTCAATCCTTCTGACGTCCATACGTATCGACGCATAAAACTTAAGGGCGCGCCCTCCTGTGGTAGTCTCCGGATTCCCAAACATAACGCCCACCTTCTCACGAAGCTGGTTGATAAAGATTACGACACAGTTGGACTTGCTGATTACAGGCGTCAGCTTACGAAGGGCCTGGGACATAAGCCTTGCCTGGAGTCCCACGTGACTGTCGCCCATATCCCCTTCAATCTCCTGCTTTGGCACCAGCGCGGCAACGGAATCCACCACAATAATATCCATAGCCCCTGAGCGCACCATAGTCTCCGTAATCTCAAGAGCCTGATCCCCGCTGTCCGGCTGAGAGATGTACAGCTCGTCGATATCCACGCCAATATTCTTCGCATAGACAGGGTCCAGCGCGTGCTCCGCATCGATAAAGCCTGCAATTCCTCCCCTCTTTTGCACCTCCGCAATCATATGTAAGGCAACCGTGGTCTTACCGCTGGACTCCGGCCCGTAGACCTCCACAATCCTTCCCCGCGGGACGCCGCCAAGCCCTAAAGCCAGGTCAAGGCTTAACGAGCCGGTGGGAATCGTCTCCACCGCCACCTGGGCCTTAGGGTCTCCAAGCTTCATAACCGTACCCTTCCCAAAATCCTTCTCAAGCTTCGCTATCGCAGCATCCAATGCCTTCTTCTTATCTTCATTCGCCATCTTAAAATCTCCTTTTCGCTCAACGAACGAATGTTCGTTTTCTGATTAATATAGTAGTATACTTGTTACAAAATGTCAACACCAAATTCAGGAAAAAACATGAAAAACTTTGGACTTATCCAGACGTACATTTTAGAAGCTGTTCAGAAAAACAGAATGTGATTTTAAAATACCACACTTTCTCTTATTTTGTCAACCGCAGGCTTTCAAATCCTGCACTTTCTCTATTGGCCTTACAGCAGGGCCAGCCGCGTAATCCAACGCACTGCCCAGTTAAAATCCCTCTCCCTGACATCTTCGCCTGCCACAATCTGATATGAGGCAATCTCCTCCCCATCAAGGAGATACCGGACGCTTCCTGCCACATCTCCCTCCCTCACAGGCGCCGTCAAGGTATCCTCCACCTCGGTCTTTATCTCCACCCCTTCATCCTCACGCAGCAGCACAGGAATCTCCTCCTTTTCCTCCACACGCACAGGGACGAAAAGCTCAGTCTCATAAGGCGTTTTCTCCTCCACGCCGTTTTTGACCTCCACCTTTGGCAAATCAACGTCCTCCCACACATCCCGATACTGATAGTTGGCAATCCCATACTCCATCAGTTTTCGGGTATCCTTCCATTTGTAACTCTTATTGTTGGGCCATCCGCAGGCAAGCAGCGCCACGATAAATGTCCTGCCGTCCCGTTCTAACGCCCCCACATAGCAGTAGCCCGCATCCGAGGTAAATCCGGTCTTTCCGGTCAGCGCCCCCTCCATCATATCCAGAAACGCATTGTGGTTGACACAGGAAAAACTGCGTCCCCCCTCCACATCGCTGAACTGGTAATTCTTTGTGCGGGTAATCTCAAGAAATTCCTCCCTGCAGGGAGACTCCATAATACAGTACCGCATAATCATGGCCAAATCCCTGGCCGTCGTGGAGTGTATCCCTCCCTCGTCGCTCTCGTCAAGCCCGTTTGGCGTCACAAAATGGGTATCCATACACCCTAATTCCTTTGCCTTCTGATTCATCAGCTTCGCAAATTCCTCCACAGTCCCCGAAATTCCCTCTGCAATCACCACTGCGCTGTCATTGTGGGATTCCAGCATCAGGGAATACAGAAGGTCCTTAAGATAGAATTTCTCCTGGTCTCTGACGCCAAGCTTCACCTTGGGCCTGCCTGCCGCATAAGCCGACGCTGTCACCACCTGTCCCTCCTCCTGGTTCTCCAACGCCAGAATGCAGGTCATAATCTTGGTGGTACTCGCCATGGGACGAAGCTCATTTTCTTCTTTTCCAAATAAAACACGCCCACTGTCAGCATCCATCAATACCGCTGACCGGGCGTATAACTCCTTTGGCGCCCCTGCGTTCTCCTCTGCCCGAACCAGAATATTTCCCAATCCAGTAAGCAGCAAACAAATCACGAGACTCCACACTGTCATTTTCTTTTTCATCCGCCACACCACATATCACTACATTACTGCAATATATGTGAACCTCCTCCTGCCTATTCCTTAAAAATCCTTTTAGATATCCAGCTTAAGCTGTACCTCCTCTAAAGCCTCCTCCTTAAAGCTTTCCAACTGCTCTGCGTTTAAGCTCGGCAGGTCGTCCACAGACTGAACGCTGAAACGCCTTAAGAATTCCTCTGTTGTCCCAAACAGGATGGGTTTTCCCGGCGCGTCCAGCCTTCCGCACTCGCATACCAGATTATACTCCACCAGCTTGTTGACCGCATGGTCTGACTTCACCCCGCGAATCTTCTCAACCTCCAGCTTCGTCACCGGCTGCTTATACGCAATGATTGACAGCGTCTCAAGGAGAACGTCCGTCAGCACATACTTTTTCGGCTGCTTTGCCACCCGAATCAGATACTCGTAAGTCTCCTTCTTCGTACACATCTGAAATGCGTCCTCCAGCTCAATTACTCGGATTCCTCTGTCTTGCGCCTCATACTTGTCCATCAGCCTGTGTATAATCTTTCGGGTGGTGTCCTTGTCATGGCCGATTGCGGCTGCAATCTTCTCCAATTCCACAGAATTCCCCATCGTAAACAGGATCGCCTCTATAACTCCCTCTAATCTGCTAATTTCCACTTCGTCCATAATCCCTTTCCACCTCTTTGCCCTAAGCAAATGCCTTCGACTGAATCATAATTTCATCAAAGGGGTGTTCCTGCTCAATCACAATCGTCCCCTCCTTCATCAACTGTAAGATTGCAAGAAAGGTCACCACAATCTGTGTCTTAGACCCCTGCTTTTCCAGCAGCTCACGAAAGCAAAACCTCTGGTGCCCCCTGGCATATTCCGTCACATATGCCAGTTTATCCGGCAAGGTCACCTCCTCCTTCTCAATCTTCCCAAACTTACTGCGGACCGGATCAATCTTGTCCACCCGCCTTTTCATCACCTCCCGAAACACCTTATGGAGACGTGAGAGAGTAAGATCGCCAAGGAGTTCATCCAGGTTCACAGGCTCCTCATACTCCCGTACCTCGTCCGGAATCGTAGGTTGTTTATACATCACCTGCTCTCCCTCCACCTGCCTGTCCCTAAGCTCATAAGACATATACTTATACATCTTATATTCCAAAAGTTGTGCGACCAACTCCTGGCGGGGGTCTTCCTCCTCCCCTTCCTCGTTCACCTCTTTAGGCAGCAGCATCCGGCACTTGATATCCAAAAGGGTCGCCGCCATCACCAAAAACTCGCTCATAATGTTAAGGTCTTCCTTCTCCATGGCCTTGATGTACTCCATATACTGGTTCGTAATCTCCACAATGGGAATATCATAGATATCAATCTTATTCTTATCAATCAAATGCAGCAACAAATCCAACGGTCCCTCAAAGACCTGCAATTTTACCGGAATCCCCATAGAACTCTCCTAAATTTGATTAAATTTCAACCGTACTATTATACAGGATAATTTCTGTTTTCACAAGTTCCGGATTAAAAATTGTCCTCTCCCTTCAATTCCAATACCACAATCTCCGCAGGATTAAACAGCCGGATTGGCACAGAATGTACCCCAAGTCCCTTGCTGACGACAGCAACGCCGTCCCCAACCTTATAACAGCCCCCAGAGTATTTGGGAAACAGGGTAAAATCAGGCGCTATCACGCCCCCGATTCCAGGAATCCGCATGACTCCTCCATGGTAATGCCCTGAAAGGACAAGATCCGCCCCCCAGTCGAAATAAGACGGAATATGGGCCGGATGGTGCGCCAGCAAAATCTCGTAATCCTCGCCCGCTTCACCTATCTTATCCTCGATGTCATCCCTCCCTATCCGGTTCCTCGCCCATCTCTCATACCCTCGAAGGGGTATCTCAAGCCCCGTAATCCGAATCTTTTTTTCATCCCACATAAGGGTTACGGATTCATTTTCCAGAAAATGAATCCCCGCCTTTAAAAGACATTCCTTGTAATCCCGAAAGGACCGCTTGTATTTCCTCGGCTTCTCCTTCATCTTCTGCTCATGGTTTCCATTGGCATGGTACACAGGGCAGACCTTCGACAGGCGGGAAAGCAGCTTTACCGTATGCCCATAGGAGGAATGATCCTTGCGAAGCAGCATGTCTCCGCCCACCAGAATCAGGTCCGGCTTCTCCTTTGCTACCGCGCGAAAAAGCGGCTCGTTCTCTCTCCCGTAACAATAGTTGTGAAGGTCGCTTAAGAAAATAATCTTTCTCGGTGCCTTGAGTCCGGAAAGCTTTCGTGAGGCCACGCAGTAGCGCGTCACATGAAAACACCGAAGCTCGCGCGCCAGCTCTCCCGCCGCCAAAAGCGCCAACGCAGCTATCATCTTTATCAATCTTTTCAATCTTCTTCTCTCCTTTTCATCTTGGATAATTATATAATTATTCCTGTCAATTTGCAAATAGATATGTTAGAATAAATTTACAGAAATAATATTTATTAAGGGAGGTTTTTATATGACTGTACCAGAAAGGATATCGGCCCTTCGTTCTCTTATGGAGGAAAAAGGGTACGACGCATATCTGATTCCTACGGACGACAATCACCAGAGCGAATATGTAGGAGAGCATTTTAAGGCAAGGGCATTTATGACAGGTTTTACCGGCTCTGCGGGAACTGCTGTCATCACTAAGACAGAGGCAGGACTTTGGACAGACGGCAGATACTTTATTCAGGCGGCAAATCAGCTTGAGGGAAGCGGGGTTACACTGTTTAAGATGGGGCAGCCAGGCGTTCCAACCCTTGAGGAATATATCGCGGACGTTATTCCAGAAGGAGGCACCTTGGGATTTGACGGACGGGTAGTGGCCATGGGGGAAGGTCAGGCGTTACAGTCTGCGCTTCTTCCAAAGAATGGGAAGATTGACTATTCGGCAGATCTGGTAGATAAGATTTGGGAAAACCGTCCGCCGCTGTCCGAGAAGCCGGCATTTGCCCTGGGCATCGAATATACAGGCGAGAGTACGGCGGACAAGCTTACCCGCATCCGTGAAGCCATGAAGCAGGAGGGAGCCAACGTCCATATCCTCGCTGCTCTGGACGATATCTGCTGGACCACCAACTTAAGAGGCGATGATATCGAATATTTCCCCCTTCTTCTGTCCTACGCCATCATTACTATGGAGGATATGAAGCTTTATGTAGACGAACGTAAGCTATCTGCCGAGATGAAGGAGACGCTGGCAAAAGACGGGATTTCCATCCACCCATACAACGCCGTTTACGAGGATGTCAAGAGCTTGAAGGCCGAGGACAGCGTACTTGTTGACCCGTCAAGGCTGAATTACGCCCTTTACAACAATATTCCAAAAGGGGCGAAGGTCATCGAGAAGATGAATCCGGAAGTGCTGATGAAGGCAATGAAGAACGACACTGAGCTTAAGAACATTGTCAATGCCCATATCAAGGACGGTGTGGCAGTCACCAGATTCATGTACTGGCTGAAGAAGAATATAGGAAAGACGGAGATTACGGAAATCAGCGCCGCCGAAAAGCTTGATTCCTTCCGAAAGGAGCAGGAGGGCTATCTGTGGCAGAGCTTTGAGCCAATCTGCGGTTCCGGAGAACACGGCGCCATTGTCCACTATGCCGCCACCCCTGAAACCAATGTTCCGGTCACCACCAACGGCCTGTTCCTGACGGACACAGGCGGCGGATATATGGAAGGCTCTACGGACATTACAAGAACCTTTGCCTTCGGAGAGATTACAGACCGGATGAAGGAGGATTTCACGACAGTGCTTCTGTGCAACCTGCATCTGGCCCGCGCCGTATTTCCTTACGGAATCTCCGGATTTAACCTGGACGCCATGGCAAGGATGCCTGCATGGGAACGGGGACTGGACTACAATCACGGCACAGGCCACGGCGTGGGCTATCTGATGAATATCCATGAGGCTCCCGCTGGTTTTCGCTGTGCAGTCCGTGAGAAGGAAAAGGCTCCTCTTGAGGCCGGCATGGTTATCACTGACGAGCCTGGGCTTTACATTGAAGGCTCCCACGGCATCCGTACCGAGAACGAACTGGTGGTAAGAAAAGGCCCAAAAACAGAATACGGACAGTTCCTTTACCTTGAACCGATTACCTACGTTCCTATTGATTTGGACGCGGTGAAGCCGGATATGATGAGACAGGAGGACAAGGAACAACTGAACGCTTATCATGCAAAGGTATACGAACTCGTTTCCCCGCATCTCAATGATGAGGAGAGGGAGTGGCTTAAGGAGTATACAAGGGCTATCTAAGTATATCTTTATTTCAGGCACCCTTTACTGGGGTGCCTGTATCGACAAAAAGAATCCCCATTATAACTTAAAAGATTGCTTTTACTACTCTAAAATGCTATACTTTAGTTTGTAGAATGAAGAAATTACAGAGATATCTGTAAATTGCTTAGGAAGATTGGATAATGAAAGAATTTGGATATCATGGAACCTGCACTAAGCATCTATATAGTATAGAGAAGGACGGATTAGATCCTGCTAAGTGTAAGCAACGAAGCGACCATTGGTTAGGTCAAGGCGTATATTTTTTCGACGACTATGAAAAAGCACAGTGGTGGGCATCAAACTGTTCGTCGCAAAACGGTAATTGTGGCGGTGTGATTTTTCAGTCGCTTATTGAGGCAGATGATAAAGAAGTTCTTAATCTTGATGATAATCATCAGTATGATTCTTTTCTAACAGAAACCATAAGAACATTTGAAAAAATACAAAAAAATTGTCAAGGAAGCATGCCAATATTTAAAAAGGAAGATGATTTGCGTGCAATCTTATTTGATTATTATAAACAGACGAAAGGAATATCTGTTATAATAGCCACCTTCCAAAAGGATGTAGCAGGCTATACAACAAGAAGAAATCCCGAACAATTAAAAAAGCAAAGAAAAATAATCAAAATTATTAATATCAGATTTAATGAGAGGCAGATATGTGTTTCCAAAAAAGAATGTATCAAATCAACAAGATTGATATATAATGAAGAAGACGAGGTGATATAATGTTTGATAAGAATCTATTTTATGCATTATGTGAGAAATATAATGTCGAGTTAAGCGCTAACGCAAAGGAACCAATGACAAAAGATGAAAATGGGATTCATGCGGTGACAAGCGAAGATATCAATCGAATTTTTGCGAAACGTCATACTTTTTGGGAATACACTGGTCAAAAATTAGATGCAGGTGTGGTAGAAAAAGCATATTATTTGCAGGATGACTTTGCGATTGCATGTTAGGAGTGGATTATGAAAGTTCGGTCTGATTACGAAAGTCCTCTTATTCTGGAAAAAATTGAGATTACAGAAAGCACATTTCGGAAAAAGGATGTATCATTAGAAGGGCTGGAATTAAGCGTTCATGTTGAACATCATGTTCAAAACATTGAAGAATACGGATACGAAATTATATTAAATACAACTGTGTCAGATGAACATGAAAATATATATGTAAACGTCAAGAGTAAAGCAATATTTCGTACACATCAAGATAACATGGATATACTTGAGAAAAATACCATTGCAATCATGTTTCCTTATATTAGAAGTTATATATCTATCATAACAACTCAGCCTGGAATGTCTCCTATTGTTTTGCCAGCCATGAATATTATTGCAATGATCAATGACCAAAAAAATAAAAATTAGATTTCTATCGGGCGGCCATCATTTTGATGTGATAGCTGCCTTTTTTATTTTCAAAAAATAAAATCCCTATTGACATTCTTAAATATCTGTGCTTTAATACATTTATAGTTAATTACTCAACTAACTAACCATTTAAGTAACTAACAAATAGAGCAAGGAGGATTTCAATGAAACTAAACCTTGATCAAGAAAAACCTATTTTCATCCAGATTGCCGAGGGCATCGAGGACGGAATCTTAACAGGGGCATTTCCGGAGGAAAGCCAGATACCTTCCATCACGGAATTTTCCGTAAACTATAAGATTAATCCCGCCACAGCCCTCAAAGGAATCAATCTTTTGGTGGATGAAGCTGTCATATTCAAGAAAAGGGGGGTCGGCATGTTTGTAGCACAGGGAGCCGTAAGTAAACTGCAAAAGAAAAGACAGGACCAGTTCTATGATAATTATATCAGCAGGCTGGTTGACGAAGCTAAGAGACTGGGAATTACCAGTGACGAGATTATCGCAATGATCGAAAGGGGATTTGTACAATGAGCAGAATCGAAGTAAAAGACGTATCCAAGTCATTTAAAGACACACAGGCGCTCTCCTGCGTCAACCTGTGTTTTGAGGAGAACACCATCTACGGCCTCCTTGGAAGAAACGGCGCCGGCAAATCCACCCTCCTTAACATCATCAACAACCGTCTGTTTGCCGACAGCGGCAGGGTAACCCTTGACGGCGTAAGCCTTACCGAGAATACCGACGCGCTCTCCTCATGCTTTCTCGCCAATGAAAACAACCTGTATCCGGAGGGGATGAAGGTTTCCCAGGCATTGAAGTGGAGTCAGGAATTTTACCCTGATTTTGACAGGGCCTACGCACAGAAGCTTTGCGAGAGCTTTAAGCTGCCCGTGAAAAAGAAAATCAAAGACCTGTCAACCGGATACCAGTCCATTTTCCGGAATATTGTCGCCCTGTCCGTGAACGTACCCTTTGTATTCCTGGACGAACCGGTTCTGGGCCTCGACGCCTGCCACAGAGATTTATTCTACCGGACTCTGATTGAGAAATACGCCAAGTACCCCTTTACCGCCGTAATCTCCACCCATCTGATTGAGGAGGCGGCGAATCTAATCGAGCATGTAGTTGTCATCAGGAATGGGGAGATTATCCGCAATGAACCTTTGGATACCCTTCTTAAAAGCGGCTACTGTATCAGCGGGCCTGGGGCGCAGATTGACGCCTATATGGAAGGAAAAGAAGTCATCGGAGTGGATACCTTAGGCGGGTTAAAGACCGCTTATGTGATAGGCACTCCGGATTCCATGCTTCCATCAGGAACAGAAGTTTCCAGAATGGACCTACAAAAATTATTCATCCGTCTGACGGACGGCGCCTAACGAACCAGTGATTCAACAAGAAAGAGGTATCTGATTATGAAGAAAATGATGAAATATCAAATTAGCAACCCCCATTTCAAATGGGGGTCTAACTTTAACCCCTCCGGGGTATTT
>CAJUBG010000077.1 GCA_910584575.1 uncultured Dorea sp.
TTCACAAAGATTTAAGGAAAAAGGGGGTTTCCATTTCCTGTAAAGTTGATTATAATGAAACGAGCACGAGAATGTGCAATATGAATGAAATCAACGAATGATGATTATATAGAGATGCGAAAAGAGTCAAGTCAACAAATGATAATCATATAGATAGCATTGGGAAAGGGGAAGAAGGATGTCAGTAGATATCGGAATTGACTTGGGAACTGCCAGCGTCCTGGTCTATGTAAAAGGAAAAGGCGTCATACTGAAGGAGCCGTCTGTGGTTGCTTATGACAGGGATACGAATGCGATAAAGGCCATTGGTGAAGAAGCACGTTTGATGTTGGGGAGGACGCCGGGGAATATTGTTGCCGTGCGCCCCCTTCGTCAGGGAGTCATTTCAGATTATACTGTGACAGAGAAGATGATAAAGTATTTTGTACAGAAGGCATTGGGGAAGCGTACGTTCAAGAAGCCGAGAATCAGCATCTGTGTTCCAAGCGGAGTGACTGAGGTAGAGCGCAAGGCTGTGGAGGAGGCGACCTATGCGGCGGGCGCAAGGGAAGTGAACCTCATAGAAGAACCTGTGGCGGCGGCTATTGGCGCGGGAATCGATATCTCCAAGCCCTGTGGCAATATGATTGTTGATATCGGGGGAGGAACGGCGGATATCGCCGTGATTTCTCTTGGAGGAACCGTGGTGAATTCTTCAATTAAGATTGCGGGTGATGATTTTGACGAGGCTATCGTCCGCTATATGCGCAAGAAGCATAACCTTCTGATTGGAGAACGTACGGCGGAGGACATTAAGATTAAGATTGGGACGACTTATCCTCTGATTGAGGACGAGGAGTTAGAGGTGAGAGGCCGCAATCTGGTGACGGGGCTTCCCAAGACGGTGACAGTGACTTCTCTGGAAACGGAGGAGGCGCTTCGCGAGCCTACGGGGCAGATTGTGGAGGAGGTCATTAACGTACTTGAAAGGACGCCCCCAGAGCTGTCTGCCGATATCCTGGACCGCGGGATTATGCTGACAGGAGGAGGCTCAATGCTTCGGGGACTGGAAGAACTGATAGAGGAGAAGACGGGAATCAATACCATGACGGCGGAGGATCCTATGAAGGTGGTTGCCATCGGCACCGGACAGTTTGTGGAATTGGTAAGCGGACGTAGAGAATTTTAATGGACACTATAAAAGGATATGTGGAACATATTGTGTACCGCAACGAGGAGAATGGATATACGGTTTTTAATCTGAATAATGACGACGGGGAGATAACCTGTGTCGGGAGGTTTCACTATGTGGAGGAGGGAGGGCTTTTAAAGCTTACGGGAGAGTATACGACCCATAAGCTCTATGGCCTTCAGTTCAAGGCAGAAACCTCCGAGGTCTGTGAGCCGGAGGATTTGGTATCGATTGAGAGGTATCTGGGCTCTGGGTCTATCAAGGGCGTGGGCGCTTCTCTGGCGGGAAAGATTGTGAAGAAGTTCAAGGAGGACACGTTCCGCATTATTGAGGAGGAGCCTGAACGGCTGGCTGAGATTAAAGGGATTAGCGAACGGAAGGCGCGGGAGATCTCGGCTCAGGTGGAGGAAAAGCGCGATATACGCCAGGCGATGATATTTCTCCAAAAGTACGGGATATCCACGACGCTGGCGGCTAAGATTTACCAGCATTACGGGCAGAGTGTGTACCGAGTCATAGAGGAGAATCCATACCAGATTGCCGACCATGTGTCTGGGGTCGGCTTTAAGACGGCGGATGAGATTGCAATAAAGGTGGGGCTTCATGCAGATTCGGATTTCCGTATCCGCAGCGGCATCTTTTACACGTTGCTTAACAGTGTGAACGACGGGCATATTTTTCTTAAGCAGGAGGTGCTTGTCAGGAGGGCGGGCGAGCTTCTGGGCATTGAGCTTACGGATATTGAGAATTATCTGATGGATCTTGCAATGGAGAAGAAGATTGTCGTCAAGAAGGAAGCGGACGGTATGCGAATCTATCCGTCGCGTTACTATTATATGGAAATGAATGTGGCGAGGATGCTGCACGACCTGGATGTGGACTATAAGGTGGAGGAAGGGCAGCTTAGGGACAGGCTTCTTATGGTTGAAAAGCGGGGAGGGCTGTGTCTGGACGAGATGCAGCGGACTGCCGTGGTGGAGGCTGTGAGGCGCGGGGTCATGGTGCTGACAGGAGGACCTGGTACCGGAAAGACTACTACCATCAATGCCATGCTTCATTTTTTTGAGAGTGAAGGGATGGATTTTCTGTTGGCGGCGCCTACCGGACGGGCTGCAAAACGGATGACGGAGGCCACCGGATATGAGGCCCAGACTATCCACAGGCTTCTGGAGGTTGCCGGAAATCCTGAGGAGGATGGCGCAAGCGGCTTCCAGAGGAATGAGGAGAATCCCCTGGAGACGGATGTGGTCATTATCGACGAGGTGTCCATGGTGGATCTTCCGCTGATGTCGGCGCTGCTTCGGGCTATTGTCGCGGGGACAAGGCTGATTCTGGTGGGCGACAGTAACCAGCTTCCCAGTGTTGGGCCGGGGAGTGTGCTGAAGGATATTATTGCTTCGGAGTGCTTTTCTGTGGTTATGCTGAAAAAGATCTTCCGTCAGGCGGGAGAAAGTGATATTGTTGTCAATGCCCACAAGATTAACCGCGGCGAGGAGGTTATACTGGACAATAAGAGCCGAGATTTCTTCTTTTTAAAGCGGCAGGATGCGAATGTGATTATCAGCGTAGTAATTACGCTGATTCAGAAAAAGCTTCCGAAATATGTGGATGCAAAGGAGTATGATATTCAGGTTTTAACTCCCATGCGTAAAGGGCTTCTGGGCGTGGAGCGTCTGAACCGGATTCTGCAGGAATATTTAAATCCGCCTGAAAAGGGGAAGACAGAGAAGGAGATCGGTGACCGCCTGTTCCGCGAGGGGGACAAGGTGATGCAGATTAAGAATAATTACCAGTTGGAGTGGGAGATTTCTACTAAGTATGGAATGACCATTGACAAAGGCATGGGGATTTTCAACGGTGATATGGGAATCATCAGGCAGATTAATACCTATGAGGAGACGATAACCGTAGAGTACGACGAGCAGCGCAGGGTGAAGTATCCGTATGCTTTGCTGGATGAGCTGGAGTTGGCCTATGCCATTACCATACATAAATCACAGGGGAGTGAATATCCTGCGGTAGTGATTCCGCTGCTGTCAGGACCGAGACAGTTGTATCACAGGAATCTTTTGTATACGGCTGTGACAAGGGCAAGGCGCTGCGTGACTCTGGTTGGAAGCGACCAGGTATTTCAGGAGATGATCCAGAATACGAATGAGCAGAGGCGCAACACCAGCCTTGCAGAGCGAATCCGAGAAATGCAATGACATATAGAACATATAGATATGGAGGAATGTTTCGGAAAATAACAGAGAAAACGGTTTCCTGGATGTGGCCGGAGGTATGCCCTTTTTGCGGCAGGGTCAGCAGACAGGGGATTTGTACCGGATGCAGAGAAAAACTGAAAACTCTCAGGATAAAAGAACCCAGATGTATGCGGTGCGGCAAACCGGTCAGCTATGGGGAACAGGAATTTTGCCATGACTGCATGCATATGGAGCACTGGTATGACAGGGGGTATGGCTTGTGGCTGCACAAGGAGCCTGTCAGCACGTCTATCTATCAATTCAAGTACCACAATCAAAGGAGATACGGGGTCTGTTATGTGGAGGAGCTCCTCCGCTGTTATGGCCGTTCGATAGAAACATGGGCCCCTGACCTTATGATTCCAATCCCACTTCACAAAAAGCGCAGAAGGAAAAGAGGGTATAACCAGGCGGCAGTTATTTGCCGTGAGCTTGGCGGCAGGCTAGGGATACCCGTGGACGAGAAATCTCTGGTCCGTATGCTTTATACAGAGCCGCAGAAAAAGCTCAGCCATCAGGAGAGAAGGAAGAATTTAAGACATGCGTTTGCAGTTAAAACGTGTTTCCGGCCTGTGCGTAAAGTGCTGCTAATCGACGATATTTACACGACAGGGAGTACCATAGACGCGGCAGCGGCGGTTTTGAAGGAGAAAGGAGTCGAAAAAGTCTATTTTTTAACTATAAGTATTGGACAAGGATACTGATATTTGTTATACTAAAAATGATGTTTGATTGTATCATAATAGCATTTTGAGGTGATTTATGTTAGATAAGAAAAAAGTAGAGCTTATGACCCGTCTCGCTTTCTATGAGCAGACGGAGGGAAAGGAAGACTTTAAGATCAGTGAATATTACCGCAGGGACTACACAGGTCTTCACATGATCTGCTCTTTTCTGTGGGTTACGGTGGGATATATCTGTGTGGTGGGGATGTTTGTGCTGGTGAAGATGGAGGATATAATGAATAATGTATCCAACGGTCTGATTATGATGCTGGCCGGCGCTGTGGTCCTGGGCTATATTTCCCTGATTATCGTGTATCTGATCATTACAGGCCATATCTACAATGAGAAGCATAAGGATGCCAGACAGAGGGTTAAAAAATATAACCATAATCTGACACGGCTGCTTAGGATGTATGAAAAGGAGAACAGATAGATGGACAGTATATATGTACTACGAGGACGATTAGAGGAATTATATGCCAGGAATTCAAAAGTATATGACAAGGCTCTCCAGTTCATTCTGGCAGCTACAACCTTTATACTCATTAACCGGAATGTTGGCTTCATGAAGCTGGCGGCGTCTCCGGTGGCGGCAGTAGCCCTTGCGGTGCTCTGTACGTTCCTGCCCCTTGGGGTGACGGTGGTGGCGGCCACAGGGCTGATATTACTGCATATGTATTCTGTATCCCTCGGAATTCTGGCGGTGACAGCGGTTTTGTTTCTGGTAATGTATATTTTCTATCTGCGCCTTGCGCCCAGGATGGCGTTGGTGGCGTTGCTGACGCCTCTTGCGTTCTTCCTGCATATTCCTTATGTAATACCGGTTGCCTGCGGCCTTTCGGCTGCGCCGGGAAGTATGGTGGCAGTTATTTGCGGTACAGTGGTGTATTACATGATGGAGTATGTGAAAAAGGCGGCAGCGAACCTGGATGGTTCGGGAGTGAAGGGTATGCTGACTCAGGGAACAGATTATCTCAGTAAAGTGTTCCAGAATAAAGAGATGTGGGTGATGCTCATTGCTTTCCTCATCTGTTTCTTTATTGTGTATACGATTCACAGGGCTTCGGTAGATCATGCGTGGAAGATAGCGATTGTGGCGGGGATTATCGCGAACCTGGTGGTGGTAGTGGCGGGAGATATTGTCCTTGGAGTGCATACCTCCTACGGTATACTTATTGGAGGAAGCGTTGCGTCCATTGTAATCGGGCTGATTCTGGAGGTGTTTTATTTCTCGGTGGACTATACGAGAAGTGAGAAGCTGCAGTTTGAGGATGATGAGTATTACTATTATGTGAAGGCGGTTCCCAAGCTGTCGGTTGCAACGCCGGAAAAGACGGTGAAGCGAATCAATGAGAGGCAGGAGACGGAGATCATAGATACGGAATCTGTGAGGAAGAAGTCAGGGACAGCGTCCCCAGGCGTGGGAAAGAATGGAAAGAGACCCATGCCTAAGAAGGGGCAGTCGGTTAAGAAGCATGATATGAAGGAAGTGGATAAGATGCTTCTTACCCAGAGCCTCAGGAAAGATTTGAATATGAGAAAATAAAGGATGTCATTGAAAAGGAGGTGAGGGAATGGAACAGCAGATTACCAGATTTGTAGGGAAGTATACCTTTTCCGGTTGGTTTTTTCCGGAGGTGCGGATTACGGATATTGTGGAGGTTTTGATCCTTACATTTCTGCTTTACCACATTATGGTATGGATTCGGAATACAAAGGCGTGGATGCTCTTAAAGGGTATTGTAGTGCTGGCTGTATTCATTCTGGTCGCCGCTATTTTCAAGATGCATACCATACTGTATATTGCCAAGAATTCTGTTACAGTCATGGCGACAATCGCAATCGTCGTATTCCAGCCTGAGCTTAGAAGGGCTCTGGAGAAGCTTGGAGAGAAGCAGTTTTTACCCGCCATGGTTCCTTTTGAGACCGGGCGTGAGAAGGCGCGCTTCAGTGAAGAAACCAGGGAGAGTATGATTGACGCCGCTTATGCCATGGGAAAGGTGAAGACAGGCGCCTTGATTGTGGTAGAGCAGGCGATTCGTCTTACAGAGTATGAGAGTACCGGAATCCGGATGGATTGTCTGGTGTCAAGCCAGGTTTTGATTAATATTTTTGAGCATAATACACCGCTGCATGACGGGGCGATTATTGTGCGGGGTGACAGGATTGTGTCGGCGACTTGTTATCTGCCCTTGTCCGACAACATGAGGATCAGTAAGTCTCTTGGAACCAGACACCGTGCGGCATTGGGAATGAGCGAGGTGAGTGATGCGCTGATTATCGTGGTTTCTGAGGAGACCGGAGCAGTTTCTGTGGCGCAGGGAGGATTCCTCTCCAGGAATATCACGGAGAAGGAATTGAGAGAGAAGCTGTGCAGCATCCAGGATCGGAGAGTGGAGGCAAACAGGCTTGCAGCGCTGTGGAAAGGAAGGCGGAAGAATGAGAAGAAGACTGACAGCTAATCTGGGTCTTAAGGTATTAGCCTTTTTTAGCGCAGTTTTGATGTGGTTTGTTGTGGTTAATATCGATGATCCGGTGACAGATAAGACATATACCGGAATTCCGGTGAGTGTGATAAACGAAGAAGTTGTGACAACGACTAACAGGACATACCAGATTGTGGACAATACCCAGGAGGTTATGGTTACGGTCAGCGCCAACCGGTCTGTTCTGAATAAGATCAGGTCAGAGGATATTGTGGCAGTTGCGGATATGAAGGAGTTGAGCCTGGGCACTCAGATTCCTATCGAGGTATCCATACCTGGATATAAGTATGAGAAGGCGTATTCATCGCCGGTAAATCTTCAGGTCAAGATTGAAGATGAGGCAAAGAATAATTTCCCGATTACGCCGTCTACCATCGGTACGGTTCGGGAGGGATATGTACTTGGAGACTTGAAGCCCAATCCGGAGAAGGTGACGCTGCGCGGTCCTAAGTCAGTCATTGACAGTATCAGCAGGGTGGTTGCAGAGGCAAATGTATCGGGATTGTCAGAGAATGCGGATATAGAGGGAAGGCTGATCTTATACGATGCCAATAACAACGTAATTGATCAGACACTTCTTGCCAATAACCTTGGGAAAGACGGAGTCAGCGTCCGTGTTACCCTGCACCAGATCAGAAGTGTTCCCGTAAAGCCGGATACCTCAATGATCACGGCGGCAACGGGATGCAAGGTCAGCTCTGTCACCGTAGAGCCGCGGGAGGTCCGCGTGACGGGTGAGGAGGAGGATCTGGATAAGCTGGACGAGATCGAGATACCGGCAGAGGACCTTACTATTTCTGATTTGTCAGAGAGGACGGAGAAGATTATTGATATATCTGCGTATCTTCCGGACGGAGTGACGTTGGTGGAGGAGAATGCAAGAAGCGTGGTGCTGACTATCCAGATTGAACAGCCGGGTGTGAAGAATTATGAGGTGTCAACCAGTTCCATAACCGTAAATAATCTTGCGGAGGATTTGGAGTTGAGCTACGGTGCAGTGGATCTGGAGATTCAAGTCAGAGGTCCGGCGGAGGCTCTGAAGGTATTCACGGTGGCAAAGAAGGTGAGTATTGACCTTAAGAATTACGAGACGCCGGGGACCTATCTTGTTCCGGTGGTTGTAGAGCTTCCGGAGGGGTGTACGCTGGTAGACAGTGAGGAAGTTGAGATTATATTAGAGAAAAAGACGGAGGATGAGCAAGAAGAATAAACGGAGGAGACTATGGTTAAGCAAAGAGTTAGGATTACGAACCCCACCGGACTGCATCTGAGACCGGCAGGAATCTTCTGCAATACAGCAAGTAATTTCAAGTGCAAGGTAACGTTTGAGTATGACAATACCATTGCCAACGCAAAGAGCGTGCTGAGTGTGCTTGGAGCCTGTATCAAGAAGGGTGACGAGATAGAGCTGATCTGCGAGGGTGAGGACGAAGAAGCTGCATTGAGCAAGATGGTGGCCGCCATAGAGGGCGGACTCGGTGAATGATGGAATAAGTGAAGGAAAAAGAGGCTGCTGCACTAAGGAAAAATGACAAGTGCAGCAGTCTCTTTTCGTATACCCAAGGGCACACCGTAATGCATACCCTTCGAGTACTATTTATTCACCTAACACGACCATAAGGCTTCTGGGACGCACGGTGATACGATCACTATACAGAGGATAGGGCTTCTGGGCCTCCTCCCAGGTATCCACAACGATTTTCCAACACATAGATATGGGAAGCGCCGGCAGAGTAACCTCAACCTCCTCCCAGTATGCGTTGGAGGCCACATAGATGAACTGTGGACCAGAGCTTTTTTCCTGTCCTGTGAACATGACGCCGATGTATCTGTCGTAATCTGCGAAATGTTCACACCAGGGTGTGACTCCGTGGAAGCTGATATCCGGAAAACCGTTTACGCCGTTGCTTACATTGGTGCGCAAAAGCCGGTGGGTTTTGCGGAAGTGAATCATGTATTTGAAGAACTCGAACATATCCCGATTCTTCTCCAACAGCCGCCAGTCGAGCCAGGAGGTGATATTATCCTGGCAGTAGGAATTATTGTTGCCGAACTGGGTATTGCAGAATTCGTCTCCTGCAAGAAACATGGGGATGCCGCGGCTGCACATGAGGATTGCGAAGGCATTGCGGATCATCCTCCTCCTGAGAGTCAGGATATCAGGGTCGTCTGTATCACCCTCGGCGCCGCAGTTCCAGCTATGGTTGTCGTTGGCGCCGTCAGTGTTGTTCCAGCCGTTCTTTTCATTGTGCTTCTCATTGTATGAGTACAGGTCATAAAGGGTAAAGCCGTCGTGACAGGTGATAAAGTTCACGGAGGCGTTTCCTCTGGTATCAATCTCGTAAATATCGTGGGAGCCTACAATCCTTAAGGCCGCAGCCTGAGCCATACCTCCGTCGCCCTTGAGGTATCGCCGCATATCGTCTCGGTATCTGCCGTTCCATTCCGCCCAACGGTTCCAGGACGGGAAGGTACCCACCTGGTAAAGCCCGTCTGCGTCCCAAGCCTCTGCGATGAGCTTCACATCTCCAAGGATTGGGTCAAAAGCAAGGGCTTGCAGGAGGGGCGGCTGTTTCATGGGCGATCCGTCCTCGTTGCGGCCCAGGATGGACGCAAGGTCAAAGCGGAAGCCGTTTACCCTATAAGTATTGACCCAGTATCGCAGGCAGTCCAGGATCATCTGGCGGACGATGGGGTGGTTGCAGTTCAGGGAGTTGCCGCATCCGCTAAAATTATAGTAATATCCCTCTGGCGTCAGCAGGTAGTAGATGTTGTTATCAAATCCCTTGAAGGAAAAGAAAGGACCGTGCTCGTTCCCCTCTGCCGTGTGATTGAATACCACGTCTAAGTAAACCTCGATACCGTGCTGATTGAATACCTGGATCAGATGCTTCAGCTCGTTGCCTTCCCGGTTATGCTCACGGTAGGAGGAATAACTGGTGTTGGGAGAAAAAAAGCTGACCGTGTTGTAGCCCCAGTAATTGTAAAGCTTTTCCCCGTCTACCTCCCGATAGTCCTGCATTTCGTCAAATTCAAAAATAGGCATCAGCTCGACCACATTGACACCAAGCTCAAGAAGATGGGGGAGTTTTTCTAAAAGCCCGTCAAAAGTTCCTGGATGGAGTACGCCGGACGAGCCGTGTTTGGTAAATCCACGCACATGGAGTTCGTATATGATGAGATCCTCGGTAGGAAGAAGGGGAGGCGCAATGCTGCCCCAGTCGAAATCATCCTTTACCACGCGGGCCTTATAGTGCTGTCCGCGGGGGGAGGAGTCACCCCACTGGCTCTGGCCGGAGACTGCGCGGGCATAAGGGTCCAGAAGGTACTTGTTCTTATTAAAAATCAACCCTTTTTCCGGCTCGTAAGGCCCGTCCACCCGATAGGCGTACTCAAAATCTTCGATGTTCAGCTTGAACACGATCATGGAGTACACATTGCCGATTCGGTAGTGCTTCGGGAACGGCAGGATGGCGAAGGGCTCCTCCTCGGCCCGATGGAAAAGAAGTAATTCTATGGAGGTGGCGCCGTGGGAATATACGGTGAAGTTGACGCCTCCTGGTATGGCCGTGGCGCCGTTAATCTCGTAGAAGCCGGGGCGCACCTCAAAACCGCTGATGTAATCCATGGGAACCAGATGGATGGTGCGGGGGAGTCCGAAATTCGTAGCCTTGTCTGCCGGCTGTTCTTGCGGCGCCGTGTGTGTACTGGTAATTGGTTCGCTGTTGCTCATATCATGCCTCCTTGTATTTTCTGCATTTTTCTATAAGTTATATCGGCATTTTTTTTAGAAATCATTAGGACGGCTTTCCTGCCATGGTATTTGACAAGAAAAAAAGGATGGGTTAGACTGTATGTATCAGAAAGAAGGTGTGAGAGATGAGAAAGTTTAGAAGAAAGGGGCTCATGTTTGTGTTATGTGCAGTTCTCCTTCTGGCGGTTCAGAGCTGTGTAACGGGATGCGGCGGAAAGAAGGAAGAAGGCACGCCCAGGAAGCAGGAGGAGGAAAAGCGTGACGCGGCAGAGGAGGCCGGGGACAAGGCGGCAAAGGAGACAGAGCAAGAAGTAAAGCAGGAGAGCAGGATTGCGTCCCCGTCCGTGACAGGGGCTCTCCATGTGGAGGGGACGAAGCTTTGCGGAAGCGGCGGTGAAGCCGTACAGCTTCGGGGAATCAGCACCCATGGCCTGGCCTGGTTTCCGGACTATATCAATGGGGACTGTTTCGCTCAGTTACATAGTGAGTGGAAAGCGAATGTGATGCGTCTTGCCATGTATACGGCTGAGAACGGCGGGTACTGCGCAGACGGCGATAAGGAATATTTGAAAGGGCTGATACGCGACGGAGTGCGGTATGCCACAGAGCAGGATATGTATGTGATCATTGACTGGCATATTTTATCAGACAACAACCCGAATATCCATCTTGAGGAGGCGAAAGCCTTTTTTGCAGAGATATCCGCGGAGTATGCAGACGCGGACAATGTGCTGTATGAGATCTGTAATGAGCCGAACGGGGGCACGGGATGGGCCGATATCAAGTCCTACGCCCAGGAGGTGATTCCGGTAATCCGCGCCAATGATAAGAAAGCTGTGATTATCGTAGGCACACCTAACTGGTCCCAGTTTGTAGACCAGGCGGCGGCTGACCCGATCACAGGATATGATAATCTGATGTATACACTCCATTTCTATGCGGCGACCCACAAGGACGACCTGCGCGGCAAGATGGCGGCTGCCATTGACGCAGGGCTTCCGATCTTTGTGACGGAGTACGGGATCTGCGACGCAAGCGGAAACGGCGCTATTGACATAGAGCAGGCCAACCAGTGGGTGGATTTGATGGATCAGTATGGGGTGAGCTATGTGGCGTGGAACCTGTCCAACAAGGATGAAAGCTCGGCTATGCTTCTAAGCTCATGCGGCAAAGTCAGCGGTTTTACCCAGGAGGACTTAAGTGAGGCAGGGAAATGGCTGTATCAGATGTTGGCAGAGCGTCAGGGAGGAGAGAAGGTAAGCCAGACGGCAAATGAGCCGGCAGGCCAGGGCGAGGCAGCGCAAGGCTTGGAGGAGTCCGCATCAGGCGGCGAAGGAAGCCGGCTCGTGGTATGTGGTGATGTAGAAGCCTCTATGTACCTGAAAAACAGTTGGGAGGAGGAAGGAAAGCCTGTTCATCAGTATGAGCTTACGGTGAAGAATACCTCGGACCAGGAATGTACAAGCTGGACGCTTTCTATCCCCTTTGAGGAGAATGTGTCTCTGAAGGAGGGGTGGAACGGAGATTATTCGATTAAGGATGGGGCGGTACACATCACGTCCAAGGATTACAACGGAAGAATCCCCGCCAAAGGAGAGATTGGAGATGTTGGCTTTATCGTGAAAATGGGGGATTAAAAGCCCCCAAAAAATTATTTAAAAAATTTAAAAAATCTGTTGACAAATGCAAACCCTTGTAGTAATATATGTATTGTCCTGAGGGACACAAAACAAAATAAGCGACAGTGGCTCAGTTGGTAGAGTACGACCTTGCCAAGGTCGGGGTCGCGGGTT